>NZ_JBIAUC010000005.1:0-371204 GCF_042892355.1 Streptomyces sp. NPDC001796 | reverse complement strand
ATCACCGTCGACGCCCGCGGCGAGATCCTCGAACTGAAGAACACCATCAACACGATGGTCGACCAGCTCTCCGCCTTCGCCGACGAGGTCACCCGCGTCGCCCGCGAAGTGGGCACCGAGGGACGCCTCGGCGGCCAGGCGGACGTCAAGGGCGTCAAGGGCACCTGGCGCGACCTCACCGACTCCGTCAACTTCATGGCGGGCAACCTCACCTCTCAGGTCCGCAACGTCGCCCAGGTGGCCACCGCGGTCGCCCAGGGCGACCTCTCCCAGAAGATCACCGTCGACGCCCGCGGCGAGATCCTCGAACTGAAGAACACCATCAACACGATGGTCGACCAGCTCTCCGCCTTCGCCGACGAGGTCACCCGTGTCGCCCGCGAGGTCGGCACCGAGGGCAACCTGGGCGGCCAGGCCATCGTCCGGGGTGTGTCGGGGACCTGGAAGGACCTGACGGACAACGTCAATGTGATGGCGTCCAACCTGACCGGCCAGGTCCGCTCGATCGCCCAGGTCGCCACGGCCGTGGCACGCGGCGACCTGTCGCAGAAGATCACGGTCGAGGCCAAGGGCGAGGTCGCGGCCCTGGCGGACGTCATCAACACGATGGTCGACACCCTGTCGGCGTTCGCCGACGAGGTCACCCGTGTCGCCCGCGAGGTCGGCACCGAGGGACGTCTCGGGGGTCAGGCCAACGTGCCGAACGTGGCGGGCACGTGGAAGGACCTCACGGACAACGTCAACTCGATGGCCAACAACCTGACCGGCCAGGTGCGCAACATCGCCCTGGTGACGACGGCGGTGGCGGGCGGCGACCTGTCGAAGAAGATCGACGTCGACGCCCGCGGCGAGATCCTGGAGCTCAAGACCACCATCAACACGATGGTCGACCAGCTGTCGTCGTTCGCCGCGGAGGTCACCCGTGTCGCCCGCGAGGTCGGCAGCGAGGGCCGGCTCGGCGGCCAGGCCGAGGTGGAGGGCGTCGAGGGCACCTGGAAGCGGCTGACGGAGAACGTCAACGAACTGGCCGGGAACCTGACCCGGCAGGTCCGCGCGATCGCCGAGGTCGCGAGCGCCGTCGCCGAGGGAGACCTGACCCGCTCCATCACCGTGGAGGCGTCGGGCGAGGTCGCCGAACTCAAGGACAACATCAACTCCATGGTCGAGTCCCTGCGCGAGACCACGCGGGCCAACCAGGAGCAGGACTGGCTCAAGACCAACCTGGCCCGGATCTCCGGCCTGATGCAGGGCCACCGCGATCTGCCCGTCGTCGCCGAGCTGATCATGGACGAGCTGACACCGCTGGTCGAGGCCCAGTACGGCGCCTTCTACCTCGCGGAGGACACCGAGCGCGGCCCCGAACTGCGGCTGGTGGGCTCGTACGGCTATCCCGACGACGAGGAGCGCCCCGCTCGCATCCCCTTCGGCCGCTCGCTGGTCGGACAGGCTGCGCGGGGCCGCCGCGCCATCGGCGTCGAGGAGCTGCCGCCGGGCTATGTGACCATCTCCTCGGGGCTCGGGCAGACGGTGCCGAGGGCCCTGGTCGTGCTTCCCATCGTGGTCGAGGACCAGGTCCTCGGCGTCATCGAGCTGGCCTCCGTCACCCGGTTCACCCAGATCCACCAGGACTTCCTGGCACAGCTGATGCCGACCATCGGCGTCAACCTCAACACCATCGTGGCCAACGCCCGCACCGACGAGCTCCTCGAGGAGTCCCAGCGGCTGACCGCCGAACTGCAGGCCCGCTCGGAGGAGTTGCAGGTCCAGCAGGAGGAACTGCAGCGCTCCAACGCCGAGCTGGAGGAGAAGGCCTCGCTGCTGGCCTCGCAGAACCGCGACATCGAGGCCAAGAACCTCCAGATCGAGCAGGCACGGCAGGAACTGGAGACCCGCGCCCAGGAGCTGGCGCTGGCCTCGAAGTACAAGTCGGAGTTCCTGGCCAACATGAGCCATGAGCTGCGCACCCCGCTGAACAGCCTGCTGATCCTCGCCCAGCTTCTGGCACAGAACCCCTCGCGCAACCTCACGCCCAAGCAGGTCGAGTACGCGGGCATCATCCACTCGGCGGGCTCGGACCTGCTCCAGCTGATCAACGACATCCTCGATCTGTCGAAGGTCGAGGCCGGCAAGATGGACGTCGCTCCCGAACGCGTCCCGCTGCGGAAGCTGCTGGAGTACGTCGAGGCGACGTTCCGGCCGATGACGACGCAGAAGAGCCTGGACTTCACGGTGACCACCGCGCCGGGCGCACCCGCCGACCTGCTCACCGACGACTCCCGGCTGCGTCAGATCCTGCGCAACCTGCTGTCGAACGCGGTCAAGTTCACCGAGCAGGGAAGCGTCGAGCTGCGCATCGAACCCGCCGCCGACCGGGAGGTGCCCGCGGGCGTCCACCGCGGCGGCCCCGTCGTGGCCTTCCGGGTGAAGGACACCGGCATCGGCATCCCCGAGCAGCAACTGGAGACGATCTTCGGGGCGTTCCAGCAGGCGGACGGGACGACGAGCCGCAAGTACGGCGGCACCGGCCTCGGCCTGTCCATCACCCGGGAGATCGCCCATCTGCTCGGCGGTGCCGTCACGGTCGACAGCACTCCCGGCCTGGGCAGCACGTTCACGCTCTACCTGCCCGTCGCACGCGCCGACTTCGAGGAACTGGCGGCCGGCGGCGGCCGGCCGGCGGAACAGCCGCAGGAGACGGTTCCCTCCGAGGCGGTGCCGGCGCCGCTCGCGGCCGCCGGCCCGAAGCAGACGCTCGGGCAGCGCAGACGCCGCCTGCTGGTCGTCGAGGAGCGTCCACGCGGTCTGCTCACCCTCGTCGCGGAGAGCGCGGTCGCGGACATCGCGCAGGACGGCGGCGATCCGCGCGGGGCGATCGACATCATCACCGCCGCGGGGGCGCAGGAGGCGGCGAGCGCGCTGGCCGCGGAACCCTGCCACTGTGTCGTCCTCGAACTCGGCATGCCGGACGACGAGGGCGCGCGCTTCCTCGACGCCATGCAGGGCGACTCCGCGCTGGCCAGTGTGCCGGTGCTCGTCCACACGGGGCACCGCGTGGACCTGGCCCAGGAGCAGTCCCTGCGGTCCCGTGCGGGGGGCCGGCCGCTGGACTTCCTGTCCAGCCTGGACGAACTGCGCGAACGCATCACACTGCACCTGTCCGCCGAGGAACCCGGAGACGTACTGTCGCTGGTCCGCGCCGAGGAACCGCAGTACGCGGCCGCGCAGCCCGTGGACGACACCTTCCTCGGCCGCAAGGTGCTCGTGGTCGACGACGACGCGCGCAACCTCTTCGCGCTCAGCGGCATCCTCGAACTCCACGGCTTCCAGGTCCTGCACGCGGACAACGGCCGCAAGGGCATCGAGATGCTGCTCGCCCACCCGGACATCGCGCTGGTCCTGATGGACGTGATGATGCCGGAGATGGACGGGTACGCCGCCACCGCCGAGATCCGCACCATGCCGCAGTACGCGGACCTGCCGATCATCGCCGTCACGGCGAAGGCGATGCCGGGCGACCAGGAGAAGAGCCTCGCATCCGGCGCGAACGACTACGTGACCAAACCCGTCGACACCAACGACCTCATCGCCCGCGTCCGACGCTGGCTGCCCGCCTGAGGAAGGGACGCACCCACCGTGCGCACCAACCGACCGGGCGCCGACCGGCGCCGTCCCAGCCGAGGAACAGGCCAACCGTGAGCAATCTCCAGCAACCGCCCGAGCCGGAGGGTGTACGCGCTCCGGCCGGTGAACAGGCCACCACCGAGCCCCCGGGCGGGAGCCCGGCCGCCACCGAGCCGCGGGACGGGAGCCCGGCCGCCGAGCCGCTCGGCCGGACGGCCGCAACCGCCGAGCCGTCCGGTCCGACGGCGGCGGGTACCGGGCCCGTGGCCGAGCCGCCGGCCGGCCCCGATCCGCTCGGCCATATGGCCGCAACCGCCGAGCCGCTCGGTCCGACGACAGCGGGTACCGGGCCCGTGGCCGAGCCGCCGGCCGGCCCCGATCCGGTCGGCGGTCACCCGGCCGAGGCCGCCGACGAGGACGGGCGCGGGCAGACGTCCCCTGTCGGCAGACTCGCCGCGACCGTGGAACGGCTGCGTCGCGAGGTCCGCGCGGCGCAGGCCGAGGCGGACGGGCGTGCCCTGATCGAACTGGCCAAGGGCATCCTGGTCGAGCGGCTGGGATGCGGGCCGGCGCAGGCCGCCAGGCAACTCGCCGAGCTGGCCAAACAGGCAGGTGCGACCCCGCTCGAGTTCGCCGTCGAGGTCATCAACCAGGCCTCGCGTGACCGGCTCTCCGAGGTGGCCACCGCCTTCCTGGCGATGACGACCGGCTCCGCGGACTCGGCGGCCTCCGACGAGGAGGGCGGCCCGCCTGCGCACCTCTCTTCCGTCGTGCGGCTGCGCGCCGCCGAGAGCGCTGCGCTGGCCGCCCACGACACCCAGGCCGTCGCCGACTCCCTGCTGGAGCACGCCCTGACCCCGCTCGGCGCCGTTGCCGTGGCCATCTGGGCCGTGGGCTCCGACGGTTCCCTCAGCCTCGCGGGCAGTGCCGGGTTCTCATCGGCGGAGGCGGGACGCTGGCGGTATGTGCCCCCGGGCGTGGCGACCGTCGCTCGCCGCGGTCTGGCCGAGCGCGCGGGGCACTGGATCGGCTCCCTGTCCGAGACCGGCCTGCCCTCCATCGGTCAGCACCTCCACCCGGACGGCGGCAGGGTCGCCGTTCCGGCCGGTACCGGCGGGCGGATCCACGGAGTGCTGGAGATCGTCTGGCCCTCGCCGCTGGGACCGCAGCCACCGCGGATCGTCCGTCAGGTCGAGGCCCTGGCCGAGCTGTGCGCCCACACGCTGGAGACCTACGCCGTGCAGTACCCCGACGGCGTCCCGAGGCCCGGGGTCCTGCCGCACGTCGCCGAGCTGATGGACCTGGCCGACGGGCTCCACGACCCCGCCCTGGTGCTCGTGCCGCACCTGGACGACGGCGGGGAGCTCGTCGACTTCCGCATCCAGCATGTGAACAGCCGCTTCCTCGACCCGGCCGGCCGGCCGCGCGGCGTCGTCAACGGTGCCCTCCTGCTGGAGGCGTACCCGCTGGCCGCCGGCGAGAGCGAACTGTTCGACCGGATCGAGCGCGTGTACGCCACCGGGGAGCCGTTCCGCGCCCACCGGATGAGGCTCACCGCCCTGGTGGACGACGTCCCGCTGGCTGCGGTCGCCGACATCCACATCAGCCGGCACGCCGGCAGCGTCCTGCTCATCTGGCGCGTCGAGGACGAGACGGCGCGCCTGGCGAGCCTGCTCCAGCACGCCCAGCGCCTCGGCCGGATCGGCGGCTTCGAGGAGAACCTGCTCACCGGCGAGATCACCTGGAACGGGCAGCTGTACAGCCTCTACGGCAGACCCACCTCGAGCGCCCCGGTTCCGCTGGAGAACCTGCCCGCGCACGCCCATCCCGACGACGCCGTCGCCATCGGCAGGTTCCTGCGCACCCTGCTCCACCACCGGCGTCCCGCGTCCACGGCCTTCCGTCTGCAGCGCCCCGACGGGGTGACGCGCCACATCCGGGTGGCGGCCGAGCCGGTGCTCGACTCCGACGGCCGGTTGTTCGTCGTCCGCGGCGCCTACCAGGACATCTCCGCCCACCACTGGACGGAGGTCGCGCTCGCCGCCACCCGTGACCAGCTCGCCCACACCGAGCAGCAGGCGAGCGAACGCAACCGGCTCACCCTCCAGCTCCAGCACGCGATCATGCCCCCGGCACAGGCCCCGCTGGAGGCTCCCGGCCTGCAGGTGGCCGTACGCTACCGGCCCGCGGAGACGGAACAGCTGGTCGGCGGCGACTGGTACGACGCGGTCCTGCTGCCGTCCGAGCTGGTGCTGCTGTGCGTGGGCGACGTGGCCGGACACGGCATAGAGGCGGCCACCAGCATGGTCGTGCTGCGCAACGCGCTGCGGGGGCTCGCCGTGACCGGCGCCGGCCCCGGCCAGTTGCTGTCCTGGCTCAACATGGTGGCCCACCATCTGACCGGCGCGGTCACCGCCACGGCGGTCTGCGGCCTGTACGACCCGACCCGCCACACCCTGCGGTGGGCCAGGGCCGGCCATTTGCCGCCGGTCCTGGTGCGGGGCGCCGAGGCGGCGCCGCTGCCCCTGGTCAAGGGGCTGCTGCTGGGCGCCGTGCCCGAGGCGACGTACGAGGAGCACGAGGTCCAGCTGGCCGTCGACGACACCCTGCTGATGTACACGGACGGCCTGATCGAACGCCGTGACCGTTCCGTGGAGGAGTCGCTGGCGCAGCTGCTGACGGCCGCGCGCACCGCGTCTCCGACGCTGGACCAGCAGCTGGACCGCCTGCTCACCTACAGCAAGTCGGACACGGACGACGACACCTGCATCGTGGGCATCCGCGTGGCCTGACGGGTGCGCGACGGGCGTCCGGGATGCCCACGTACCGGACGGCGCCGGGTGTCCGCCCGCCCGTGGACTAGCGTCATGTCATGACCAGCAACACCACTCGCACCCTCGCCGGGGCGCTGGCCGCCAAGACCCTCGTCCTGGACGGCGGCATGTCGAACCAGCTCGAGTCGGCCGGCCACGACCTGAGCGACGAGCTGTGGTCGGCGCGGCTGCTCGCGGAGCGGCCGCAGGCGATCACGGAGGCGCACCTGGCGTACTACGAGGCGGGCGCCGACGTGGCGATCACGTCCAGCTACCAGGCGACGTTCGAGGGCTTCGCGAAGCGCGGCATCGACCGCGACCGAGCGGCCGCACTCCTCTCCCTCAGCGTCGAACTGGCCCGTGAAGCGGCAGCGCAGGCACGGGAGAAGGGCGTCACACGTCCACTGTGGGTGGCGGCGTCCGTCGGCCCGTACGGGGCGATGCTCGCGGACGGCTCCGAGTACCGGGGCCGCTACGGCCTCGCGGTCGCCGAACTGGAGGCCTTCCACCGACCGCGCCTCGAGGTGCTGGCGGCGGCCGGTCCCGACGTCCTGGCGCTGGAGACGATCCCGGACACGGACGAGGCCACCGCACTCCTGCGGGCGGTGCGCGGCCTGGGCGTTCCCGCCTGGCTGTCGTACAGCGTCTCCGGCGACCGCACGCGCGCGGGCCAGCCCCTTGAGGAGGCTTTCGCCCTGGCCGCCGAGGCGGATGAGGTGATCGCGGTGGGCGTGAACTGCTGCGCGCCCGAGGATGTGGACGGCGCGATCGCGACGGCGGCACGGGTCACCGGCAAGCCGGTGGTGGTCTACCCCAACAGCGGCGAGTCCTGGGACGCCGAGGCCCGAGCATGGGACGGCCGCTCGACGTTCACCGCGTCGGAGGTCGCGGGGTGGCGAGACGCGGGGGCGCGGCTGATCGGGGGCTGCTGCCGGGTGGGGCCGGAGGCCATCGGGGGGATCGCGACAGCGTTGGGGGCGGGCGCCTGACACCGGTGCGCGGCGCACGTCACTGCCGCCCCGCCCCGCCCGGACGCCGCAGTCGCCGTACCACCGATTGCGGCACCGCGCCCCGCCGTACCGCCCCGTTTCCCTGTGCGGGGGTCGGCTCCGGGCGGGTGCGGGCCGCCTCCCACAGCGTCATCTCCGTGTCGCGGGGGCCGTACGCGACCGGCTCCCCGTCCCCGCCGAAGATCCGCACCGGGTGCCTGGCGTCCCACGCCGGCCAGCCAGGGTCGCCGTCCGTCGCGAAACGCACCCATGCCCCGTGCATCTCGCGGGCCAGTGCGCGCGGGGCGTTCGGCCCCGCCAGTTTCGCCGACTCCGGGACCTCCGCGCTGTCGAAGACGAAGCCCAGCTCCAGGGCGTGGCAGGCGCCCAGGCCGGGACGGTTGGAGCGCCAGGCGAACTCGTAGACGTACGTGGGCGCGTGGTCGGCCCGGGAGTCGGCCAGGCGGTGCAGGGGGTGGCGGAGCAGGTGGTCCGTCACCATCTGGCCCACGACGTCGGAGACGGGCGCGTCGGGGTGGGCGGTGCGGTAGCCGCGCGGAACCTCGGGGCCGCAGTGGCAGCGGGCCATCGCGCCGGCCACGGCGACCGGGCCCAGGCGGTCGATGCGTTCGGTCAGACCGGTGGGGGCCAGCCAGAGGCGGTACTCCTCGCTGGTCCAGCCCATCAGCAGGGGTACGTCGCGGGCAGCGTCCTCCAGCAGCGCCTCCAGCGGGTCGCGCGGTACCAGGTCGCCGTCCACGACGATCCCGAAGGCGGGGCCGCCGAGGATCGGGCTCGACCGGCGGCCCACCTCCGCCTGCGCCTCGGCCAGCACCGTGCGGTCCACCGCGGCGAACGCCGCCGCCGTCGCCGGCACCTTCAGCCTCGCCGCCATGCGCCGCACCAGGCGCCGTACCTTCTCCCGTTCCGTGGCCTCCGGCGGCCCGCTCTGCAGCACCGCCCGACCGAACAGCCCCCGGGCGCGTGGACTCGCCAGCAGCGCGCCGATGCTGATCGCGCCCGCGGACTCGCCGAACACGGTCACCCGGTCGGGGTCGCCGCCGAACTCCGCGACGGACTCGTGCACCCACTCCAGCGCGGCGAGCTGGTCGCGCAGCCCGGGGTTGGGCGGAGCGTCCGGGAAGAGGCCGTAACCCTCCACTCCCAGGCGGTAGTTGAAGGTGACCAGGACCACGCCGTCACGGGCGAAGGCGCTGCCGTCGTACACCGGCACGGCCGACGAGCCCCGGGTCAGGGCGCCGCCGTGGATCCACACCATCACCGGCAGCCGGGCCCCGGCAACCGGGCCGGGCGTCCACACGTTGAGGTTCAGGCAGTCGTCCCCGGCGACCACCGGGTCGGACAGATAGCGGGCGAAGGCCTCCGAGTACGGCGGTTTCGGCGGCGTCGGCCCGAACGCGCCCGCGTCGCGCACCCCGTCCCACGGCTCGGGCGGCACCGGCGGGCGGAAGCGGCGGGGGCCGAAGGGCGGGGCGGCGTACGGGATGCCGCGGAAGACGGCGACCCCGTGCTCGTACCGGCCGCGCACGGCCCCGTAGGGGGTGCGGACCACGGGGTCCGAAGGGTGCGCCGGGTTCGGGGTCACGTCGTCCACAGGGTCCATCCGGCCTCTCCTCACCGCAGGGGCTGCCCACATCACATGACTTCCCCCGTTCGCGACGCCGCGCATCCGGTGTCTTCCACAGCAACTCACCACGGCCTTAATGTAGAAAGCGCTTGCCATGAGTGGTTGCCGTCAACGGAGTTCCAGGGCCCTCGGGACGGGGCCGGAGAGGCGGGCCCATGGTGCGTACCGCAGGCGCGGCCGGACCGACCCTCGCGGTCGTCGCACGCGAGGCCGGTGTCTCGGTGCCGACGGCGTCCAAGGTGGTCAACGGCCGCGAGGACGTGGCACCCGAGACCCGCCGCCGTGTCACCGAGGCGCTCGACCGGCTCGGTTACGTTCGAAGACCCCGCTTCGAGGCCGACAAGCCGCCCGCTCTCATCGACCTGGTGGTGCACTCGCTGGAGAGCTCCTGGTCGGGGGCGATCCTGCACGGCGTGACGGAGGCCGCACACGACGCGGGCCTCGAGGTGGTGGTCTCCACGGGCCTGAACCGCACCCGGGACGGGCGCCCGGAGCGCGGCTGGCTCGACAAGCTGTCGGCGCGCGGCTCCGCCGGCGTCCTGTTCAACCTCGCCGAACTGACCCCCTCCCAGTACGCCTGGCTTGACCAGCACCGCGTTCCCTACGTCCTCATCGACCCGGTGCTGGAGCCGCCCCCGGGTGCGGTGTCGGTGGGCGCCGCCGACTGGCAGGGCGGGGTGGCCGCCACCGAGCACCTGCTGAACCTCGGCCACGAGCGGATCGCGGTCATCGGCGGCTGCCGGCGCAAGCTGTGCAGCGGCGCACGGGTCGCCGGGTACCGCTCGGCGCTGTCCGCGGCGGGCATCGCGTACCGGCCCGAGTACGTGCGCCACGGCAACTTCGACGAGGCGACCGCCCGCCGGCGCACGCTGCAACTGCTGGACCTGCCCGAGCCGCCGACGGCCGTCTTCGCCTGCTCGGACCGGATGGCGCTCGGGGTGTGCGCGGCGCTCGCGGAGCGGGGGCTTCGGGTGCCGGACGACGTCAGCGTCGTCGGCTTCGACGATCTGCCGGAGGCGCGGTGGGCGACACCCCCGCTGACGACCGTTCGGCAGCCGCTCGGGGAGATGGCCGCGACGGCACTCCGGCTGCTGGTGCGCATGATGGCCGGCGCACGACCGGAGGGCACCCGCACCGAACTGTCGACACGCCTGGTGGAACGGGCCAGCACGGCGCCACCGCCCCGCTGACCGGCGACGGCACGTCGCCCTCCACGCTCCTCCGCCGGTACGGTCAGTCGCCCGAGTACCCGAATATGCCCAGGTGGGTCGGCTCGTCGCCCGTGTACAGGACGATGTACACGCCGGTCCAGCGCATGCGGCATTCGTCGAACAGTGTCTCCACGGCGTCGGGCCCGAACCTGCGGGTCGTACGTGCCTGGGCGAGCAGTTCCTCGAAGCGGCCCGGCGTCGGGCGATCGGTGCCGAAGTGATGCACGACGCGATCGGGCGCCAGCGGGCGCAGCGTTCCGTAGTCCCGGATGTTGTACGACGACGGGGCGGCCGTGGTGTGGACGACACGGTCGATGTCGAGGATGGAGTGGGTTCCCTCACTCATGAACTCCTCGTCGTCCCACAGCTCCTCAAGGCTCCGGTATGTGCCTGCGTCGCCGTAGTCCTCCTGGAAGACCCGCGCTTGCAGGGCCTCCAACGACTTCTCGACCGTGCCCTCGTAGGGAGTGACGTACTCCCACTCGCTCGCGCCCACAGCAGCCCCTCCCGGCGTCGGACCTCTCGACTCGGCGCCACCTTAGGGCGGGGCACTGACACTGGGCGCGAGTGCGCGCGGGCACGCCCGGCGGCCTACGCCTCCCACCCGGCCGCCCAGCGGATGCCGCCCAGGAGGTGGGCGCGGAAGTCGGGGTCCTCGTACGCCTCGGAGGCGTGTCCGAGCGCCGTGTAGAAGACCCGGGCCGCGCCCTGCTCACGGCACCAGGCGAGCGGATGGTCGGCGCCCATCCCGCCGCCCTCGTACGACGACTCGTCGGCGGAGACCAGCACCCTGACCGCATCACGCGGATTGGTACGGAAGTCGTACCACTCGTCCGTGAACTCCCAGACGGCGGGCAGGTGCCGCGTCGCCGGATGACCGCGGTCCTCGACGACGGCCTTGCCCGGCTGGTACGCGGGGTGCCGGTCGAACCAGGCGCCCAGCAGTTCACCGTAGTACGGCCAGTCGTACTCGGTGCAGGCGGCCGCGTGCACGCCGACGAAACCGCCGCCGTCCCGCAGGTACGCCGTCAACTGTTCCCGTCCGGCCGGGGTCAGCACCTCACCGCTGGTGGAGAGGAAGACGACCGCGCCGTACGCGCCGAGGGGAGTCTCGAAGACCCCCGGGTCCTCCGTGGCGTCGACCTCGAAACCGTGCGCGGCCCCGAGGTCGCGTACGGAGGCGACGGCGTCAGGGATGGAGTCGTGGCGGTAGGCGGTGGTGCGGGAGCACACGAGGACGCGGAACGGCATGGCACCGAGCCTAGGCGTGCTGCGGGGCCGTCCCAACGGCAGGCGAGCACCGAAACTTTCGGCCTCCGGGTCCCTGTCCGATTCCTTCAAGACCCGCCCCCGATCGCCCGCCTAGCGTGGCCGCATGACTCCACGATTCGATGTGATCGGCCTGGTGGTCTCCGACCTGGCCGCCTCCCTCGCCTTCTACCGTCGCCTCGGACTCGTCTTCCCGGAGGGCGCCGAGGAGCTGCCGCACGTCGAGGCGGAACTGCCCGGTGGGCTGCGGTTCGCGCTGGATCCCGAGGAGACCGTGCGGTCCTTCCACCCCGGGTGGCGGCCGCCCGCCGGCGGCGGACGCGTCTCGCTCGCCTTCCGGTGCGGCTCCCCCGCCGAGGTGGACGGCCTCTACGAGGACCTGGTGGGCGCGGGTCACCACGGCGAGCTCAAGCCGTGGGACGCGGTGTGGGGGATGCGGTACGCGGTCGTGCACGACCCCGACGGCAACGGGGTGGACCTGTTCGCGGACCTATCCCCGCGCGAGTAGGTCCGTGAGCGGCATTCCCGCCAGCTCCCGCACGTCCCGGGCCAGATGCGCCTGGTCGGCGAAGCCCGCGCGGGCCGCGGTCTCGGCGAAGGGCACCCCCGAGCGGGCCAGCGCGAGGGCGCGCTGCAGTCGCAGCACGCGGGCCAGGGTCTTCGGGCCGTAGCCGAACGCGGCGAGCGAGCGGCGGTGCAGCTGCCGGGCGCTGAGGCCCAGTCGGTCGGCGGTGGCGGCGACCGGGCGGCCCGAGTCGAGCGCCGCGACCAGCGCGCCCAGCAGCGGGTCGGGAGCCGGGACGCGGGCGGCACGCTCCAGGGCGATCTCCTCCAGCGCCGTCGCCGGGTCGGCGGCGGCGTCCACGCGGCCGCCGACCCGGCGCACCTCGGCCGCGGGCCACAGGTCGGCCAGTTCGACGCGCCGGTCGCGCAGTTCCTGGGCGGGGACGCCCAGGTAGGCGGGTGCGGTGCCGGGGTAAAAACGGACGCCGGCCCAGCGGGCGGGCGGGCCCTGCGGGCGGTACGCACGCGTGTCGGGGCCGGCGACCAGGAGCCGGCCCTCGGTCCACAGCAGGTCCATGCAGCCGTCGGGCAGCACCGGCCGTCCGCTGGTGGAGGGCAGGTTGGTCCACACGACGGCGCCCGTGAGCCGGGACGCCCGCTCGGCGTACCCGGCGGTCGCCGATCCTCGGTCGACAGCCACGCCCGTCAGGCTATGCCCGCGCTCAGTCCGCAGGTCCCTCCTTCTTCTGCGGGTGGATCTGGCCGCTGCGCACCTGCGTGCGCAGGCGGGAGGTGACGTCCTCCGGGGGCAGGAAGCGGGACCACCGTTCGGGGAACTCCGACGGCATGTCCGGGTCGTCGGGGTCGGCCACGCGGGCCGCGGCGGCGCGGGCCACGTACTCGGCGGCCTGCTCCTCACGCAGCCGCTCGTTCGCCTCGCGGGCCGCCGCCGTCGCCGCGGCGGGCCACACGCGGTCGATCGCGGCGTTGACGGCGGCACCCACCAGGACGGCGAAGGCGGACACGCCGATCCACAGCAGGACGGCCACGGGGGCGGCCAGCGACCCGTAGATCGTGGGGCCCTCGACCGTGTGCGTCAGGTAGATGCGCAGCAGGAAGCTGCCCAGCACCCACATCGCGAGGGCCACCAGAGCGCCGGGCACGTCCTCCACCCACGGTGACCGCACGGGGACGGACACGTGGTAGAGCGTGGTCAGGAACACGATCGACAGGACGATGACCACCGGCCAGTACAGGACCTGCACCACGGTCGTGGACCACGGCACGATGTTCACCACCGCGTCCGGACCCGCCACCATCAGCGGCAGCGCCACCGAGCCGATCAGCAGCGCCACGATGAACAGCACGAACGCCAGCAGCCGGGTCTTCACGATGCCCCGGGTGCCGTCGAGCCCGTACATCACCGTGATCGTGTCGATGAAGACGTTCACCGCACGGGAGCCGGACCACAGGGCGAAGACGAAGCCGATGGAGACGACGTCGGGCCGGCCGGCCTTGAGCACGTCGTGCAGGATCGGCTGGGCGATCTCCTTGACACCCCGGTCGGACAGCACCGTGCGGGACGCGTCCAGGATGTTGTTCTGCAGGCTCTGGATGGTGTCGGTCCCGGTCCAGTGGTCGACGTAGCCGAGCAGTCCGACCAGGCACAACAGCAGCGGCGGTACGGAGAGCAGGGTGAAGAAGGCCGCCTCGGCGGCCAGCCCCAGGACGCGGTACTCCATGCACGAGTTGACGATGTCCTTCAGCAGCAGCCAGGCGGTCCTGCGCTTGGAGACGTTCCGGTAGAGGGCACGCGCCCGGTGGAGCCGGCCGGAGGGCCGCTCGGAGGTATCACTTGCTGCTGACTGCACGCCTTAACGGTATCCGCCGCCCGGGCCCCCACTCACCCCGCAGTGCTGCGGGGTCCGGTGTGGCGCATCCCGTCGGCGATACGGGTGACCGATCGCGTACCGAGGGGTAGGTTCGCTGCATGGCAGCCAGCACGCACACCGTGACCAATCAGGCTCCGCCGCTGGTCGGATATGACGTCTTCGCCGCTGACCGCGCCCTCGTGGAGGCCGTCGAGCGGCATCTCGACCCCGCGCTCCTGGACGAGGTGCGCGCCGAGCTGTCGGGGCTCGGGCTCAGCGCGGGCTCCGCGCAGGTGCAGGAGTGGGGGGCGCAGGCCAACGAGAACCCACCCAAGCTGCGGACCCACGACCGCTACGGCAACCGCATCGACGAGGTGGAGTTCCACCCCTCCTGGCACCGCCTCCTCGGCAAGGGCGTCGCCGCGGGACTGACCGCGGCCTGGTCGCGGCCGGGCGGGCATGTGCGCCGGGCGGCGTCGTTCGTGATCTGGAGCCAGGTGGAGGCGGGCCACGGCTGCCCGCTGTCGATGACCCACGCCGCCGTGCCCGCGCTGCGCACGGATCCCGTCCTCTCCGCCGAGTGGGAGCCCCGGCTGACCTCCCTGGTCTACGACCGGGGGCTGCGCCCGGCCGCCGAGAAGGCCGGCGTGATCTTCGGGATGGGCATGACGGAGAAGCAGGGCGGCAGCGACGTACGTGCCAACACGACCGCTGCCCGGCCGCTCGCCGAGGACGGGACGTACGAGCTGACGGGCCACAAGTGGTTCTGCTCGGCGCCCATGTCGGACGGGTTCCTGGTACTGGGTCAGGCCCCGGGCGGGCTGACCTGCTTCCTGGTGCCGCGGGTGCTCGAGGACGGCACGCGGAACGTGTTCATGATCCAGCGGCTGAAGGACAAGCTCGGCAACCGCTCCAACGCCTCCAGCGAGGTGGAGTTCGACGGCACCTGGGCGCGCCGGGTCGGCGAGGAGGGGCGCGGGGTGCGCACCATCATCGAGATGGTGGCGGCGACCCGGCTCGACTGCGTCCTCGGCTCGGCGTCTCTGATGCGGCAGGCGGTGGTGCAGGCGATCCACCACTGCACCTACCGGGAGGCGTTCGGCGGGCGGCTCCTGGACAAGCCGCTGATGCGCAACGTGCTCGCGGATCTGGCCCTGGAGTCGGAGGCGGCGACGGCGCTGGGGCTGCGGCTGGCGGCGGCGTACGACGAGGGGAGCGAGCGGGAGCGGGCGTTCCTCAGGCTCGCGGTGCCGGCCGCCAAGTACTGGGTGACCAAGCGGTGCACGCCGGTGGTGACGGAGGCCGCCGAATGCCTCGGCGGCAACGGCTACGTCGAGGAGTCCGGCATGCCCCGGCTGCTGCGCGAGTCGCCGCTGAACTCCATCTGGGAGGGCGCGGGCAATGTGCAGGCGCTCGACGTGCTGCGCGCGCTCCAGCGTGAGCCGCACGCCCTGGACGCCTTCCTCCAGGAGGTGGGCCGGGCGCGCGGCGCGGACCACCGTCTGGACGGCGCGATCAAGAACCTGCTCACCGAACTCGCCGACCTGGAGGGCATCGAGGCCCGGGCGCGCCGTCTGGTGGAGCGGATCGCGCTGGTGCTTCAGGGGGCGCTTCTCGTGCGGTACGCGCCCCCGGAGGTCGCGGACGCCTTCTGTGCCTCGCGCCTGGGCGGCGACTGGGGCGCGGCGTTCGGCACCCTGCCGCACACCCTGGATCTGGCCACGGTGGTGGAGCGGGCGCGGCCGGTCGCCTGAGGTACTCCGGCCACAGGACCATAGGGATCGATGGCGGCGGGGGTGGTGCTGCGCCGACTCGGCACCACCCCCGCCTGCCGGCCCCGTTCAAGGAGCGCGGACGCCGTCTGAGCGGCGTTGCACAAGTTTCAACCACAGCTTGGCCCTCCGCCAGGGTTGCAAAGGGTTGCAAGCCGCGCCCGCTCTGGCCGGACTTCGCCCCTCCGCCGACCGTAGACGGCAGTATGAGGACCATCGTCGACACCGGCCGGGGGACGCCTCCGGCCGGAATCCGTCGACGGGGACGGACAGCCTTGGGGGAGGTTTCCAGTGGCGTATTCGGCCAGAGAGGTCACGCGGCTCGCCGCCCTGGACGTCGGGCAGGCGGCACGCCTGCTCAGCGAGGTGCGCAGCGCGACGCTCGCGGGGCAGCGCGCTCCTGTCCCGCCGCGTCCGGTGATCGAGGCGTCCTGGGGGCGGATGCTGCGCCGCGGGGTCGACCCCGACCACGACGTCCGTGCCGACCCGCTGGGCCGTGACGAGATCGAGCGCCGCCGCCAGGACTCCCCGCTGCGGCAGGTGCTGCCGGTGCTGCGCGAAGGCCTGCTGTCGGTGGCGGACGTCGCGCACCACATCATGGTCGTCGCGGACGCGGACGGGCGGATCCTGTGGCGCGAGGGCAGCGCGCCGGTGCTGCGAAAGGCGGACGGGCTGGGCTTCGAGCCGGGCGCGGACTGGGGCGAGGGGGTCGTCGGCACCAACGGCGTGGGCACCCCGGCGGTGACCCGGCGGCCCGTACAGGTTTTCGCCTCCGAGCACTTCGTGCGCTCCCACGCCTCCTGGACCTGCACCGGCGCCCCGATCACCGACCCGCGCGACGGCCGGCTGATCGGGGTGGTGGACGTGAGCGGCCCGCTGGAGACGATGCATCCGGCGACGCTCGCGTGGGTGGAGTCGGTGGCCCGGCTCGCGGAGGCCAGACTGCGGGAGATGCATCTGAACGCGCTGGAGGGGCTGCGCGCGGTGGCGGCGCCGCTGCTCGCGCGGCTCGGCGGCCGGGCGGTGGCGGTGGACAAGGACGGCTGGACGGCGGCGGTGACCGGGATGCCGTACACCGGCCGGGTGGCGCTGCCCGCGTCGCTCGGGCCCGGCCGCTGTCTGCTGCCGGCGCTGGGTCCCTGCACGGTGGAGCCGCTGCCGGGCGGCTGGCTCATCCGCGCCGTGGACGCCCCCGCGCCCGCGCAGGTGACCCGGATCGTCCTGGACGTCGCACACCCGCGCCGCTGGTCGGTGACGGTCTTCGGGGACACGGGCTCCTGGACCCACGAACTCAGCCCCCGGCACGCGGAAATGCTGTACCTGCTGGCCCTGCACCGCGAGGGCCGCACGGCCGCGGCCCTGGCGTCCGACCTGTTCGGCGACCCGGCCCGCACGGTCACCGTACGCGCCGAGATGTCCCGGGTACGGCGGTATCTGGGGGCGTTCCTGGAACACCGGCCGTATCGTTTCCGCGAGTCGGCGGAGGTGGACCTGCTCACCCCGGACGACCCGAACGACCTGCTGCCGCACTCGACGGCGCCTGCGGTGGTGAGAGCTCGGCGCACCCGAACGTGGGGATAACCCTGCTTTTCCCGGGTCTTCGACCGGTCCTCCATCCGTCTGCCGTAGCATCCCTCCTTACAGGCCACCCCACCCGCTTCTGAAGTCAACGTACGGACCACGAGGAGCAGTTGGCCTACGCCGGGAGGTTGTATGAAGCACCGTGGCAGGCACCGCCGCAGGCGCCGGGGGCGTGCGCTGCGGGCGACGCTGGCCGGCACCGCGCTGGCGCTGACCGCCGCCGCCACGCTGATCAGCACCTCGCAGGCCGCGGGCGGCGACAACCCCGGCAGCCTGACCCGTGTCACCGCGGCGGCCGAGACCGCCAAGCTCCGCCTCCACGAGGACCTCACCGACCACCGCACCCTCGACACGCTGACCCGCGCGATGGGCGGCGCCGTCGATGTCCACGGCGTCCTGTCCTCCGCCGACCGCACCATGCGTGACCGGTCCGCGTGCGACGCCGCCGAGACCGCCGCGCTGCCCGTGCGGCCGGCCGCCACGCGCGCGTACTGCTGGGACCACGACGACGCGACGACCCCGCAGTGGGCGCCGCGGTCCGTGACCACCTCCGGGGACGCCGAGGCCGACGGCCTGTGGGGCCCGGACCGGGTCATCCTGTCCGGCTGGACACACCAGGACCGCCCCGGCGGCCCCGCCGCCGAGCGAGGTCTGGCCCGGATCGCCTTCGTCGACGCCGACGACCCCTACCGCCTCGCCTACCGCTGGGTCCTGCTGGTCGCTCCGCGCGCCGGGGGCCAGGACTTCACCGCCGTCCGCACCGGCCTGTCCGGCATGGTCTGGTACCGGGACAAACTGTTCGTCACCGCACGCGACTCGCTGCTGGTGTTCGACCTGCACCGGATCCTGCGAGCCAACGTCGACGGCGCCACGATCGGACGGGTCGACGGCGGCTACGCCGCGGACGGCTACCAGTACGTGCTGCCGACGGCCGGCTCCTACCGGCTGGCCGGCGGCCCCTGTTCGGCGGCCGACGACCACGGGGTGCCCTGCTTCTCCACGCTCTCCCTCGACCGCACCACCATCCCGGCCAGCCTGGTGGCGGGCGAGTCGCTGCGTCCCGGGGGCAACGGGCGCACCGCCCGGGTGTGGCGGTACTCGTTCAGCACGGCGCCCGGCCGCGCAGGCCTGCTCGCCACGGACGCACACGGCGACGTCAGGGCGGCGGAGGCCTACACGACGGCGGCGGCCGGGGTGCAGGGCGTACTGTCGCACCGGCGCGACGGGGCGGCACGGACCGACTGGTACGTCGACCGCGCCCCCTCGGTCGGCGGGCGGCACGGCACGCTGTGGCGGCAGACCACCTCCGGTGCGCAGACGGCCACCTGCGCGGTCGACGAGACCCACGCCTGTTGGGGCCGGCACACCGCGTCCCTGTCGTACTGGCGGGAGACGGGCGAGCTGTGGACGCTCACTCAGGGCGCGGCGAGCGACGACGGATCGGGGCCGGCCGACGGGCGGGTGCTGTACGCGGTGCCACTGGACGCGGTGGACGACACGCTGAGGTAGCGCGCCGAACGGCCGGGCAGGGCGCCGGGGGCCTTTGTCGTACCGCTCGCCGTCGTGATTCCCTGGCCGCATGAGCAGCATGACCGTGACCACGTGGTCCCTGGAGCAGACGTCCCCGAGCGATCTGCTGCCCGCCGCGGCCCCCGAGGGCGATGTCCGGATCCTCCGCGCCGAGGTGCCGTCGCCGGAGTTCAGCCGGTTCCTGTACGCGTCGGTCGGCGGGGACATCCGCTGGATCGACCGGCTCGGCTGGACGTACGCGCGCTGGCAGGAGCACCTGGACCGGCCGGGCGTGGAGACCTGGGTCGCCTACGACCGGGGCACACCCGCGGGATACGTCGAGCTGGAGCCGCAGGACGACGGAGTCGTGGAGATCGTCTACTTCGGGCTGCTCCCGGCTTTCCGGGGGCGGCGGATCGGCGGGCACCTGCTGTCGTACGGGACCGCCCGTGCCTGGGACCTCGCGGACCGCTGGCCGCGGCGGACGCCGACGAAGCGGGTGTGGCTGCATACGTGCAGCCTGGACGGGGAGCACGCGATGGAGAACTACCGCCGTCGCGGGTTCCGGCTGTTCGACACGAAGGTCGAGGAGCAGGCGGAGGTTGCCGCCCCGGGCCCCTGGCCAGGGGCGCACGCCCTCTGACCTGCGCGGACGCGAGCGCGTCCGGGTGATGTGACCGACGACACCCTGGTCCCACATAACGGGACAAGGGTGTCCGCATGATGGACGAAGCTGGACTGTGTCCAGATCGCCATGACACGCTTTCGTCATGTCTGGAACTGGAATTGCCTTGGTGAGTCGACGGCACGTCGATCTCGGCCGCATGTCCAGCGCCATCTGTCCGGCGAGCTGACAGCCTCCAGCCAGTCGGGTTTCTCCGTTTTCCGCCCTCGCGCAAGGACGCGCACAGCTTCTCGTGTGCCCGCGCGCAGGTCAGAGCCGCCCACCTGCCACCCTCATCGACGGCGCTGTGCGCCGACACCGCCTGATCGCCTGTCCCGAAGGACGTACCCACCATGGCCGCCTCCCCCCAGAATCCCGCCACGCCCCGCCGCAAGGTGAGCCGTCACCGTGGCGAGGGTCAGTGGGCCGCAGGTCACTTCACCCCGCTCAACGGCAACGAGCAGTTCAAGAAGGACGACGACGGTCTCAATGTGCGGACACGCATTGAGACGATCTACTCCAAGGCGGGTTTCGACTCGATCGACCCCAACGATCTGCGCGGCCGTATGCGGTGGTGGGGCCTGTACACCCAGCGCAGGCCCGGGATCGACGGCGGCAAGACCGCGATCCTGGAGCCGGAGGAGCTGGACGACAAGTACTTCATGATGCGGGTACGCATCGACGGCGGGGCGCTGACCACGCAGCAGCTGCGCGTCATCGGTGAGATCTCTCAGGAGTTCGCGCGCGGCACCGCCGACATCACCGACCGGCAGAACGTCCAGTACCACTGGATCCGGGTCGAGGACGTGCCCGAGATCTGGAACCGACTGGAGGCGGTGGGTCTGTCCACGGTCACCGCCTGCGGTGACACGCCCCGTGTGATGATCGGCTCCCCGGTCGCCGGCATCGCCGAGGACGAGATCATCGACCCCACCCCGGCGCTGGAGGAGATGAAGCGCCGCGTCCTGAACAACAAGGCGTATTCGAACCTCCCCCGCAAGTTCAAGACGGCCATCTCGGGTTCGCCGCTGCTGGACGTGGTCCACGAGATCAACGACGTGGCGTTCGTGGGCGTACGGCACCCCGAGCACGGGCCGGGCTTCGACGTCTGGGTCGGCGGCGGTCTGTCCACGAACCCCAAGCTGGGCGTGCGGCTGGGCGCGTGGGTGCCGCTGGAGGAGGTCCCGGACGTCTACGAGGGCGTCCTGTCGATCTTCCGTGACTACGGCTACCGGCGGCTGCGCACCCGGGCCCGCCTGAAGTTCCTCGTCGCCGACTGGGGTGCGGAGAAGTTCCGCCAGGTCCTCGAGGACGAGTACCTCAACCGGAAGCTCGTCGACGGTCCCGCTCCCGAGCAGCCCGCCCAGCAGTGGCGCGACCACGTCGGCGTCCACCGCCAGAAGGACGGCCGCTACTACGTCGGATTCGCCCCGCGCGTCGGCCGCGTCGACGGCACCACCCTCACGAAGATCGCCGACCTCGCGGAGGCGCACGGCTCGGGCCGGGTCCGCACCACCGTCGAGCAGAAGATGATCATTCTCGATGTCGAGGAGGGGCAGGTCGACTCCCTGGTCGACGGCCTGGATGCGCTCGACCTCACCGCGAGGCCGTCCTCTTTCCGGCGCGGCACCATGGCCTGCACCGGCATCGAGTTCTGCAAGCTCGCCATCGTCGAGACCAAGCAGCGCGGTTCCTCGCTCATCGACGAACTGGAGCGGCGCCTGCCGGACTTCGACGAGCCGATCACCATCAACCTCAACGGCTGCCCGAACGCCTGCGCCCGTATCCAGGTCGCGGACATCGGTCTCAAGGGCCAGCTGGTCCTCGACGACAAGGGCGAGCAGGTCGAGGGCTACCAGGTGCACCTGGGCGGCGCGCTCGGCCTCGAGGCCGGGTTCGGCCGCAAGGTCCGCGGTCTGAAGGTCACCGCGGAGGAGCTGCCGGACTACGTCGAGCGGGTCCTCAAGCGCTACCAGGCGGAGCGCGAGGACGGCGAGCGGTTCGCGACCTGGGTTTCACGCGCCTCTGAGGAGGCGCTGTCGTGAGCGAGCGTGCGGCGCCGTTCTACTGCCCCTACTGCGGCGAGGAGGACCTGCGTCCGAGCGAAGCGGGCCACGGCGCGTGGGAATGCGCGGCGTGCAATCGAGCCTTCCAGTTGAAGTTCCTGGGCCTTCTCGCCCAGGGGCTTCGACGAGCCGACGACGGAGGGGACGAGATATGACCACGGCTCAGACGGAACGGACGGCCGCCGAACTCAAGGCGCTCGCCGAGCAGGCCGGCCGTGACCTGGAGGACGCCTCCGCGCTGGAGATCCTCCAGTGGGCGGCCGACACCTTCGGCAAGCGCTTCTGCGTGACCTCGTCCATGGAGGACGCGGTGGTCGCCCACCTCGCCTCCCGCGCGATGCCCGGCGTCGACGTGGTGTTCCTCGACACCGGCTACCACTTCCCGGAGACCATCGGCACCCGCGACGCGGTCGAGGCGGTGATGGACGTCAACGTCATCACGCTCACCCCGCGCCAGACGGTCGCCGAGCAGGACGCCCAGTACGGCCCGAAGCTGCACGACCGCGACCCCGACCTGTGCTGCAAACTGCGCAAGGTCCAGCCGCTGGAAGAGGGCCTCAAGGACTACGACGCCTGGGCGACCGGGCTGCGCCGCGACGAGTCCCCGACCCGCGCGAACACCCCGGTCGTCGGCTGGGACGAGAAGCGGCAGAAGGTCAAGATCTCGCCGATCGCCCGCTGGACGCAGGACGACGTGGACGCGTACGTCGCCGAGCACGGCGTGCTGACCAACCCCCTGCTGATGGACGGCTACGCCTCCGTCGGTTGCGCACCCTGCACCCGCCGGGTCCTGGAGGGCGAGGACGCACGCGCCGGCCGCTGGGCGGGCCGCGCCAAGACCGAGTGCGGGCTGCACGGCTGACCATGACAGAGATTCAGGAGACACACGTGACGAGCGGAGCCACCGTCTGGCTCACGGGTCTGCCGAGCGCGGGCAAGACCACCATCGCCCACGAGCTGGCGGGCCGGCTGCGCGAGGAGGGCCACCGGGTCGAGGTGCTCGACGGCGACGAGATCCGCGAGTTCCTCTCCGCGGGCCTCGGCTTCAGCCGGGAGGACCGGCACACCAACGTGCAGCGCATCGGCTTCGTCGCCGAACTGCTGGCCAGCAACGGCGTCAAGGCCCTCGTCCCGGTCATCGCGCCGTACGCGGACAGCCGGGAGGCGGTGCGCAAGCGCCACCAGCAGAACGGGACGGCGTACCTCGAGGTGCACGTGGCCACCCCGGTCGATGTCTGCTCGGTGCGCGATGTGAAGGGCCTGTACGCCAAGCAGGCCGCCGGCGAGCTGAAGGGCCTGACGGGCGTCGACGACCCCTACGAGGAGCCCGAGTCGCCGGATCTGCGGATCGAGTCGCAGCACCAGACCGTGCAGGAGTCCGCGGCGTCCGTGTACGCGCTGCTCAGCGAAAGGGGACTGGCATGACGACCGTCGCCGGTATCCAGGAGGGCACGGACAGCGGCCCGTACGCCCTGTCCCACCTGGACGCCCTCGAGTCCGAGGCGGTGCACATCTTCCGCGAGGTGGCGGGCGAGTTCGAGAACCCGGTGATCCTGTTCTCCGGCGGCAAGGACTCCATCGTCATGCTGCACCTGGCGCTGAAGGCGTTCGCCCCGGCGCCGGTGCCGTTCGCGCTGCTGCACGTGGACACCGGGCACAACTTCCCCGAGGTCATCGAGTACCGCGACCGCACGGTGGCGAAGCACAACCTGCGGCTGCATGTCGCCTCCGTGCAGGACTACATCGACCGCGGTGTGCTCAAGGAGCGCCCGGACGGCACCCGCAACCCGCTGCAGACGCTGCCGCTGACGGAGAAGATCCAGTCCGAGCGGTTCGACGCCGTCTTCGGCGGCGGGCGGCGGGACGAGGAGAAGGCACGGGCGAAGGAGCGCGTCTTCTCGCTGCGGGACGAGTTCTCGCAGTGGGATCCGCGCCGTCAGCGCCCCGAGCTGTGGCAGCTCTACAACGGGCGGCACGCGCCCGGTGAGCACGTGCGCGTCTTCCCGCTCAGCAACTGGACCGAGCTGGACGTGTGGCAGTACATCGCCCGGGAGGGCATCGAGCTGCCCCAGATCTACTTCGCCCACGAGCGCGAGGTGTTCCAGCGGAGCGGCATGTGGCTGACGGCCGGTGAGTGGGGCGGCCCCAAGGACGGCGAGACGGTCGAGAAGCGCCTCGTGCGCTACCGCACCGTCGGCGACATGTCCTGCACCGGAGCCGTCGACTCCGACGCAGTGACCCTGGAGCAGGTCATCACCGAGATCGCCGCCTCCCGGCTGACCGAGCGGGGCGCGACCCGGGCCGACGACAAGCTCTCGGAGGCCGCCATGGAGGACCGCAAGCGCGAGGGGTACTTCTAAGCATGACCACGACCACGGAACTCTCCGCCACCACCCTCCTGCGGTTCGCCACCGCCGGTTCGGTCGACGACGGCAAGTCCACCCTCGTCGGGCGGCTGCTGCACGACTCCAAGTCGGTCCTCGCCGACCAGCTGGAGGCCGTGGAGCGCGCCTCGGCCAGCCGCGGCCAGGAGGGCCCGGACCTCGCCCTTCTCACCGACGGTCTGCGCGCCGAGCGCGAGCAGGGCATCACCATCGACGTGGCCTACCGCTACTTCGCCACGCCCCGGCGCCGCTTCATCCTCGCCGACACCCCCGGCCATGTGCAGTACACCCGCAACATGGTCACCGGCGCCTCCACCGCCGAGCTGACGGTCATCCTGGTCGACGCCCGCAACGGCGTCGTCGAGCAGACCCGGCGCCACGCCGCGATCGCCGCACTGCTGCGCGTCCCGCACGTGGTCCTCGCCGTCAACAAGATGGACCTGGTCGACTACCAGGAGTCCGTCTTCGCGAAGATCGCCGAGGAGTTCACCGCGTACGCGACCGAGCTGGGCGTCCCGGAGGTCACCGCGATCCCGATCTCGGCACTCGAGGGCGACAACGTGGTGGAGCCGTCCGCCCACATGGACTGGTACGGCGGCCCGACCGTCCTTGAGCACCTGGAGACCGTCCCGGTCAGCCACGACCTGGCGCACTGCCACGCGCGGCTGCCCGTGCAGTACGTGATCCGCCCGCAGACCGCCGAGCACCCCGACTACCGGGGCTACGCCGGTCAGATCGCGGCCGGTTCCTTCCGGGTCGGCGAGCAGGTCACGGTACTGCCGTCCGGCCGTTCGACGAAGGTCGTGGGCATCGACCTGCTGGGCGAGCCGGTCGACGTGGCGTGGACGCCGCAGTCGGTGACGCTGCTCCTGGAGGACGACATCGACATCTCGCGCGGCGACCTGATCGTGCCCAGCAAGGACGCGCCGCCGACCACCCAGGACATCGAGGCGACCGTCTGCCACGTCGCCGACCAGCCGCTGACGGTCGGCCACCGGGTGCTGCTCAAGCACGGCACCCGCACCGTCAAGGCGATTGTCAAGGACATCCCGTCCCGGCTCACGCTCGACGACCTGTCCCTGCACCCGCACCCGGGGCAGCTCGTCGCCAACGACATCGGCCGGGTGAAGATCCGTACCGCCGAGCCGCTGCCGGTGGACTCGTACGCGGACTCGCGCCGCACGGGCTCGTTCATCCTGATCGACCCGTCCGACGGCACCACGCTGACCGCGGGCATGGTCGGCGAGTCGTTCGCCGCGCCCGAGCCGGTCAAGGACGGGGCCGACGACGACGGGTGGGACTTCTGATCATGACCACCACGTGCTTCTACTCGACGTTCGCCAAGGAGGGCGGCCGTGTCGGCAGCGGCGCCCTCGGCAGCGGGCAGGGCGGAGTGGCGCGATGTGCGCGATGACGTACGCGCACTGCCTGCGCGCCCCGTCCCCCCACCCTCCCCCAAGCTCTCGGCTTCTCCCCCACTCTCGGCTTCGCTCGAGCGGGGGGACCCCCATGAGCAGGGAGGTACCCCCACCCCGGAAGCGACGAAGACCCTTGCCGACCTCCCGGCCACGACCCGAAAGACCGTGACCGCCGGGCCAACGAGAGGAACACCTCCCGTGCCTGCCATCCGCTCGACCTTGCTCCGCCGCGGCATAGCCGTGGCCGCCGCTCTCCCGCTCCTCACGCTCGCCGCCTGCGGTTACGGCTCCAAGTCGACCAGCACCCCCTCGGACCAGAAGGTCGCCGCCGGCGCCCAGAAGATCGACGGCCTCGACTCCGTCAAGATCGGCTACTTCGGCAACCTCACCCACGGCACCGCTCTCGTGGGTGTCCAGAAGGGCTTCTTCCAGAAGGCGCTCGGCGCCACCCAGGCCAAGTACCAGATCTTCAACGCCGGCCCCTCCGAGATCGAGGCGCTGAACTCCGGTTCCATCGACATCGGCTGGATCGGCCCCTCCCCGGCGATCAACGGCTACACCAAGTCCGACGGCAAGAGCCTGCGCATCATCGGCGGTTCCGCGTCCGGCGGTGTGAAGCTCGTGGTCGACCCCAAGAAGATCAAGTCCCTGGCCGACGTCAAGGGCAAGAAGATCGCCACCCCGCAGCTCGGCAACACGCAGGACGTGGCGTTCCTCAACTGGATCGCGGAGCAGGGCTGGAAGGTCGACGCCCAGAGCGGCAAGGGCGATGTCTCCGTGGTGCGCACCGACAACAAGGTCACCCCGGACGCCTTCAAGTCCGGCTCCGTCGACGGTGCCTGGGTGCCGGAGCCGACCGCGTCCAAGCTGGTCGCCGAGGGCGGCAAGGTGCTGCTGGACGAGTCCTCGCTGTGGCCGGACAAGAAGTTCGTGATCACGAACATCATCGTGTCGCAGAAGTTCCTCAAGGAGCACCCGAAGGCCGTCGAGGCCGTGCTGAAGGCATCCGTCGAGACCAACAAGTGGATCAAGGCCAACCCGGACGCGGCGAAGGCGGCGGCGAACCAGCAGCTGGCGGTCGACTCGGGCAAGGCGCTCCCGGCGAAGGTCCTCGACCCGGCGTGGAAGTCCATCCAGTTCACCGACGACCCGCTGGCCGCCACCCTGAACACGGAGGCGCAGCACGCGGTCAAGGCGGGTCTGCTGAAGGACCCGAAGCTGGACGGCATCTACGACCTCACCCTCCTGAACAAGGTCCTGAAGGCCGAGGGTGACCCGACCGTCAGCGACGCCGGTCTCGGCGTCAAGTAAAGCCCGCAGCCGATGAGTTCCCAGGAGGTGACGACCATGGCCACGACCCTCGCCGCGGCCGCCGAGTCCGTCGACCAGGCGGCAAGCCTTGAGCACGTCTCGAAGTCCTTCCCGGTGCCGGGCGGGCAGCAGCTCGTGCTGGACGACATCAGCCTCGATGTCGCGCCGGGCGAGTTCGTCACCCTCCTGGGGGCCTCGGGGTGCGGCAAGTCGACGCTGCTGAACCTGGTGGCGGGCCTGGACAGGCCGACCGGCGGTTCCATCACGACGGACGGCCGCCCGGCCCTGATGTTCCAGGAGCACGCCCTGTTCCCGTGGCTGACCGCGGGCAAGAACATCGAACTCGCCCTGAAGCTCCGGGGCGTTGCGAAGAGCGACCGGCGCGAGCGCGCCGAGGAACTGCTGGAACTGGTCCGGCTGAAGGGCTCGTACGGCAAGCGGGTGCACGAGCTGTCCGGCGGCATGCGCCAGCGGGTCGCCATGGCCCGCGCGCTGGCGCAGGACAGCCGGCTGCTGCTGATGGACGAGCCGTTCGCCGCACTGGACGCCATCACCCGGGACCTGCTGCACGACGAGCTGACCCGTATCTGGCAGGAGACGGGTGTGTCGGTCCTGTTCGTCACGCACAACGTGCGCGAGGCGGTACGGCTCGCGCAGCGCGTGGTGCTGCTGTCCTCCCGCCCCGGACGGGTGGCCCGCGAGTGGACGGTCGGCATTCCGCAGCCGCGCCGTATCGAGGACGCGCCCGTCGCGGAGCTGTCCCTCGAGATCACCGAAGTACTGCGTGGGGAGATCCGCCGCCATGGCCAGCAGTGAGACCAAGACGACCGAGGGCACCGAGCTGGGCGGTGTGGAGGCCGGTCTCGACGCACTGGAGACCACGGTCACCGGTCGTACGCCCTTCCGGCAGACCTTCGTCAACAAGATCCTCCCGCCGCTGGTGGGAATCGCGCTGGTCCTGGTGGTGTGGCAGGCGCTGATCTCCTTCAAGGTCGTCGACGACCCGACCAAGCTGCCCTCCCCCGGCGCAGTGGCGGGCGAGTTCAAGGACGCCTGGCTGCAGGGCACGCTGCTCGGCTACATCTGGACCAGCGTCTCGCGCGGTCTGCTGGGCTTCCTGTTCGCGCTGGCGATCGGCACCCCGCTCGGCCTGCTGGTGGCGCGGGTGAAGTTCGTGCGCGCGGCCATCGGCCCGGTCCTGTCCGGTCTGCAGTCGCTGCCGTCGGTGGCGTGGGTGCCGCCTGCGGTGATCTGGCTGGGCCTGAACAACTCGATGATGTACGCGGTGATCCTGCTCGGCGCGGTCCCCTCCATCGCCAACGGCCTGGTCTCCGGCATCGACCAGGTGCCGCCGCTGTTCCTGCGCGCGGGCCGCACGATGGGCGCGACCGGTCTGAGGGGCGCCTGGCACATCGTGCTGCCGGCCGCGCTGCCGGGCTACCTCGCGGGGCTGAAGCAGGGGTGGGCGTTCTCGTGGCGCTCGCTGATGGCGGCGGAGATCATCGCCTCCTCGCCCGACCTCGGCATCGGCCTGGGCGCGCTGCTGGAGAACGGCCGCAACGCGAGCTCCATGTCCATGGTGTTCGAGGCGATCATCCTGATCCTGTTCGTCGGCATCGCCATCGACCTGCTGATCTTCAGCCCGCTGGAGCGGTCGGTGCTGCGCAGCCGCGGTCTGCTCGTGAAGGGCTGAGCCGCCGCATGCACAACCCGGTCCTCCTCGTGATCGCCCACGGCAGCCGCGATGCGCGGCACGCCGCGACCGTGCACGCCCTCGTACGGCGGGTGCGGTCGCTGCGGCCCGGGCTGCGCGTGGAGACCGGGTTCCTGGACTTCAACGTCCCGTCCGTGCACGGGGTGCTGGAGTCCCTGGCGGCTCAGGGCGTCCGGGACGTGGTGGCACTCCCCCTCCTGCTGACCCGCGCGTTCCACGCCAAGGCGGACATCCCCGCCGTCCTGCGGGAGGCGCCGTCACGGCTGCGGATCCGGCAGGCGGACGTGCTGGGCCCCTCACCCCTGCTGACGCGGGCCCTCGAACGCCGTTTGTACGAGGCGGGCCTGACCCCCGCCGACAAGTCCTCGACCGGGGTCGTGCTGGCCTCGGCGGGGTCCACCGACCCGGAGGCGATCGCAGTGATCGCAGACATCGCGCGGGAGTGGCGGCACACCGGTTGGTGCGCCGTGCGGCCTGCGTTCGCCTCCGCATCCCTTCCGCGCACCGAGGAAGCGGTGCGCGAACTGCGCGAACTGGGCTGCGCCCGGGTGGCCGTGGCGCCGTACGTCCTGGCACCCGGCTTCCTGCCGGACCGCATCGCGCGGGGCGCGGCCGGGGCGGACGTGCTGGCCGAGGTGCTGGGGCCCGCGCCGGAGGTGGCGCGGGTCGTGGTGGAGCGCTACGACCGGGCCCGGGTGCCGACGCCCGCGGCACTCGGGGCCTGACCGTTCCCTGTCCGGCGTCCTACGAGGTCGTGGTCGCCGTGACCGTGGCCGACGGGCCGGTGCCCGCCGCCGTCACCGCGGCGACCGTGACCGTGTAGGTGGTGCCCGGCTTCAGGCCGCCGATCACGCGGAACATGCCCTTGGCGGACGGCTGGGTGACCAGGACGTCCCGGCCGGCGACGTCGATCGGGTCGCGACCGTCGGAGACCGTCACCCGGTAGCCGATCACCTTGGCGTCGCCCGTCGCCGTCGGCGGGGTCCAGGCGAGGGTGGCCGCCGTGGACCGGGTGCGCAGCTTGGGGCTCGTCGGGGCCGGGGGCAGCGTGGTCGCGGCCGTGGGCGTCAGCGGGAGCGAGGCGAGGGACGGGGCGCTGGTGCCGTACGCGTTGGCCGCCGTGACCGTCACCGTGAAGGGGCCGCCCGAGGACGGCAGCCCGCCGAGGCGTACGAGAGCGGTGCGCCGGAAGTCGGCCGCTGTCACCGCCTGTTCGCCGACCTGCTTGCCGGTGATGTCGTAGGCGCGAGCCGTGTAGCCCGTCACGGGGGCGCTCCCCTCGACGAAGCTCGGGTTGAAGGTGACGTACAGCGCGTCGGCGCCCGCAGTGCTCGTGCCGACGCGTGAGGGGGCCTCGGGGGCCGACGGGCCGCCGATCGTGCGCTGGAGCAGCGCGCGGTGGGCGGGTTCCAGGCCCGCGTTCGCCACGATGTCCGCCGGCACGTCCGACAGCGCCGTCATGATCTTGTTGCCGGTGGTCACCAGGCCCTTGTTGTCGCCGTCGGCGGTGCCTTCCTCCCACCAGTTGTCCTTGACGAGGGTCGGGTCGTTGTTGCCGAGGCCGTCGCGGTAGTCGGTGTGACGGGAGGCGACGTTGGCGTAGGAGGCGTGGTAGAGGACGTTGCCCTGGACGGTCTCGTAGGTGCAGCCGTTGTCGGTGTAGACGCTCTTGCCGAGGCCCCACTGGTCGTGGATGACGTTGCTGGTGACCTTCTCGCCGTCGGCCATGGAGGTGCCGGTCAGACCCTGGGTGTAGACGCCGCCGCCGTCGTCCAGCATCTGCATGTAGTCGAAGATCAGGTTGTCGCGGACCTCGTTGTCATGACTCGGGTTCGGGGTCGCCGGGTCGCCGATCTTGTCGGGCCAGCCGCCCCAGCCCATGGAGACGGCGCTGTAGCCGACGTGGTCGATCTGGTTGTGGGCGATGGTGTCGTGCCGGGTGTAGCCGTTGAGGACGGCGACGCCGCCGTGGTACTCGCGGGGCAGGCCGTAGAGGTGGTTGTTCGTCACCTGCACCCCGGACGCCGGGGTCTGCCCGTCCACTCCCCCGATCTGGAGGCCGTTGCCGGAGATGTCGGTGAAGATGCTGCCGCTGACGGTGGAGTCCTCGGAGCCGGTGCCGAGGTCGAGGCCGGCGGCGCCGAGGTGGGCGAACACGTCGTCGGCGAAGTCGATCCGCTGTCCGTGGGCGAACGAGACGTTGCCCGGCATCTTCGTCCAGGAGGCGAAGGGGCAGGTGCCGCCCTCGACGTACTGGCACAGTCCCTGCGTGGCCCAGCCCTTGTCGCCGGTGACGGTGTAGCCCGCCTGGATCTCGGAGAAGCCCTCCGGTCCCGAGGGCGTCAGCCAGGTCGCGTAGCTGAACCGGAGCCCGCGGAAGGCGATGTCGTGGACCGGCGCGTCGACCGTGCCCCGGCCGTCGACCAGCTTCTCGGCCGCCGCCGCCTCGACATCGGCCCGGGCGAGGTTCTCGCCCTTGCGGGGCATGTAGTACACGCGGTGCGCGCCGCGGTCGAGGTACCACTCGCCGGGCTGGTCGAGGAGCTCGAAGGCGTTCTCGATGTACGTCGCCTTGCCGCTGTTGGTGAGGTGGCCGGGGCCCACCATGCTGACCGTGCGTCCCGGGATGTCCGGGAACTCGACCCGTTTGTTGGAGTTGTCCCAGCAGGGCTGGGCCATGGTGATGGTGGTGCCCTCGGCGGAGGCGATGCGGCAGCGGGGCTCGGTCCACTGCCCGAGACCGTTGCGCTCGATGTTCCACAGCGACTCGCCGCTGGTGTAGACGAACTCGGCGTCGGACGGGCGCTTGAAGTGGGCGATGGTGTCCGAGGACGCGGTGTAGCCGGTCGCGGTCTGGGTCAGGGTCACCGGGACGGCGCCGCGGGCCCGCTGGGCGCGCACCCCGTCCACGTAGAGCTGCCGGGTGTCGGTGAGCCCGTGCGGCGCGGGCGCGGACCACAGCCCCGGCCGGCCCGCGACCGGACTCCAGCCGGTGACCTGGCGGCCGCCGCTGACGACCGTTGCGCCCGTGCCCTGCCAGACGACCTTGTGGCCGCCGGTGCCCGAGTCGCGGGCGTCCAGGACCAGGGGGTCGGTCAGACGGTAGGTGCCGGACGCAAGATGGATCGTCAGGTCGGCCGTCAGGTGTGCTGCCCGGGTCCGGGCAAGGTCGCGTGCGCGTTCCAGGGTGCGGACCGGGTGGCGTGCGGTGCCGTCGGCGTGGTCGTTCCCGGCCGGCGACACATAAAGGTCGGCCGGGGACGCTAAGTGGTCCGAGGACGCGGCCCCGGCCTGGGCGACGGCACCCGGAACGCCGAGCGCCAGCAGCGCGGAGACGAGGGTGACGAGGGCGGCTCTTCGGTGCGTGGGCATGTACCCCTCCCGTGGGCTTTGCCTGTACCCAACGCCGGGAAAGGTAGGAGCACTGTCCATCACCGTCAATCAATATGACAAAAAATCGCCGTAGGTTCCCCGATCGAAAGCTCGATTCATCGGATCGATGGTCACCTTCCTGACCGCGCTGTCGGCGACGCTCAGTCGAAGCAAAGCCCGTTGGTCCTGGTCCTCTTCAGTTCGAAGAAGTCAGGGTGCGTGGCCAGCACCCGGAAGCTGTCGAAGAGTTCCGCCGCCGCGGCCCCCCGGGGGATGGCCCGCAGCACGGGGCCGAACCACACCGTTCCGTCCACATGGACGGTGGGTGTGCCCACATAGCCGCCCGAGCCGGGCTCGGCGCCGGCGTCGTGGCTGCGCCGTACGGCCTCGTCGTACGCGGGGTCGTGCGCGGCGGCGGTGAGGTCGGCCGGCAGTCCGAGCTCGGCGAGGGACTCGGTGATCACCGCGTCGAAGTCCTCCGCCTCGCGCTCGTGGATACGGGTCCCGAACGCCGTGTAGAGATCACGCAGCACCTTCTCGCCGTGCCGTTCGGCGGCGGCGACGGCGACTCGGACCGGGCCGATCGACTTGTCGACCAACGTGCGGTACCAGTGGGGCAGTTCGTTGCCCACGTTGTGCAGGTACAGGCTCATCACATGGAAGCGGAGGTCGAGCGGGCGTTGGCGCTCGACCTCCAGCAGCCAGCGGGAGGTGATCCAGGCGAAGGGGCAGGCGGGGTCGAAGTAGGCGTCGACGCGGACAGCAGTGGTGTTCGGCATGCCGCCGACGCTAGTCGCCGATTGGCACAGATCCTTGGTCCAATCACCGGCCTTGTCAGTGGTCCACTTCGCCCACCGGGGTCTGCCGCGGATCGCGTCCGCTCGCCGCCAGCGCGCGCTCGAAGACGGGCGCGTCGTCGGGAACGGGCACGGGGTCGGCGAAACCGTCGTACTGGCGGTAGAGGTCGCCGTGGGTCTCGACGACGTCCAGGACGAGCCGTGCGGCGCCCTCGGAGATCCGGTACTCCTGGCCGGTGGCCGTCGCCACGTCCCACCCGTGGACGGCCAGCTCCTTGACGAGCATCCGCGCCAGTTCCTCCGCGGGCATCTTCGCCATGCCGAGGTCGATCTCCCCCTCCCACACGGCGGGGTCGTCCCAGGCGGCGACGGCGCGGTCGAGCTGCTCGGCGTAGCCGTGCGCCCAGCCGGGGTCCGCGGTGAAGTCGCGTGCGGTCAGTTCCTCGGGCAGCTGCTTGCGCAGGGCGCGGTGTTCGAGTCCGTGCGAGGTGTACAGGACCCAGTGGTTGACCAGGGCACGGACGTCCCAGCCGGTGCAGTGGGTCGGCTCGGACAGCCGCTCCGCGCGGACGCCCCGGGCGACTCGGGCGGCCTCGGCGGCGCATTCCGCCAGGTAGGGGTGCACGTTGTGGTAGGCATCGCTCATGCCTCCACGTTAGGAACGGCCGCCGCGTTCCTCTTGAACAAACGCGACACGCACCGTCGGCCGAATCACGCGCGCTCGCCGTGGCGTCCGCGACCGTAGGGGCCGCGCTGCCCGCCGTGTGCGAAGAAGTCGGCGAGGGGCAGGATGGCGGCGCCCACCGTGACCGCGTCCGGGCCGAGCTTTCCGAGGTCGATGGAGACGCGTTCGGCCGGATGGCGCAGGGCGTACGAGGCGGCGTACCGGCGTACGGCCCGCAGGAAGCGGGTGCCGAGCTGAAGCCCTGCCCAGCCCCCGATGAGGATGCGCTCGGGCTGGAAGAGGTTGATCAGGTCGGACAGGCCGGCGCCCACGTACTCGGCGGCCTCCTCCAGGACGGCGAGTGCCGCCGGGTCCGTGCCGGTGCCCTCGGGGGGATGGGCCGCGGCGACCATCGCGGTCAGGGCGGTCTCCTCGTCGGCGCCCTCCGGCGGGCGTCCGCCCTCCTCGCGCCAGCGGTCGATGAGCGCCTCGGCACCCGCGTACGCGTCCAGGCAGCCCAGGGCGCCACAGCGGCAGCGACGCCCCCTGACCCGTACGGTCAGATGCCCCCACTCGACGGACCGGCCCTGCTCCACCTCCTCCGTGACGAGACAGGCGCCGACCCCGGAGCCGAAGAGGACGACGACCGCGGTGCGGGCGCCCCGGCCGGCGCCGAACCACATCTCGGCCTGGCCGAGCGTCCGGGCGCCGTTGTCGATGAAGTAGGGGACGGAGTCGGGGAGTCCGCACGTCGAGCGCAGCAGGGATTCCAGGGGGACGGCGTCCCAGCCGATCGTCTGCCCGTGGACCACGGCCCCCTGTTCAGGGGTGTGTGCCACGATGCCGGGGACGCCGATGCCGACGCCCAGAAGCTGCTCGGGGCCGATGTCCGTCTCGGCGAGGACCTCGGCGATGCCGTCGCGGATGTGGCCGACGATGGTCTCGACGTCGTAGCCGTGATGCTCCAGGGGCCGTTCGGCGCGCGCGAGCTCGGTGAGGGTGAGGTCGAAGAGCTCGACGCGTACTCGGGTTTCGCCCACATCGATGCCGATCATGTGACCGCTGTCGGCGGTGACGCGGAGCAGAGTGCGGGGGCGGCCGCCGTCGGACTCGACGGTGCCGGCCTCCTCCACCAGGCCGTCGGCGACCAGTTCCGCGACCACGTTGCTGATGGAACCGGAACTGAGTCCGGTGGCCGGGCCCAGCTCGAAGCGGCTCATCGGCCCGTCGAAATACAATCGTTGTAGTACGGCGGTGCGATTGCCCCGCCGCAGGTCGCGCACTGTCCGCCCGTTCCGCGCCGTCATGTGGTTCCCTCCGCCTCTGCCCGACCTGCAAGATACCTCCGCACGATCCCTTGACGCGACCTTCCTTCGCGTCTTAACTCACACTCTAAATTAAGCCGGGTGTCGTTCGGGACGAACGCGCTCGTGGGTCTCCCCCCGGAAAGGGACGTCTGAGCCATGCGCAGAATCCGAGCCGCGGCCGCCGGTGCGGTCACCGTTTCCCTGCTGACCGCCGTGACCGCCTGTGGCGGCGGCTCGTCGACCGGCGGCGGTTCCAACGACTCACCGAAGACGCTCACCTACTGGGCCTCCAACCAGGGCGCCAGCATCGAGGTCGACAAGAAGGTCCTCCAGCCCGAACTCGCCAAGTTCGAGAAGCAGACGGGCATCAAGGTGAAGCTGGAGGTCGTCCCCTGGTCGGATCTGCTCAACCGGATCCTGACCGCGACCACCTCGGGGCAGGGTCCCGACGTCCTCAACATCGGCAACACCTGGAGCGCCTCCCTGCAGGCCACGGGTGCGCTGCTCCCGTGGGACGCGAAGAACTTCGCCAAGATCGGCGGCAGGGACCGCTTCGTCGACTCGGCCCTCGGCTCGACGGGCGCACCGGGCAAGGACCCGGCCGCGGTGCCGCTGTACTCGATGGCGTACGCCCTCTACTACAACAAGAAGATGTTCGCCGACGCGGGCATCTCCCAGCCGCCGGCCACCTGGGACGAACTCGTCGCCGACGGCAAGAAGCTGTCCAAGGGCGGCAAGTGGGGCCTGGGCGCGGAGGGTTCGAATCCCTCGGAGAACATCCACCACGCCTTCGTCTTCGCCAAGCAGCACGGCGCGGACTTCTTCACCGCGGACGGCAAGCCCGACTTCACCAATGACGGGGTGGTCGCCGCGGTCAAGCAGTACGTCGACCTGATGGCGAAGGACAAGGTCATTGCACCGGGCAACGCCGAGTACGCCCAGAACCAGTCCGTGAGCGACTTCGCCAAGGGAACGAACGCGATGTTGCTGTGGCAGTCCGCGTCCGCCAACCTCGCATCGCAGGGCATGAGCGCGGACGCGTACGGCATAGCCCCCGTGCCCGTGCAGTCCGGCACCCCCGGCACGGGCAAGCAGGTCGACTCGATGGTCGCGGGCATCAACCTGGCCGTCTTCAAGAACACCCACAACCTCGACGGCGCCGTGAAGTTCGTGCAGTTCATGACCAGCGACGCCGAACAGAAGGTCCTCAACACCGAGTACAGCTCGATCCCGCCGGTGAAGACGGCCCAGGCGGACCCCGCCTTCAACTCCCCTGCCAACGCGGTCCTGAAGGACACCCTCGCCAAGAGCGCCGCAGCGCTTCCGCAGGTGGCCGACGAGTCCCAGTTCGAGACCGCGGTCGGTACGGCCGTCAAGGACCTGTTCGCCGCCGCGGCCGCCGGACGCGCTGTGACCACGGAGTCGGTGAAGGCCGAGCTCGAGAAGGCCCAACAGCAGATGCCGGCGAAGTGAGCACGATGACGACCACTGCTCCCGCAGAGGCCGCCGTCCACAAGAGCCCTTCCGGGGCGGCGAGGCGAACGCCCCGCCGCCCCGGGAGGATCCGCCGCATCGGACTGCCGTACCTGCTGCTCCTGCCCGCCCTGCTCCTCGAACTCCTGGTCCACCTGGTGCCGATGGTGATCGGCATCGTGATGAGCTTCAAGGAGCTCACCCAGTTCTACATCCGCGACTGGGGTACCGCCCCCTGGGCGGGCCTCTCCAACTACAAGGTGTCAGTGGACTTCGACGCCCCGGTCGGCGCGGCCCTCCTGCACTCCTTCCTCGTCACCGTCGCCTTCACCGTCCTGTCGGTCGGCCTGTGCTGGCTGATCGGCACGGCGGCCGCGATCTACATGCAGGACGCCTTCCGTGGCCGCGGCCTGCTGCGCGCCCTGTTCCTGGTGCCGTACGCGCTTCCCGTGTACGCGGCCGTGATCACTTGGGTGTTCATGTTCCAGCACGACAACGGCCTGGTGAACCACGTCCTGCACGATCAGCTGCACCTCACCGGCAAGCCGTCCTTCTGGCTCATCGGCACCAACAGCTTCGTCGCGCTGCTCACGGTGTCCGTGTGGAAGGGCTGGCCCTTCGCCTTCCTCATCGTCATGGCCGGCCTGCAGAACATCCCGGGCGAGCTGTACGAGGCGGCCGCCCTCGACGGGGCCGGGATGTGGCAGCAGATCCGCCGCATCACCCTGCCGTCGCTGCGCCCGGTCAACCAGGTCCTGGTCCTGGTGCTGTTCCTGTGGACGTTCAACGACTTCAACACGCCGTACGTCCTGTTCGGCAAGTCCGCCCCCGAGGCCGCGGACCTCATCTCCGTCCACATCTACCAGGCGTCCTTCGTCACCTGGAACTTCGGCACAGGCTCCGCCATGTCCGTCCTGCTGCTGCTCTTCCTGCTCGTGGTGACGGGCGTCTACCTCGTGCTGACCTCCCGAGGAAGGAAGACGGCCGATGTCTAGCACCTCGCAGGCGCCCCGCTCGCCGATGGCTCCGCCCCGGTCCTTCCTCTGGTCCCGGCGGATCTTCCTCACCCTGCTCACCGGCTTCGTCCTCGTACCGGTCTATGCGATGGTCTCCAGCTCGCTGAAGCCCCTGGCCGACGTCTCCGGGAAGTTCCGCTGGCTGCCGAGCCACCTGACCGTCCGCCCGTACATCGACATCTGGACGACGATCCCGCTCGCCCGGTACTTCGTGAACTCGCTGATCGTGGCGGGTGCGGCGACGATCTGCTCGGTGGTGGTCGCGGTGTTCTCCGCGTACGCCGTCAGCCGCTACGACTTCCGGGGCAGGCGCGTCTTCACGGTCACCGTGCTGTCCACGCAGATGTTCCCCGGCATCCTGTTCCTCCTCCCGCTGTTCCTGATGTACGTCAACATCGGCAACGCGACCGGCATCGCCCTGTTCGGCTCGCGCGGCGGGCTCGTCCTGACGTATCTCACCTTCTCGCTGCCGTTCTCGATCTGGATGCTGATCGGGTACTTCGACTCGGTGCCGCGCGAACTGGACGAGGCGGCGCTGGTGGACGGCTGCGGCCCGCTCGGGGCCCTGTTCAGGGTCGTCGTGCCCGCCGCGATCCCCGGCATCGTCGCGGTCGCCGTCTACGCCTTCATGACCGCCTGGGGCGAGGTGCTGTTCGCGTCGGTGATGACCAACGACAACACCCGCACGCTCGCCGTCGGCCTCCAGGGCTACTCCACGCTCTACAACGTCTACTGGAACCAGATCATGGCCGCCTCGCTCGTCGTCAGCGTGCCCGTGGTCGCCGGGTTCCTGCTCCTGCAGCGCTATCTCGTCGCCGGGCTCACCGCGGGAGCCGTGAAGTGACCGCCCCTTACGCCTTCGAAGGGAATTCCGTGACCATCGACCTTGCCGCACTGCCCGAGGACTTCCTGTGGGGGACGGCCACGTCGGCCTACCAGATCGAGGGGGCCGTCGCCGAGGACGGCCGCTCCCCCTCCATCTGGGACACGTTCTCGCACACTCCCGGCAAGATCGACAATGGCGACCACGGAGACATCGCCTGCGACCACTACCACCGCTGGCGCCAGGACATCGGCCTGATGCGCCAACTGGGCACCAACGCCTACCGGCTGTCCATCGCCTGGCCGCGCGTGGTGCCGGGCGGCGACGGTGCGGTCAACGCCAAGGGGCTCGACTTCTACGACGCGCTGATCGACGGCCTGCTGGAGGCGGGCATCACCCCGTCCGTCACCCTGTACCACTGGGACCTGCCGCAGGTGCTCCAGGACCGGGGCGGCTGGCCGGTCCGCGACACGGCCCACCACCTCGCCTCGTACGCGGCGGTCGTCGCCGAACGTCTCGGCGACCGCGTCCACCACTGGACCACGCTCAACGAACCCCTGTGCTCCGCTTGGATCGGCCACCTGGAAGGCAGGATGGCCCCCGGGCTGACCGACCTCACGGCCGCCGTCCGCGCCTCCTACCACCTTCTCCTCGGCCACGGTCTGGCCGCACAGGCGATCCGCGCGGCGGCCCCGGGCGCGCAGGTGGGCATCGTCAACAACCTCTCCACCGTCCACGCAGCCACGGACCGGCCGGAGGACCTCGAGGCCGCCCGCCGCATGGACGGGCACACCAACCGCTGGTGGCTGGACCCGGTGCACGGCTGCGGCTTCCCGGCCGACATGCGAGAGGTGTACGGCGTCGAACTTCCGGAAGAGCCGGGCGACTTGAAGACCATCGCGCAGCCCCTCGACTGGCTGGGCCTCAACTACTACATGCCGGCCACCGTTGCCGACGACCCCACCGGGCCGGCCCCACGGGTCCGTACGGTTCCCCGACCCGGCGTGCCCCGCACCGGCATGGACTGGGAGATCGACGCAACCGGCATCGAGCGCCTCCTGCTCCGCCTGACGCACGACTACGGCGCGCGCAAGCTGTACGTCACGGAGAACGGCTCCGCCTATCCCGATGTCGTACGCCCCGATGGAACCGTCCACGACCCCGAGCGCACGGAGTATCTGGAGCAGCACCTGGCGGCCTGCGCATCGGCGGCCCGTCGGGGCGCCCCGCTCGCGGGTTACTTCGCCTGGTCGCTGCTGGACAACTTCGAGTGGGCGTACGGCTACGACAAGCGCTTCGGGCTGGTGCACGTCGACTACAGGACACAGAAGCGCACGGTGAAGGGCAGCGGGCGCCGGTACGCGGACATCATCCGGGCGCACGCGGAAAGAGGCCGCAGCGCCGCTTGAGTGGGGGGGTGGAACGCGGCAGCCTACCCGGCGGCGTCCGCCACGGCCTCGTCGGCGAGTCGCACCAGATCCGCGACCGACAGCGATCCGGGCGCCCGGCGCTCCCGCGCGAACGTGGTGGCGAGCCGTTGCAGCAGCTCGTTGAGCGGGGTCGGCACACCGTGCAGCCGGCCCAGGAGGACGATCTCGCCGTTGAGGTAGTCGGCCTCGATGGTGCCGGTGCCGCGGGTGAGGGACTGCCAGGAGGAACCGCCACCGCGCTGGGCCCCCGCGAGCGGCACCAGGCGCACCTTGTCGCCGCGCACCTCCTTCTGCTCCGCGCCGCTCGCGTACGGGACACCGGCCGCCTCGAGGACAGACTCGCCCTCGGCCCGCACCCGCGCGTACAGCGACTCCGCCTCCTGTCCGGTGAGCGGCCCGCTGACCGCCTCGACGGCGTTGGCGAGATTGCTCAGCAGCTTGGCGTACTGCCAGCGCGTCACGTCCGGCACGACCGGGGCCTCGAACCGGGCCTTCTCCAGGTCGGCGGCGATCCGGCGGGCGGTGTCGTCGGTGCCGTGGGGATACCGGCCGAGGTGCAGGATGCCGGTGAGCGGGGTGCCGGCGGCGGAGACGACGCCCGGTTCGACGAAGGTGGCCGGGAGCCACACGCACACGCCGTAGACATGGCGGAAGCGGCGCAGGGCGAGCCGCTGGCTCTCCACGCCGTTCTGCGCACACACCAGCGGGAGCTGCTCGGCGGCCGTGGCGCCGCCCCGCACCGGAGCCGGGCCCCAGGTGTCCAGCGCGGCCTCGCTGTCCTGGGTCTTGACGGCCAGTACGAGGACGTCGTCCGTGCGCAACTCGCCCAGCGCCCAAGGCCCGTCGACGACCGGCAGCCGATGGGTGTGCTCGCCGTCCGGGGCGAGGAAGCGCAGTCCGCGCTCGCGCAGCGCCGTGTACTGCGCACCCCGCGCGACCAGGACCACCTCGTGGCCCGCCCCGGCGAGCCGCGCCCCGACTGCTCCGCCGACGGCCCCGGCTCCGATGATGATGTAGCGCATGCCGACGAGCCTCGCACACCCGCTCGTTGACCTTTGCCCCTGGGGGAGCGTCCGGGGCACGGTCTCCATGGATCTCAATGGAGACCAGGTTCGCTGCGTCACTTCGTCCCGGGGCTGAACGGCGTCCCCTGGTGGAAGTACAGCTGCCAGCCGTCCTCGGTCCGCCGCCACAGCGAACTGCGGTGCGCGTGACGGCCGTCGTTCTCCGTGTCGAAGGTGAGATGCACCAGGTCCGGGGCCAGCTGGACGCCCGTGACGGGGGAGGTGACGGAGGGCCGTGCCCCCGCGTCGGTCGTCGAGGCCAGCATCTCGATGACCGAGGCCCGGTCCCAGTGCCGCCCGGAGACGCCGAACTCGTGGAAGTCGGGGTGCAGCAGCGCCCCGACCAGTTCGGGTGAGCGGCCGACCTCCGGGTCCAGGAGACGCAGTTCGCGCTCGATCGCCGCCTCGACGGCCGGGCCCTGCTCAGGCACCGGTCAGCTCCTCCAGTTTGACGACCGTGTTCCAGTTGCGGGTGGTGGCGATCAGCCCCTTGTTCAGCCGGGGTCTCGACAGCTGTTCGGCGAGCTTGGACCGGCCGAGGCCGTCGGGGGCGTAGAGGTAGAGCGCACGGTCGCCGAGCCGGAACTCCTCCGGCAGGTACACGGCCGGGTCGATCTCCGCGAACCGTTCGGCCTCCACCGGCCCCGAGAAGTACGTGACGTGCAGCTGCCTGCCCTCGAGCTCATCGGCCGGGAAGGGACAGGCCTCGCGTACGGCCTTCAGATACGCGTGGTCGCGTACGAGCACGTCGACCCGGAAGCCGAAGTCCTTCTCGATCGCCTCCTCGAGCTCCGCCGCCAAGGACTCCTCGTCACCGTGGTCGGCGGTGAAGACCGCGTTGCCGCTCTGCAGATATGTGGCCACCCCGGTGTGACCGAGCCCGGTCAGCAGCTCCCGCAGCCCCGCCATCGGCAGCTTCCGGTTGCCGCCCACGTTGATCCCCCGCAGCAGCGCCGCGTACGTCGTCGTCATGCTCACACCCTAGAGCGGATCCCCGGGCGGGCGCCCGGACCCTGATCCCGGCCCCCGAGCACCCCGGACAGTTGTAAGGGGCCGTTGTCCTCCCCGATGGTGAGGCGGGCCGGTCCGAGGGGATGAGCCGGGGCGCTCACGGTTCACCGGGCAGCACGACGAGTCGCGCTTACGCCGCCCCTACCTTCGAAGCGAACGGTGGCGGCAGGGGGCCGTCACCCGCACGGAGGGGGCAGCCCGTCATGGGGAACGGAGATACGCGGGTGCGGGGCATCGCCGCCCGGGCCGGCGGCTGGAGCGCTCGGCACCGGTGGGCTGCCGTCGGCATCTGGGTGCTGTTCGTCGTGCTGGCCATGGCCGTCGGCTCGGCCGCCGGACGCGTCGACATCAAGGACAGCGACGAGCTCAAAGGGGAGACACACACCGCCGCGAAGATCATCGAGGACGCGGGGATCAAGCAGCCGGCCGGCGAGAGCGTGCTGATCCAGGCGAAGGACGGCACCGTCACGGCCACCGACCCGCGGTTCCGCGCCGCGGTCACCGCGGTCGTGCGGGCCGTCGACGGCACCGGCCGGGTGACGGACGTGACCTCCCCGTACGACACGAAGACCATCTCCAAGGACGGCCGCAGCGCCCTCGTGCAGTTCGACATGCGCGGCGACGCGGACACCGCCGGTGACCGTGTCGAGCCCGTGCTTGAGGCCGTCGCCGGGGTCCAGAAGGACCACCCGCAGCTGCGGATCGAGGAGATCGGCGCCGCCAGCATGCGCAAGACGTTCTCCGACGCGTTCGGCAACGACTTCAAGCAGGCCGAGTACTCCGCGGTGCCGGTGGCGCTCGGCATCCTGCTGATCGCGTTCGGCGCGCTGGTCGCGGCGCTGCTGCCGGTGGCGCTCGCCATCACCGCGATCATGGCGACGATGGGCCTGATGGGCATCGTCAGCCATCTGCAGGCGATGAACGACACCGCCAACTCCGTGATGCTGCTGGTCGGCATGGCCGTCGGCGTCGACTACTGCCTGTTCTACCTGCGCCGCGAGCGGGAGGAGCGCGCCGCCGGGCGTGATGCGGCCACCGCGTTGCGCATCGCCGCCGCGACCAGCGGACGCGCCGTGATCGTCTCCGGTGTCACGGTGTGCGTGGCGATGGCGGGCATGCTGTTCACCGGACTCGCCACGTTCGAGGCGATGGGCCTGGCCTCGCTGATGGTGGTGGCGGTCGCCATGGTCGGCTCGGTGACCGTGCTGCCCGCGCTGCTGTCGCTGCTGGGCAAGCGGGTCGAGAAGGGCCGCATCCCGTTCCTGCACCCGGACAAGCGGCGCGCACGGGCCGGTCGCGGCGCCGACGAGGGCAGCAGGCTGTGGAGTGCCGTCCTGAAGGTGGTCCTCGCCCGGCCCGCCGTCTCCCTGGTGGTCGCGGCCGGTGCGCTGCTGGCGATCGCCGCGCCCGCGCTCGGCATGAAGACCCAGAACCTCACCCTGGACCAGGAGTTCGGGAACAAGCTGCCCATCGTGGCCACCTACAACCGGGTCAACGAGGCCTTCCCCGGCGGTTCCGAGCCGGCCCAGGTCGTCGTCAGGGCGAAGGACGTCAACGCGCCCGAGGTGAGGTCCGCGATCGCCGGCTTCCGCACGGAGGCGATCGCTTCGGGCGCCTCGCGCGGCCCGGTCGACGTCAAACTGCACGACGCGCAGAACGTGGCCGTGATCTCCGTCCCGCTCGTCGGCGGCTCGGACCTGGACAAGGCGGGCAAGAGCCTGGAACTGCTCCGCGACAAGGTGCGGCCCGACACCCTCGGCAAGGTGGAGGGCGTGCAGGCGCCGATCACCGGTCAGGTCGCGGGCTCGCACGACTTCAACGACCAGCTCGTCGGCTCGGTGGTGCCGGTCTTCGCGTTCGTCGTGGTCTTCGCCTTCCTGCTGATGCTCCTGTCGTTCCGCTCCCTGACGATCGCGATCACCTCGATCGTCCTGAACCTGCTCTCGGTCGGCGCTGCCTACGGCATCCTGGTCGCCGTCTTCCAGCACGGCTGGGGCGCGTCGCTGGTGGGCGCGCACGGTGTGGGCGCCATCATCACCTGGCTGCCGCTGTTCCTCTTCGTCATCCTGTTCGGCCTGTCGATGGACTACCACGTGTTCGTGGTCTCCCGGATCCGCGAGGCCCGTCTGCGAGGCCGGACCACGAAGGACGCGATCACGCACGGTGTGGTGACCACGGCCGGTGTCGTCACCAGCGCCGCGGTCATCATGGTCGCCGTCTTCGCGATCTTCGGCACACTGTCCATGCAGTCCATGAAACAGATGGGCGTGGGCCTGGCCGCCGCGGTCCTCATCGACGCCACCGTCATCCGGGGCGTGCTGCTGCCGGCGGTGATGGCGCTGCTGGGCGAGCGCAACTGGTACCTGCCGAAGTGGCTGCACCGGCTGCCGGACCTCACGCACGACGAGACGCCGGCGGCGGCACCGGCGGTACGGGACGAGAACGAGCCGCTGGGAGTGTGAACCCCACCTGAGCGAGGGCCCGTCGGCGACCGGGGAGCCGACGGGCCCTCCCCTTGTGCGGGGATCCAGGCGCACCGGGCGCAGAAAGCCGACGGGTCTTTCGCGGGCCCCAGCCGGTCGCCGTGCCGACCTGCGGGAATGCGACACTGGCAGACCACAGGAGCCGGTTCGGGAGGCGGAGGCGGGCGATGGACGAGACGCGGGCACGGGATGTGCTGGACGCGGCGGGCGTACTGCCGGGTGCGGCGCGGGACGCGCGGCTCCTCGCCCTGGGTGAGAACGCGGTGTTCGCCGTCGGGGATCTGGTGGTCAAGGTGGGCCGCGACGCCGAGCTGCTGGACCGGGCGCGGCGGGAACTCGACATCGCCGTCTGGCTGGCCGAGGCGGATGTCCCGGCAGTACGGGCCGCCGAGCCCGAACCGCTGCTCGTCGACGGGCATCCCGTGACCGTGTGGCACCGGCTGCCCGACCCCGTACGCCCCGCCGAACCGCGCGACCTGGCCGAACTGTTGCGGATCGTGCACGCCCTGCCCTCCCCCGCGTTCACCCTGCCGCCCCGCGATCTGCTGGGCGGGGTGGAACGCTGGCTTCGGCTCGCGGGTGACGCGATCGACCCGGCGGACGCGGCCTATCTGCGCGAGCGCCGTGACGGGTTCGCCGCCGCGGCCGCCGCGCTCACCCCGCATCTGGCGCCCGGGCCGATCCACGGCGACGCGCTGCCGCGCAATGTGCACATCGGCCCGGACGGCCCGGTCCTGGTCGACCTGGAGACCTTCTCCGCCGATCTGCGCGAGCACGACCTGGTGGTCATGGCGCTCTCCCGTGACCGCTACGGTCTTCCGGCCGAGGCGTACGACTCCTTCACCGCCGCCTACGGGTGGGACGTGCGCGCATGGGAGGGCTGCTCGGTGCTGCGCGGTGCCCGGGAGACGGCCAGTTGCGCCTGGGTCGCCCAGCACGCGCCCAGCAACCCCAAGGCACTCGCCGAGTTCGAGCGCCGGGTGGCGTCGTTGCGGGACGGGGACGAGACGGTGCGCTGGTATCCGTTCTGAGAGCCTTCAGTCCGTCGTCGGCCACGTCCCGTGGGGCGAGCCTCCCTTGCCGACCAGCGGATGGCCGGCGGGCAGCGGCACCCACCGGTTCCTGAACGCCCCCGGTCTCAGACCCTCCCGTCCACCGCCTCCCGCAGCGGCCACGTACCGTCCACCACCGCCTCCGCGTCGCCCTTGGCGCGCAGGAACTCCTGGAAGTCCGCCGCCCAGTCCGCGTACCACTCGATCTGGCGGCGGTGCAGCTCCGCCGGGCCGAGGGCCGCGACCTTCGGGTGGCGGCCGGCTATCGCCGCGGCCAGCCGGGCCGCGGCCAGCGCGTCCGCGCCCGCGTTGTGCGCGGACTCCAGCGCCACCCCGTACTCCGCGCAGACCGCTTCGAGGTTGCGCTTGCCGCGGCGGTAGCGGTCGGCCCAGCGGTCGATCGTGTACGGGTCGATGACCGGGGCCGGGGCGAGGCCGCCCAGACGGTCGCGCAGGGACGGCAGTCCGTGCCGTCGCAGCTCGGCGGAGAGCAGGGTCAGGTCGAAGGCCGCGTTGTAGGCGACGACCGGGACTCCCGTCCTCCAGTACGCCACAAGGACCTCGGCGATCGCGTCCGCGACCCGGTCGGCCGGGCGGCCCTCGGCCATCGCCCGCTCGTTGCTGATCCCGTGCACCGCGACCGCGTCGGCCGGGATCTCCACGCCCGGATCCGCCAGCCAGTCGCGGCGGCCGAGCGGCTCCCCGTCCTTGACCTCGATCACCGCCCCCGTGACGATGCGCGCCTCATACGGATCCGTCCCGGTCGTCTCCAGGTCGAAGCCGATCAGCAGCTCCCGGTGCCAGGCCATGGCGGCCCCCCTTCGTGGTGGTGCTTTCCCCCAGTGGCCTCCACCTTCGCATGCGCCACTGACAATCCGAGGGCGGGATTCCGCTGCTGGCCGGCACCATCGGACAGTTCAGGACACGGGGCGCGAATCGGCCCAAGCCAGTTCGAACTCCTCGCGGTAGGTGGGGAAGAGCCCGTTCTCCTCGACGTCGTCCGACTTGACGACCCTGCTGCCGCCGCGCAGCACCAGCACCGGCGCCTCCATGCCGCGGGTGCGACGCAGATACGACTGCACGACCGCGATGCCGTCGGAGCCGTCCCCGTTCACCAGGTACGCGGTGAAACGGGGCGTCTCGTCGAAGACCTGGATCTCGAACGCGCCCGGGTCGCGCAGCTTGGAGCGCACCCGGCGCATGTGCAGGATGTTCATCTCCACCGCGCGGCTCAGCTCGCCCTTCCTGATGCCGAGCTCCCGCTCGCGCCGTTTGACCGCGCTGGAGGCCGGGTTGAGGAACAGCAGCCGCACCCGGCAGCCGGACTCGGCGAGCCGTACCAGCCGCCGCCCGGAGAAGTTCTGCACCAGCAGGTTGAGGCCGATGCCGATGGCGTCCAGGCGGCGGGAACCGCCGAAGATGTCCTCGGCGGGGAACTGCCGCAGCAGCCGTACCCGGTCCGGGTGGACGGCGACCACGTCCGCGTACCGGTCTCCCACCAGGTCCTCGACCGCGTCGACGGGCAGCCGGCGGGCGGAGGGCACGTCGCCGCCCGCGCCGAGGATCTCCAGGAGATTGGCGGAGGCGCGCTCGGCCTGCGCGAGGACCGCCTGCGACAGGGCCCGGTTGCGGGAGACCACGTTCCGGGTCACTTCCAGCTCGTCCAGGGCGAGTTCCACGTCACGGCGCTCGTCTATGTACGGCTCGAAGCACGGCCAGTGCTGCACCATCAGCTCGCGCAGCTGCGGCAGCGTCAGGAAGCTGAGCACGTTGTCGTCGGCGGGGTCGAGCAGATACCCCTTGCGGCGGCTGACCTCGCGTACCGCGACCGCCCGCTGCACCCACTCCTGGCCGGCCGGTCCGGCGGCGGCGACCACCCAGTCGTCCCCGTGGACCGGTTCGTAGATGGGGCGGAGAACGGCGGCCACGACCGCGCGCAGCCGCTGCTCGACCAGATTCAGCCAGATGTAGGCCCGCCCGGCCCGCTGGGCGCGGGTCCGCACCTCGCGCCACGCGTCGGCGTCCCAGTCCAGTTCCGGTCCGATGGAGCCCATGTCCATCGGCCGTGCCAGGGACACCGCCCCGGGCGGGACATCCGCGGAGTTCCCCTCGTGACCCTCGTCACCAGGGGGCAGCTCCAGCCCTCCCGAGCCCACCCGTGCACCGCCTTCCGCTCCCCCGAGCCTCCCCAGGGGCAAGGCCCCGGCCAACGATCAAGGAAGACTACTCCGGGAGTGCGGCACGGTGCAGCCGGATGGACAGGGTCGTTTCTCAACTACCGTTTCGCGGCTGTCCGTTCTGGCCGGCGAGGGCGGGCGGAGTGAGCGGATTCATAGCCGTGACGTCGCGCGGAGCAATGGAGAAGCCCTGCCAGTGGACCGGCATGGGCTGCTGGTCCTCGTCGCGCGCGACGTGGTGGAAGCCGATGTTCACCCACACCACCGGGTGAGTGAGAGTCTGGCCGTTGACCCACGTGTCCACCGTCTTGGTCGCCCCATTACCGCAGTTGCCCACGTTGTCACTGGCGAACTGCTCGCACGGGTTGTACTCGGTGAAGTAGATGTCGTGCTTGGTGAAGTCGTGGCCGAGGTATTTGGTGGACGCCCCGGGGACGATCTCGTAGGAGCGCGCGTGGCCGTCCTTGTTCTTTCCGGCGTCGCTGACGACCCGCCACCAGCGCATGTTCCTGGCGTCGCCCGCGAGTTCCTTGGTGACGGCGGTGCGTGTCGTCTTGTTGGTGGGTGCCTGGGCGCCCGGGGCGGGCGGGCTGACCACGGAGTCGTACTGCTCGATCCTGTTCCTGGAGGAGCCGTCGAGGCCGAAGTCGAGCCGCCAGAAGACGTTGTGGCTGTGGCTGGTGGCGTAGGAGCGGGCGCCCTTGCCGATCGGCCAGCCGCGGCCGTCGCCCGCGTCGTAGTCGAACGGCGAGAGGCTGCCGGTGGCACCGACGTTCATGCTGACCGTGCCGTCGTCCTGGAAGCGCCACTCGGTGATGTACTCGTACCAGCCGACCTTGTTGACGGTGTAGACCAACAGGTCCTTGCCCTGGGCCTGGTAGACCTTGTTCCCGTCGTCGCTCTGCATACGGTAGGCGTGTCCGCGTGAACGGGTCGTGACGCACACGCCGTTCACGTTCGGGTGATGCGGATCCCAGGCGTCCGGCACCTTCACCGTCTTGATGGTGCCGCCGGGACACTCGGCGGGCGCCAGGTTCATCAGGCCCTGCGCGAACCCGGCGCCGGTCAGGTCGCTGTACTCGACCGAGCCGTCGTCGTAGGGGACGTCGATCTGGGCGAGCCGGGCGCTGTTCAGGACCTCGATGGGGCGGCTCTCGCCCGGCGGCTGGTAGGAGACGTGCTCCAGCACCAGACCGGCGTATTTGTCGTAGCGCCGGCACATCCGCCAGGTGGTGCCGGTGGAGAGCTTCTGCTCGATCCGGTAGGCGGCACCGCACTCGGCGGCCGGCGCGGCGGCGGCCTTCGGCCGGGCGAAGGCCGGGGTGGCCGCCGTGCCGCCGAGGGCGAGCCCGGCGGTCAGCAGGCCGGCCATGGCCCGCCGGTGGAGCGACTGGCGACGGGCACGGCTGTTTCTGTTCACGCGCATGACGAAGAGACTCCTGTTGCACGAAGCGAGAAGGACGAAGGGAAGGCGAGGCACCGCGCCTGCGATCGGGAGATCCGGGGGTCCAGGTCCGGGTCCGGGTCCGGGTCCGGGTCCGGGTCCGGGTTCAGAAAAACGTTCCTTCGGAAGCGAGTGGCCGCGTGGTTCAGCCGAGCCTGCCGACCTTTCGGGCGCTCAGGTCGATCACGAAGGAACGGCTGTCGATCCAGGCGCCGTTCGGGATCTTCGGCAGGAGACGCACACATCGGTGCCTGCCGCACTGGTCGAGGACCGCGGGCTGGGCGCCCGGGGCCGCCCGGTAGACGATGCCGGTGAGCATCAGCTGACCGGGCGAGGTGAGGTCCTTGCCGGTGGCGTCCTTGTAGTCGGCCTTCAGCCCCGCGCCGAGCGGGTCGGCTATGAGCAGCCGGGCCGCCTCGGCGTTCTCCTCCCGGGTGAGAGGCGGCTGCACACCGTGCTGGGCGCCCGTCCCCTCCACCTTCCCGGAGCGGAGGTCGACGGTCTTGGTGACGAGCGTGTCGTCCCTGTAGTCGTAGAGAGTCACCTCCGCGCGTCGGGGCGCGTTCGGGTCGTCCAGTTCGTCCGCGTCCGGCTGGGCGAGATCGACGGCGAGGCGTTGTGGGCCCTTCCTGCCCTCGACGTTCTGCCCCGCGGCGAACTGCGGGCCGCTCAGCGCGATGCGCTCGGCGCGCCGCACCTCGTCGTCCGTCAGCGGGTCGTCCCCCTTGCCGGTCACCCCCTCCGCTGGAGCCTGCTCGACGACGCCGGGCCCCACGGGCTGGTCCTGTTGCCGGGCCGCCTGCCGGGCAGCGAGCCCGCCGCCCTTGCCACCGGGCTCCTCGGCCCCCGCCGAGCCCGGCAGCGTGATCCCGACCATCACGGCGGTCCCTGTCACCGCGACGGCCGCACCCGCCACCACCTTGCCCAGGTGGCGGCGCACTGTCCTGCGCACATTTCCCCCTACTCCCCCTGCGTTGCGGGAGTGGCTCGAGCCCCACTGGTTCGGCACACCACGGCGCGCGGTGGTCAACGCGCGCGCCGGGTGTGCGCCGGTCGGCCGTTAAGAGGGATGCGCGTGAGGGGAGGTTCCATCGTCGGACGGATCAGAGGGCGCCACGGACGATTCGCGCCATACTCGTCACTCAATGCAGGACCGAGCAGGATGAGTCAGGATTCCCGCTCGCTCAGGAGGGGGAGCAGTCACTTTCGGGAACTCGGCCGCAAGGCGCCCCCTGAGGGCCGGCAAAGCTGGGAGAGTCGAATTCATGCAGGTCTGGCCTGGAGAGGCGTATCCGCTCGGTGCCACGTATGACGGCGCCGGGACCAACTTCGCGGTTTTTTCGGAGGCCGCCGACCGGATCGAGCTGTGTCTGCTGCACGACGACGGCTCGGAGACGGCGATCGAGCTGCGGGAGACGGACGCGTTCGTCCGGCACGCGTATCTGCCGGGGGTGATGCCCGGGCAGCGGTACGGGTTCCGGGTGCACGGTCCGTACGCCCCCGAGCGCGGGCTGCGCTGCAACTCGGCGAAGCTGCTGCTCGACCCGTACGCGCGCGCGATCAGTGGCACGGTGAGGTGGGGCGAGGAGGTGTACGGCTACCCGTTCGGGTCCCCTGACAAGCGCAACGACCTGGACTCGGCGCCGTACACCATGGCATCCGTGGTGATCAACCCGTACTTCGACTGGGGCGACGACCGCAGGCCGCGCACCGAGTACCACCAGACGGTGATCTACGAGGCCCATGTGAAGGGCCTGACCATGCGCCACCCCGAGCTTCCGGACGAGCTGCGCGGCACCTACGCGGCGCTCGCCCATCCGGCCATCATCGAACACCTGACTGAGCTGGGCGTCACCACACTGGAGCTGATGCCCGTACACCAGTTCGTCAACGACCACCGTCTGGCGGACATGGGCCTGAGCAACTACTGGGGCTACAACACGATCGGTTTCTTCGCCCCGCACAACGCGTACGCCTCCTGGGGTGACCGCGGCCAGCAGGTCCTGGAGTTCAAGTCGGCGGTGAAGGCGCTGCACGAGGCCGGTATCGAGGTCATCCTGGACGTCGTCTACAACCACACCGCCGAGGGCAACCACCTGGGCCCCACGCTGTCCTTCCGCGGCATCGACAACCCCTCGTACTACCGGCTGGCCGACGACCCGCGGTACTACATGGACACCACGGGGACCGGCAACTCCCTGCTGATGCGTTCGCCGCACGTGCTGCAGCTGATCATGGACTCGCTGCGCTACTGGGTCACCGAGATGCATGTGGACGGCTTCCGTTTCGACCTGGCGGCGACCCTGGCGCGGCAGTTCCACGAGGTGGACCGGCTGTCGTCGTTCTTCGACCTGGTGCAGCAGGACCCGGTGGTCTCCCAGGTGAAGCTGATCGCCGAGCCCTGGGACGTCGGCGAGGGCGGCTACCAGGTGGGCAACTTCCCGCCCATGTGGACCGAGTGGAACGGCAAGTACCGCGACACCGTGCGCGACCTGTGGCGGGGCGAGCCGCGCACCCTCGCGGAGTTCGCCTCCCGGCTGACCGGCTCCTCGGACCTCTACCAGGACGACGGCCGCCGCCCACTGGCCTCCATCAACTTCGTGACGTGCCACGACGGCTTCACGCTGCACGACCTGGTCTCGTACAACGAGAAGCACAACGAGGCCAACGGCGAGGACAACCGCGACGGCGAGAGCTTCAACCGCTCCTGGAACTGCGGGGCCGAGGGCGAGAGCGACGATCCGGCGGTGCTCGAGCTGCGGGGCCGGCAGATGCGGAACTTCATCGCCACACTGATGCTCTCCCAGGGCGTGCCGATGCTCAGCCACGGCGACGAGTTCGCGCGCACCCAGAAGGGCAACAACAACGCGTACTGCCAGGACAGCGAGCTCTCCTGGGTCCAGTGGCCACAGGACGGCAGCGATCTGCTGGAGTTCACGCGCGCGATGGTGTGGCTGCGCCGTGACCACCCGGTCTTCCGCCGGCGCCGTTTCTTCCACGGCCGCCCGGTGCAGGGCACGCACGACGAGCTCTCCGACATCGCGTGGTTCACGCCGGAGGGTGAGGAGATGACCCAGCGGGACTGGACGTCGGGGCAGGCGAGCGCGCTGACGGTGTTCCTCAACGGCAACGCGATCTCGGAGCCGGGACAGCGCGGGGAGCGGATCACGGACGACTCGTTCCTGCTGATGTTCAACCCCTCCCCGAAGACGCTCGAGTTCGTGGTGCCGGTCGACCACGGGCGCCAGTGGCAGGTGGTCGTCGACACGGCCGTCCCGGAGGGGCTGCCGCCGGGCACCGGTACGAAGATCGAGGCCGGAGGCCGGCTGACGCTGGTGGACCGGAGCCTGGTGGTGCTGCAGCGGCCCGACTAGCCGGTGGCCCGGCCGCGGGGCACGCGCGCGGGGCGGACGTTTTCCGTGGGCGGCCGGGTCGGCGGCGCGTCGATGACACGAAAGGCGGCGCGGAGGGTACGTAGCTTTCCATGACACCTGAGCGTCCCGGCCCGACGGTGCCCACGGCCACATACCGGCTGCAGTTGCAGCCGCGGTTCCCGTTCGATGCGGCGGAGGCGGCCGTGCCGTACCTGGCCGCCCTCGGCGTCTCGCACCTGCATCTGTCGCCGATCCTCCAGGCCGTCCCGGGCTCGCCGCACGGCTACGACGTCGTCGACCACGCCCGCGTGCGCGACGAACTCGGCGGCGAGGCGGGGCTGCGCTCCCTGGCGCGCACGGCCCGGAAGCACGGGCTGGGCCTGGTCGTGGACATCGTGCCCAACCACATGGCCGCCTTCCCCCGCCACAACAGGGCCCTGTGGGAGGTGCTGCGCGAGGGCCCGGCGTCGCCGTACGCCCGCTGGTTCGACATCGACTGGGACGCGCAGGGCGGGCAGCTGCTGGTGCCGGTCCTCGGGGGCCGGCTCGGCGAGGTGATCGAGGACCTCAAGGTCGACGGGGACGTGCTGCGCTACCACGAGCACGTCTTCCCGTTGCGTGAGGGCACCGGGAAACTGCCGCTGCCCCAGCTGATCGACGCCCAGTGGTACCGCCCGGTGTGGTGGCGGCTGGCCCGTACCGAGCTGAACTACCGGCGGTTCTTCAGCATCTCCGAGCTGATCGGGGTGCGCGTGGAGGACCCGGAGGTCTTCGCCGCGACCCACGGCACGCTGCTGCGGCTGCTCGACGAGGGCGTCATCGACGGTCTGCGCATCGACCATCCGGACGGCCTCGCGGACCCGGAGGCGTATCTGCGCCGGCTCGACGAAGCCACCGGCGGACGCTGGACGGTCGTCGAGAAGATCCTCGCCGACGGCGAGCACCTGCCCACCGCCTGGCCGGTCGCGGGCACCACCGGCTACGACGCGCTGCGGCACGTCGACGGGCTCTTCGCGGACCCCGAGGGCACCGAGGAACTGCTCGGACACTACCGGCTCTTCGCGATCCCGCGCGGCGACCGCGGCGGCCAGTGGGCCTCGACGGTGCGGCGCGCCGCCTACGAGGTGGTCACGCACGAGCTGGCGACCGAGGTGGAGCGCCTCACCCGCGTGGCGAGCCGGCTGTGCGCCACGTCCCCGGACCCGGCCCTGCGCGACCACGCGCCCTGGGCGCTGCACACAGCGCTGCGGGAACTCCTCGTCCGCATGGAGGTGTACCGGCCGTACGCCTCCCAGGACGCCGCCGAAGTGGTCACCGAGGCGGCCGCCGCCGAGGCCCGGGCGGCGTTCGCGGTCCCCGAGGAGGCGCACGTGGTGACCGTCGTACGCGACCTGGTGCTGGGGCGGGCCGGCGAGGGGCCCGACCTCGAGGAGTTCCGGGCCCGGTTCGCGCAGACGGCGTCGGCGCTGCGCGCCAAGTCCGTGGAGGACACGGCGTTCTACCGCTATGTGCCACTGCTGTCGGCGAACGAGGTGGGCGGCGAGCCCGGCGCCCCGGCCGTCGCCCCGGAGGACTTCCACGCGTACTGCGCGCGCGTGCAGCGCGACTGGCCCGTCACCGGGACCGCGCTGTCGACGCACGACACCAAGCGCAGCGCGGACGTGCGGGCGGCGATCTCGGTGCTCACGCAGTGCCCGCAACGCTGGGACGACGTGCTGGCCGAGGTTACCCGCGCGGACGGTGACGCGCCCGACCCCCAGCTGGCCTGGGCGGCCTGGCAGACGCTGTTCGGGCTCGGGCGGGCGGACGAGGAGCGCCTGAAGGGGGCGCTGCTCAAGCATGTGCGGGAGGCGGGGCTGCACACCTCGTGGACCGAACAGGACCCGGCCTACGAGGAGGCGGTGGCGGCTTTCGTCTCCGCAGGCCCGTGCGGGGCGCCCGGACGGCTCGTGACGGCCCTGAGGGACGAGCTGGCTCCGCACATCCGGACGAACGTCCTCGGGGCCGCGCTGGTCCAGCTGACGATGCCGGGCGTGCCCGACGTCTACCAGGGCACCGAGGGCGAGTACCGGGCCCTGGTCGACCCGGACAACCGGCAGCCGTTCGCACCGCCGCAGACGGCCTCGGACAAGGCGGACCTCACCAGAGCCGCGCTGCTCGTGCGCCGGCGGCGCCCGGAGGTCTTCGGCGCCTCGGCGACGTACGCGCCGCTGGCGGCCGAGGGCCCGGGTGCCGCGCACTGTGTCGCCTTCGTGCGCTCCGGTGAGGTGCTCACGGCGGTCACGCGACTGTCGCTGCGGCTGGCGGAGGCGGGCGGCTGGCACGACACGTCCCTCCCACTGCCGCCCGGCCGCTGGGCCGACGCGCTGGCACCGGAGCGGGAGTACGAGGGGCACACGCGCGTGGCGGACCTGTTCGGGCGGCTGCCGGTGGCGCTGCTGGAGCGGGTGGGCGGGCGGTGACGCCGTGCCCCTGTGCGCCGTCCGAAGCGTCCGTCACCGTCGCGGGGCGCGGGCCGCACCAGCGGTGAGCCCGCACGTCCGCGCGCACGCGCGTGGGGCCGTCAGCTCCTTCCCCACGTGTGCGAGGCCGTCAGCTCCTCCCCCACCCGTGCGAGGCCGTCAGCTCCTCCCCACCCGTGCGAGGTCGTCAGCTCCTCCCCCACGCGCGTGCGGCGCCGGTGACGGCCCCGTGTGCGTGGCGACCGTCCGGCACCGAGCGGGCCGGGGTCTGGTCCGACAGCGCGAACACCGCGCCGGTCTTCGCGGTCAGGTCGCAGCTGTTCGCGAAGGTGTGGGTGTAGTCCACCTTGTGGCCGTTCCACTCGCCGCGCGCGGAGACGGTCACGGGGGCGTAGAGCATGGTGCAGTAGGAATGCTCGGGCGGGATGCGGCGGATGTCGCCCTGCACGGCGGCCAGTTGGTCGCAGGCCTGGGCGGCCCGTGCGTGTCCCTGGGGCGGGTCGCAGATCAGGAGCGTGCCGCGGACGTCCCGGGAACGGGCGTCGCCCTTGGTGATCGTCAGATAGAGCCAGTTGCTGCTGGTGGCCGGCTGGGGCGCCGCCTGGGCCGGTGTGGCGATGAGCAAGGCGGTCGCGGCGAGCAGGGCGCCGCGCAGGGCCAGGATCGTCTTGTTCATTCCCTGTGCATCGGCACCGCCGGAGCCGAACCCCAGTCCTTCTCACCCGAATGGGAGCGTACGGCCGCGTACCGCCCGGCGAGTTCGAAGGCGGCGAGCACCACCCGTGCCTGGTACTCGGCCTGGCGCGCCACCGGGATCCAGCGTGCGCCGTAGCCGTCGTGGTAGTCGGCGCACCAGGCGTCGATCAGCCGGTCCAGTTCCGGCAGCACGTCGGCCGCCGCGCGCCCGGCGGCCCTGGCGAGCTGGTGCAGCAGTCCCGCGGTGCGCAGCGCGACCCGGCGGCCCGAGATGCCGAGTGCGGTCAGCCGTGCGGTGTCCAGCGGCGGCAGCGGCCGCTGACCGGCGCCGTACAGGTCGGGGTCCCAGGAGTCGGCGAGTCCGGGTCCGACCAGTAAATAGTCGTCCACCGGGGCGAGCAGCCGGGCCGCGTCCGGCACGGCGTCCAGGTGGGGGCGGACACGGGCCAGCAGGCTCTCCAGAAGGCGCGTGTCGCGGCGCAGCGTGCCGCTGACGGTCCGCAGGACCGCGTCGGGGTCGGCGAGCGGTGAGGGGTCCTCCACGGCCGCCACGCCCCACATGGGTGCCTCCACGACCGCGGTGACGGTGCCGTAGCGGTGCGGGTGGAACCAGGTCGACTCGACCGCGGCCTCCGTGATCGCGGCGGCGAGGTCGCCACGGCGCGGGGGCGGGATGCGGTACACGGCGGGCCCGAGGAGCGGCCAGTACAGGGTGTCGTACGGGCCGAGTTCGCGCGGGATGCCGAGCCGGGCCGCGGCGTGGGCGAGCCGCTGGGCCATGCCCGGCAGGTCGCGGGTCAGTTCGACGAAGCCGCCGCCGACGTCGACGCCGTGCAGGGAGCACTGGAAGAAGGGCCGCAGTTCGTCCTGGAGATCCAAAAGGGCCCGGGTCTCGGGCAGGGCGGCGCGATCGGCGCCGTCGGGAAGCCACTCGGGCTGTTCGAGGAAGCCGGGGCGGAAGAAGTTCCGGAAGTACCGGCCGAGGGTGTACGGGCCGGACAGCCAGCCCTCGTTGCGCCGGGCGCCGTCGGGGTCGAGGCACAGCAGCAGGTTCCAGGTGGTGTCGGCGTCCCGGCCGAGCCGGGGGTCGGCCAGCGCCCGTTCGGCCAGGCGCAGGGCGGTGGCGCCGCCGACCGGCTCGTTGGCGTGCGGTCCGGCGACGACGAGGGCGTGGCGGCTGCCGTGGCCGACGGAGAGCAGCCACAGGGGCGTGCCGCCGCGGGACGTGCCCACACGGCGCAGCCGGGCGTCGCGCGGACGGAGGGCGGCCAGCGCGGCGGCACGGGCGCCGAGTTCGTCCACGGTCGGGTAGCGGAGGCGGGGCGGCAGGGCACACCTCCCCTATGCGGTGCCGTCGATTCACCTGCTGTGCATGGCGTACGCACAGTCAGTCACGGCTGGGCAGGTACGTCAACACCGTGGGACCCACCGAAGGTTCGGTGCGGCGGGACGGCACTCCGACGGCGTAACGCGCTGCGGCGCGGCAGACGGCGCCCTCCTCCCGCTGCGTGCGGCGGACCGCGCGCCGTGGCCCCGCTCCGGACCGGCTGCTGGTGCTCGCGGGGAGGGCGCCCTACTCCGACGCCAGGCGGAACGTCATCCTCCCGAAGCCGATCTGGTCGCCCTCGCGGACGACCGCGGCGCCGATCACGCGGCGGCCGTTGACGGTGGTGCCGTTCGTGGAGCCGAGGTCGCGCAGTATCCACAGGCCGCCCTGGCGGCTCAGTTCGGCGTGCACACGGGAGACCGTCTCGTGGCTGAGCCGGAGGCCGCTCGCGGGGTCGCGGCCGATCCGCAGCGGGTAGGGGCTGCCCGGGTGGGGCAGCAGCAGCTTGGGCAGCCGCTCGGCCTGCCAGGCCCGCCGCAGCCGTACGGTGAACCCGGAGACCGCCTCCACGGTCCCGAACACGATCCGCGACCAGCGCTTCTCGGTGGGCAGATCGGCGGTGAGCGCGGCCAGCTCGTGCGGCTGCCGGGCGACCAGGGCCAACTCCATGCGGCGGAGGAACGTGTCGTGCGACAGACGCCCCAGGGCGACGCCGTCGCGGAGCACCTTCAGCGCCCTGTCACGTTCGGCGTCCGAGAGCCGCGCGGGGTACGTGTGGAACTCGAAGGACGACGTCACGGACGTGATTGTCGGTCAGCCGGCCCTGGCATGTCCAGGAAAGGCAAAGAACGGCCCAGGCCGCCGTCAGGGTCGTTCCGTGTGACGAAAGCGTCGATCGGGCGGCGAAATGATCGCGTTTTGACGCACCATGGACGGGCTACATCACGATGAGCAGACGAGGGGGAACGTCAGTGCGGTTCGAGGTGTGGGCGCCACAGGCCACCCGGGTCACGCTCCACTGCGGCGGTGCCACACGCGCGTTGGAGCGCGATCCGGAGCGGGCCGGATGGTGGGCGGGCGAGGCGGAGGCCGAGGACGGCACGCGTTACGGCTACGCGCTGGACGACGGCCCGGTGCTGCCCGATCCGCGCTCGCCGCGCCAGCCGGACGGGCCCGACGGGCAGAGCGCGGTGGTCGACCACGGACGGTACGCGTGGCGTGCCGCGTGGCCGGGGCGCGGGCTGCCGGGCGCGGTGCTCTACGAGCTGCACGTGGGCACGTACACCCGCGAGGGCACGCTGGACGCGGCGGCCGAGCGGCTCGACCACCTGGTGGAACTTGGCGTCTCCCACATCGAGTTGATGCCGCTGTGCCCCTTCCCGGGGCGGCACGGCTGGGGGTACGAGGGCGTCTCGCTGTGGGCGGTGCACGAACCGTACGGCGGGCCCGCGGCGCTGAAACGGTTCGTCGACCGGGCGCACGAACTCGGCCTCGGCGTCGTGCTGGACGTGGTCCACAACCACCTCGGGCCTTCCGGCAACCACCTCCCCGCCTTCGGTCCGTACTTCACCGACACCCACCACACGCCCTGGGGCTCCGCCGTGAACCTGGACGCGCCCGGCTCGGACGAGGTGCGCGCGTATCTGATCGGCAGCGCGCTGGCCTGGCTGCGCGACTACCGGATCGACGGCCTGCGCCTGGACGCGGTGCACGCGCTGCACGACACGCGCGCGATCCACTTCCTGGAGGAGCTGTCGCAGGCGGTGGACGCGCTGGCCGCCGAGGTGGACCGGCCGCTGTTCCTGATCGCCGAGTCGGACCTGGCCGACCCACGCCTCATCACCCCCCGCGCGGAGAACGGCCTCGGCGTCCACGCGCAGTGGAACGACGACTTCCACCACGCGCTGCACACCGCGCTGACCGGCGAGTCGCAGGGCTACTACGGGGACTTCGCCCGCGCGCCCTTCGCGGCCCTCGCCAAGACCCTGACGGCCGGCTTCTTCCACGACGGCACGTACTCGACGTTCCGGGGCCGGCGACACGGCCGCCCGCTGGACCGCAACCGGATGTCCGCCCACCGCCTGCTCGGCTACTCCCAGACCCACGACCAGGTCGGCAACCGCGCCCAGGGCGACCGGCTGTCGGCGTCCCTCTCCCCCGGTCTCCTGGCGTGCGCGGCGGCCCTGGTGCTCACGGCCCCGTTCACACCGATGCTGTTCATGGGCGAGGAGTGGGCCGCGGGCACGCCCTGGCAGTTCTTCACCGACCACACCGATCCCGACCTAGCCGACGCCGTACGACGCGGCAGGCGCCGGGAGTTCGCGGCGCACGGCTGGGCTGAGGAGGACGTGCCCGACCCCCAGGACCCGGCGACCCGGAACCGCTCGTGCCTTGACTGGTCCGAGCCGGAACGCGAGCCCCACGCGCGCGTGCTGGCCTGGTACCGGGAACTGGTCGCCCTGCGCCGCACACAGCCCGACCTCTCGGACCCCGACCTCGGGGATGTGAGGGTCACCTACGACGAGGACGCGCGCTGGCTCGCCTTCCGCCGCGGGGACGTACGGGTCGCCGTCAACCTCGCCAAGGGGCCGGCGCGCATCTCCCTGGGCCTCCGGAACGCGCGCGTGCTGGCCGCCTGGGAGCCGGTCCAGCCGCCGGACGAGGACGGGGTGGTGACCCTGCCGGGCGAGTCGTGCGTGGTGCTGACGCAGGAGTGAGGTGCCGCGCACACGTCGCGCAGGCGTGGGCGCACGCGTTTACGCACGTGTCGACCTGACAGCTCACACGCCCGTCCCGGCCCGCCCGCCTACGGCGTCTCGTCCCCCGGCAGCTCCGTGACGCGTTCGAGCAGGATCGGCTCCCAGGCGCGGCGCAGGCGGGCCCGGAGATCGGGCAGGGGGGTGTCGCCCCGGCCCTGAAGTCCGTCGGCCAGGGTGACGAGCGCGTCGCAGCGGGCCAGCCACAGGCCGCGCAGGCAGGGCCGGGCGCCGTAGTCGGCGAGGGTGGCGGCGCGCACCGCGGCGGGGGCGCCGACGGCCGCCGCGAGTCCTGCGATGTCCTCGGCCGGGTCGCCGATCACCGCGTCGTTCCAGCCGAGGACACCGCGCACCCGCCCGTCGTCGCTGACGACGAGGTGGTCGTCCCGCAGATTGCGGTGCACCAGGACGGCCGCGCCGGGCTGGGGGGCGAGCTGGCGGGCGGCCGGGGCGGCGAACTGGGCGAGCCGGGCGGGGTCGAACTCGTCCCGCTCGGCGAGACGCTCCGCGGCGTGCGCGGCGGCGGTGCGCAGGGTTTCCAGTGAGCGGGGCGGGACGCGCGGCACGCCGAGCGTCTCGGCCTGCCGTGCGGGTACCTCGCGCAGCCCCGAGAGCAGGGCCGCGAGGTCCGCCTCGCCGACCGCCGAGACGTCCCGTTCGCTTCCGGTCGAGCCGGGCAGCCGGGCGTCGAGGGTGTAGCCGAGGCCGGCGGCCCACTCCCCGTGCGCCACGCTCATCGGCACCGACGCCCCGATGTGCGGCCGCACCAGCGACCGAAGCCGCAGTTCACGGCGCTGGCGGGCGGTGGCGTCCCGATCGGCGGCCAGCCGCAGCACATGGCGTGCACCGACCCACCAGGTGGCGTGCCCGCCCTCGGCGACGGGCGTCACGTCCGGTCCGTCGCCGTCGTGGAGAAGGGTGCGGACCAGTCGGCGTACGGTCTCCGCCGTCGGTGTCGGTGCCTGGGTCATGATCGCGCCGTTGTCGTCTCGGTGGGCGTGCTGCGGGTTCCTTGCCGGGTCGGGCGGCCGTCGCGGCCTCGCGGCCGGGTCGGCGGGCGGCCACTGCCTCCCTCACTGCTTCAGTCGACCATCGCCATCTCGTGGGGCGTGTTGTTCAGGCGGCGTCCGCCGTCCTCGGTCACCGTCACGATGTCCTCGATGCGGACCCCGAAGCGGCCGGGCAGATACACACCGGGCTCCACCGAGAAGCACATGCCGGGGACGAGGGGCTGCTCCTCCCCCTCGATCATGTACGGCGGCTCGTGCGTGGTGACGCCGATGCCGTGCCCGGTGCGGTGGATGAAGTACTCGCCGTACCCGGCGTCGGCGATGATCGCGCGGGCCGCCCGGTCGACGTCCTGACAGGCCGCACCGGGCCTGACCGCGCGGAAACCCGCCTCCTGCGCGGCGCGCACCACGTCGTGCACCCGGCGCTCCTCGTCGGTGGGTTCGCCGACGTGGACCGTGCGGGTGGTGTCGGAGCCGTAGCCGTGCTTGAGGCCGCCGAAGTCGAGGACGACCATGTCGCCGCGCTCGATGACGCGCTCGCCGGCCTCGTGGTGCGGGTTGGCGCCGTTGGGGCCCGAGGCGACGATGGTGAAGTCGACCTGGGAGTGGCCGAAGTGCCGCAGCAGGTCGGCGAGGTCGGCGGCGACCTCGCGCTCCCGGCGACCGGCGAAGGGGATCTTCCGGATCTCCTCGTACGCCGCGTCCGCGGCGGCGCCCGCGGCGGCCAGCCGGCCGAGTTCCGCGGCGTCCTTGACGGCCCGCAGCATCGGCAGGGCGCGGGTGAGCGCGACGTGGCCGGCGTCGGGCAGGCGTTCGCGCAGGCCGAGCAGGTGCAGGGCCCAGGCGTTGTCGCTGATGCCGTAGCGGCCGTCGGCGGTCAGCAGGGAGCCGGCCGCCTCGTAGGGGTCGTTGCCGTCGGTCCAGTCGCGCAGCGTCAGGGCGCTCCCGCCGGGCGCCTGGGCGGCGTCGGGCGCCTCCAGGGCGGGCACGACGAGGACGGGGTCGTGCCCGGCACGCAGGACCAGCAGGGTGAGGCGTTCGGTCTCCACCGGGCGGTATCCCGTCAGCCACACCAGGTCGGGTCCCGGTGCGACGAGGATCCCGTCGAGCCCGGCCTCGGCGGCGGCGTCCGCGGCGCGCCGCATCCGGGCCGCGTAGTCCTCGGCGGTGAAGGGCGCGGGACCCTCCGTGTCGGACGGTACGGGCGTGCCGGTCATCCATAACCTCCGCTGGTCCGGGTCCTCCCAGGGTCTACGGGCAGCATCCTGCCCCTCCGCAGGGGCGGACGCGAGCCCATTGCGACCATGACGGCCCGCGCGCGGGGGCACCCGCCCGCGCACCGGGTCACCCCATGGCCTGCGGAGCGGGCAGCAGCCGCGCGGCCAGTGTCGCCGCGGCTCCGCGCAGGCCCCGGCCGTGTACGAGTTCCGTGCGGTGGACCACGCGGGGCGCCGTGAGCGGCACGGCGACCGTGCCCGGTACTCCGGTGGCCGCCGAGCGCGGCAGCACTGCGAGGCCGTGGCCTGCGGCCGCAAGCGCCATCAGCGTGCGCAGATCGGTGCCCTCCTGGCGCAGGGCCGGCCGGAAGCCCGTGCCACCGGCCACGGCCCGCAGTTGAGCCAGCGGCAGGCCGGCGTCGGGGGCGTCCAGCCAGCGGGCGTCCGCCAGGTCGCCGAGCCGGAGCCCGGCGCGGCCGGCGAGCGGATGGCTGCGTGGCAGCAGAACGCAGACGGGCTCCTCGCCGGCGCTCTCGGTCACGAGCGGCGCCACGTCGGGCAGCCGCAGCGGATCGCTGGGCGCGGCCAGGCCGTCCACGAGGCCGAGGTCCGCACCGCCGGTGGCGACCGCTGCGGGTATCTCTTCCCGTGTGAGCACCCTTCACGGTGACGCCCGCGGCGGGCAGTGCGGCGAGGACGCGCGGCCCGAGCGCGGTCGGCGTGGCCGCGAGCGTCACCCCGAGCGTGGGTGCGGCCGCCATCCGCGTGACATCGGCGTGGCCGCATCGAGGCGCAGCAGCAGCGGACCGGCGTGTTCGAGGAGCCGTTCGCCCGTCGTGGTGGGGGCGAACGGACGGCGGGTCAGCAGCGGCGCGCCGTGCGGCGGCTTCCAGCACGCGCTGCTGGAGTACGCCCGCACCGTGTGCGGTCTGACCCGGGTCGCGCACGCGGAGAACGACCCGGATGCCGACAACCTCCTCATCGAGCCGCTGGCCTGCTCCCTGGTGGGCCACGAAGCCGCGGTCCGTGTCGTCCCCGGCACGCTGGCGCACCATGTGATCGGCTCGCAGCGGACCGTCGAACGGTACTTCTGCTCGTACGGCCCCTCCCGGCACCTGGACACGCTGCACGCGCACGGGCTGCGGTTCAGCGGACAGGACGAGGACGGACAGGTGAGGGTCGCGGAACTGAACGGCCACCCCTTCTTCCTGGCCACCCTCTTCCAGCCGGAACTCGCGGGCGACGGCTCGCGCCCGCACCCCGTCGTGCGGGCGCTGGCGCAAGCGGCGGTGGAGCACGCCGGCCGTCGCGAGAAGGTCCGGCTCGCCTGACGCCCGGTCCGGGAGCGGCGGGCCCGTCAGCCCAGGTGGCCGTCGTGTCCGCCGCACCCGGCGCCGTGCCCGGGGCGGTCAGCGTGCCACCGGCGCCGCCCGCAGGGTGACGGCCGAAGCCAGGTCCGGGACGAAGCGGTGGAAGCGGCGGGCCAGGTCGTCGGCGCCGTAGCGGTGACAGTTGCGGTGCCAGTTCAGGATGGCCGCCATGTAGTTCCGCAGGTCGGCCACATAGCCGTCCATGACCTTGCGTGCCTCCTCCGAGAGGGCGAAGTCCTCGAACAGCACCGGTAGTTCGCGGGCGGCCACGTGCTGGAACTGCTCCATGCGCTGGTTCATCAGGTCGCCCACGATGCGCACCGCCGTCGGGTGGTCGCAGCCGAAGAAGTTCTGCACCACGAGGAGCCCGTTGTGGATCTCGCCCTCGTACTGGATCTCCTTCTGGTACGAGAAGACGTCGTTGACGAGCATGGCGTAGTCGATGGCCGCGTTCTCCAGTGCGCGGACCGTACCGCTGCGGTACACCTCGGGCGGGACCGCGGGGGCGTGGCCCATGCGGCAGAGGTTCTTGGTGAGGTCGGCGCCGAAGGTGGCGCGGCGCATCTCCAGGTAGTCGACGGGGTCGGGGATGCGGTTCTGGAGCTGGTTGGACAACTCCCACAGCCAGCTCTCGGTCATGTCGTCCACGGCGGCGCGCAACGATCGCCGCTGCTCCGGGGTCATCCCGGCCGTGGTGCGCGCCCACAGGTCGATCAGGCCGCGCTCCATCCCGTTCGCGGGGGCGGGGAACTCCCCGCCGTCGAGCGGCATGCACGCCGACAGCCGCTCGGTGCAGAGTCTCGCCGCGGCGAGGTCGCGGCGGTGGCCGAAGACGAGAGGGTAGTAGTCGTCGCCGTAGGTGCCCCAGGCCAGCCACTGGGAGCTGAGGTCCAGCGCCTCGGGGGTCGCGTCCGGGTCCAGCCCTGACGCGCAGAGGGGCAGGTCGTACGCGGCCAGCTTGTCCTCGTCCCAGACGCCCTCCTGGAGCATGCCCGTCCGGTGCATCCAGGGGGTGAGGCGACTGCGGGCGCCGTCCAGGTGCGGGCTGAGTTCGACCTGGTAGGGCATGTGGAGGTCGGGGATCAGCGAAGGCCCCACTTGCTGGAAGGGAAGATGGGTGTACGCACGCAGCCTCCCCCACTGCCTGCAGGGCGTGGGAGGCGCCCCCATGGCCCCCGCGTCGGCGAGTACCCCGCGCAGGTCGGCGGCGGACGTCCCGAGGCCGGAGAGCCCGAAGGGGCGCTGCCGGGAGCGGGCGTTCTCGTTCATGTAGCGGCTGGAGCGCATGTGCCATTCGTGGCCGCCGGACTGCCAGTCCTGCAGCCCCTTCGTGTACGCGGCGACGGCGGCGAGCTCGTCCGGGGTGAGGCCCCTGTCCAGGGCCAGGGCGGGGACTTCGGTGAACGCGGTGTGCTCGAACTGGTGCAGGCGTGAGGTGAGGATGTCGTTGACGGCGTCGGCCGCCTCCTGTGTGCCGCAGCCGAAGAAGGTCTCCAGCACGAGGACGCCGTTGCTGTTCTCGCCTTCCTCCTCGACCTCGCGCTGGTAGGAGAAGAGGTCGTTGCGCAGGTGGACCGCGTCGGCGAACGTCTCCATGAGCACGCGCAGCGGGCGGGAGCCGGCCACACGGTCGGGTACCTCGGCGGTGGCGTACTCGACGAGTCCCGCGGACCAGGGGGCGCCGCCCACCTTGCGGCGCATCTCGATGTACTCGACCGGGTTGGCGATCCGCCCTTCGTTGATGTTGGACAGCTCCCACAGGGATTCGTTGAGCAGATGCTCGGTGGCGACGGCGAACCGCCTGCGCCAGTCGGCGGACATGGACGGCACCGTGCGTGCCCACAGGTCGGCGAGGCCCGCTTCCACCGGGTTCTCCGGGGCCGGCACCGCGGTACCGAGATCCAGGGGCATGAACAGCGGGAGGCGGTCCAGGTAGGCCTTGCCGCCCTCGCGGTCCTGGGTGCGCTTGAAGGTCTCCAGGAAGTGGTCGTCGAAGAAGAACACCCACACGTACCAGTCGGTGATCAGGGAGAGGGCCGGGGCGTCGCAGTCGGGGTGGGTGTACGCGCACAGCAGCCCGTAGTCGTGAGCGTCGAGGTCGGACTGCTCCCAGATGCCGGAGCCCTCCAGCATGCCCATGGCGCGGGCCCACTCCGTGGAGTGGGCGCGGGCCTCGTCGACATGCGGGTTCAGCCGCGCGGGGTAGGGCATGTAGAAGTGCGGGAGGTCGAACGGCTGCGTCATGGCCGGGTCCTGCCCGCGGGGTGGGGGAGGCATCCGTTCGGCGGGATGTGATCACACCAACGCGTGAATCGGGGGTGCGGTTCCCTGTGGGGTGCGCCGGTCCCGGTCTCGCCCCGCCGCCCCTGCCCTGGGAAGTCGCCTGCGAGCGTGCGTGCCAGGCGTCGCGAGCCGGGCGCCCATTTTGTTCGGGGCTCTAAGGGGCGTGGCTGCTTGACGCAGCGCCTCCTCGGGGGACAGGCGGGTGCCGTGCTCGAAGGCCTGTGTGAAGTCCGCGTCGCCCAAGGTGGTACGGGCCGCGTGGGTGATGCGGTCGACGTCGGTGCGTTCGGCCGGAGGCAGCGGTGCGCCGACGCTGCGGCGGGCTCGGTCGGCGGCGCCGAGCAGCAGGGCCGCGCAGCCGGCGGCCGACTCGGTGCCGTGCAGGGCCACCGCGCCCGCCAGGCCCTCCAGGGACAGCGCGAGGGCGCGGGGTTCACCGAGTGCGCGGGCCACGTCCAGGCCGCGCAGGTGATGCGCCGCGGCGCTCTCGGCGTCGCCCCGCAGTTCGGCGACGAAACCGAACTCGGCCAGCAGCAGGTGGTCACCCGCCTGCGAGGATACGTCCGCGTAGCCGTCGCGCAGGTGCCGCAGGTGCACCTCGGCGGCATCGAGGTCGCCTGAGCGGCGGGCACCGAGTGCCAGGCCCATCTCGGCGTGGATCTCGCCGTACTTGTAGCCCTGTTCGGCGGCGCTGCGCCGGGCCTGTTCGTGCAGGTCGCGGGCCCGGTCGAAGTCGCGGGCCAGCAGCGCCAGGCGGCCCAGACCGGACAGCCGGGCCGACTCCTCAGCCGCCAGACCCAGTTCGCGCGCGATGCGCAGCCCCTCGTACTGGCGGCGCGTGGCCTCCTCGTATTCGCCTTTGATCTCGGCGAGCGCTGCGAGCGGCGACACGGTCTGCAGTTCTCCCCAGCGGTCGCCCACCGTGCGGAAGAGCCCGGCACTGCGCCGTCCATCGCGGCCCACCCTGTCGAGGTCGCCACGAATGAGCGCGAGCGCGGCCCGCAGGCCGAGCGCGGCAGCGGTGCCCCACTGGTCCCCCGCGGCGGTGAACAGCTTCAGCGCCCGGTCGTTCAACTCACCACTGTCGGCGGCCGCTCCAGCGCTGAACAGGCCGTACGCGCACAGCCACAGCGCTCGCGCACGGCGTTCCGGGTCGGGGACGGCGTCGCCGTTCGGCGCGCCGGTAGCCGCGTTGTGATCACCGGTGAGCAGGGCGAAAGCGGCATGCAGCAGGGTCAGTTCGGCGTGATCGGATTCCGCTTCGGCGGCCGTGGTGGCGTCCAGGACCGCGCGCAGACTGCGGCGTGCCTGGACGAGCCGTCCGCGCAGCAGCCACCACCAGGCCAGGGCGGTGGCCAGGCGTGCCGCCTCGGCCGGCGCCCCGGCTGCGGCCCGGCGCACCGCCTCGTCAAGGGCCGCCCGCAGGTTGCCGGACTCAGCATCGAGCCGGGCAAGCCAGGACCGCTGCTCGGCGCCGCGCAGTTCGCCTTCGGCCCGTTCGGCGAGCGCGAGGTAGTGACGCAGGTGGCGGTCACGGACGCCGGCGAAATCCTCCATCTCGTGCAGCCGCCCGGTCGCGTACGCGGCGACGGACTCCAGCAGCCGGTAGCGCGGACCGGTAGGCCCGGCAACGACGACCACCAAGGACCGGTCGACGAGCCGGGACACCAGGGCAGGCACCTCGGCGCCGGCTACGCCGTCGCCCGCGCATACCGCCTCGGCCGCCTGCAGGTCGCAGCCGTCGCTGAAAGCGGCCAGGCGGCGCAGCACGATGCGCTCCGGCGCACTGAGCAGCTCCCAGCTCCAGTCGATCATCGCGCGCAGGGTCTGCTGGCGCGCCGGCGCGCCGCGCCGTCCGGAGGTCAGGAGATGGAACCGGTCGCCGAGTCGGGCCGCCAACTCGCGCACGCCGAGGGCGCGTACCCGGGTCGCGGCCAGTTCCAGGGCGAGCGGGATGCCGTCCAGGCGGCGGCAGATCTCGGTGACGGCGGCGCGGTCGGAGGCGTCACAGGCGCCGGAGGCGAGCGGGCAGCCGGGTGCCGCAGCGGCGACTCGCTGCGTGAACAGCCGTACCGCGTCCGTGGTGGGCAGCGGCTCGACCGGAAACACTTCCTCGCCCGGCAGGCCCAGCGGCTCCTGGCTGGTGGCCAGTATGCGCAGCCCGGGCGCGGTGCGCAGGAGCAGGCCGGCGAGGTCGGCTGCGGCGTCGACGACGTGCTCGCAGTTGTCCAGCACGAGCAGGGTGCGGCGGTCGCGCAGCACGGTGGCGAGATGGTGGGCAGGCGACGGGGTGCCGGTGCCGTGGACCGGCATGGTGGAGGGTGTGTGGTCGCTGATGCCGAGGGTGGTGGCGACGATCTGGGCGAGGTCGGCGGCGGTCCCGTCGCGGATGCCGGAGAACTCGACGAACCAGGTCCCGTCGGCCAGGTTCACGATGGATCCGCCGTGGACGGCGTCGGCCGCCGCCACGGCCAGCCGGGTCTTGCCCACTCCGCCGGGGCCGGTCAGGGTCACCAGGCGCGCTGCGTGGAGGAGTTCGGAGAGCCGGGCCAAGGCTTTGTCGCGGCCGATGAGGGGGGTGAGGGAGGTGGGCAGGTTGGCGGGGGCCGGCGTGGTGCCCGCGTCCGCCTCCTCGGCGGGCCGGGGGCTGCCGGCGTCCGGCTCCGTACGAGGACGAGAGCGGGTGGCGTTTAGCGGCGCCGGCTTCAGCTCCGGGTCCTGGCGGAGCACCGCCAGGTGCAGTGCGGCGAGTTCGGGGCTCGGGTCGACGCCCAGATCGGCGAGAAGACGTGCGCGTAGATCCTCGTACGCCTCGAGCGCCTCACTCTGACGGCCCGTCGCGTACAGCGCCCGAATCTGCAGCGCGCGCAGTCGTTCGCGCAGCGGATGCCGGTTCACCAGGTCGGCGAGTTCCCCGGCGAGCAGGACATGGTCGCCGGCCGCCAGACGGGCTTCGGCCTGCTCCTCCAGTACGGACAGCCGCTGCTCGGCGAGGCGTTGCGCGGCCCCGCGGACGAACTCCCGGTCGGCGAAGTCGGCGTAGGCGGGACCGCGCCACAGCTCGAGTGCCTCGGTGAGCAGCGCGGCCCGGTCACTGGGGGCTGCAGCGCCACGGGCTCGCTCCACCAGGGCGCGGAACCGGGCGGCGTCCACCTCGTCGCCGTCGAGCCGCAGCCGGTAGCCGGACGGCTGGTGCAGCACGCGGTCCCGGCCCAGGGCCCGGCGCAGCTGCGACACCTTGGCCTGCAACGCGCCCGCGGCCCGGCCCGGCGGCCGGTCGCCCCACAGGTCATGGATGAGGCGATCCGCGGAGACCGGGCCGCCGTCATGCACGAGCAGATCGGCGAGCAGCGCCCGGACCTTCGCCTCTGGAACCCTGACGGCCACCCCCTCGTCGTCCCACACCGCCAGTGGGCCCAACACCCCGAACCGCATGAGCGTCACTGTACGTCACGGAAACCGTTCCGACAGGACGGCCACCGAGCCGCTGACGGCCCCGTTCCCCCGACCGCAAGCCGACCGTCAGCGGTTCCGAAGGTTTCCCGAAGCAGCCCGGCGCACAGTCGTGTCCGCCGGGCGGCACCACGCGACCGGCCCGGGAGACAGACGCGGGGAGGGAACGGCAGCATGACCAAGTACGCGGGCCGGACGGCCGTTGTCCTCGGAGAGGCCACCGAGATTGCGCTGGCCATCGCCAAACGGCTGGTGGAGGGCGGTGCCCACGTCGTGCTGACCGCCCGCACCACCGAGGAGCGCCGCTGGTTGTGCACTGAACTGGGCTCCACCGCCCGGATCGTCGCACCGGCCGACGTGTCGGCCTGCCTCGGCCCTGGTGGCGCTGTCGACCTGCTGTTCGCCGACGCCGTGGACACCGTTCGGCCACTGCTGTCGCTCCTCAGCGACGGTGGCTCGGTCGTCCTGACGGCGCCCGGCCCGCCGTCCACCGCCGTGCACACGCTGGCCGCCGAACTTCTCTCCCGCCGCATCCGCGTCAACGCCGTGGCGCCGGGTTGTATCGGGGCGCCGGACGGCAACGGTGCGTTGCTGCCGCCGTTGGGCCGCCTCGGCGCCGCGGAGGAAGTGGCGCGCGCAGCGCTCTTCCTGGCCACCGACGCCACCTTCACCACCGGAGTCCGCCTCCCGGTCGACGGCGGACTCGGCCGGCCATGACACCGCAGCGGCCCTGACCCGAGGGTCCACCCACCCGTCCCCTACGCCCCTGGAGCACATCCATGAGCACCACACCCGACACCGCGGCCGGTTCGGCCGCCGAGCCCGGCGTCGCAGCGTGGACAGTGCGGTGACGGTGTTGGCGACGGCGAAGCCCGCCATGGCGGTCAGCAGCAGCCGCTTGCGGCGCCAGCCCGCGGTGGCCGCGGGGTGCGGGGTGGTGATCTGCCTGCTGGTGCTCCGCGGCAGGTGGACGCGGAACGCCCTTCTGCCGACCGCGCTGCTCGTGCTCGCGGTGGTGGTCGAGGAGCTGTGGGCTCCGATCCTGTTGGACCTGACGGCGTTGACAATCATTCCGATTGTCCTGCTCATCGGCGCCCTGGCGGCAAGGGAGATCGCCCGCTGGAACACCCCCGGTGCCAAGGAGAGCCGTGCCGTCACGCGCATCTCGGCCTACGGCAAGTACACCTTCGGCATCTACATGTACCAGTGGGCGCTGATCCTGATCTGCCAACGCTACGTGCACCCGTGGGGCAACTCTGTCATCGGGGGCGTGCTGTTCATCGCCGCCTTCTACGCGCTGTGCCTCGCCGTCTCCATGATCTCCTACCGGTTCGTCGAAACCCCGGTCAACCGCTTCATGAAGCCCGCGATCGCCGCCCATGCGAAGCGGTGACCGACGTCTGCCCGGATCACCGCCTCACCCGGATCACCGCCTGACCTGGATCAGCGCGTGCGTGCCGCTCGTGCGCCAGCGTTGTTCCTCCGCGGCGACCAGCGAAGCCTCGGTCGCCGCGGTGAGGCCCACGATCACGTCGGACTTCAGGGTGCGCAGCGCCGCGACCGGGCCGGGGAAGTACGCCGTGGTGTCCGCGAACGGCGTCGTCGGCGGGTGGAGCCGGTCGCCCACCAGGCGGCGGTAGTTGAGGTCGCCCTTGAGGATCGTCAGGTCCGCCTCGGCGAACTGGGCGCGCAGGTCGTCGGGCATGTCGGCGTACGGCAGCGGTGCGCAGGAGAACGGGTGCGCCCGGACCTCCAGTCGCCCCTCGGCCAGAGCCGTCCACAGGCGCTCCCCGGCGGCCGCAGCCTCGCCCTGTGCGGCGGTCAGGCGGCGTACGGCGTCCACGACGTCGGCGGTCGTGGCGTCGGAGATGTAGTAGGGATACGCCTTCACGTGCAGCAGGGCCCGCCGTACCCGGCCCTGGCTCAGCAGATGGTCCAGCAGGAGCAGGTCCGGGATCAGTTCCCGGCCCGCGTTGTCGGCGACCAGGCAGACCGTGTCGCAGGGCAGCAGGGACCACAACACCTCGCTGTCGTCGGCCACGAGCCCGGAAGCCGTCGTCGAGGCGTCGGGTGCGGACAGGTGGAAGCCGAGGTCCGCGCGGTTGCCCCAGAGCGAGCCGTGCAGCAGTGCCCGCGCCCGCGCGTCGGCGGGCTCGCCGGCCAGCCGGTCCAGGGCCGCCAGTTCCTCGTCGGTCGCCGGGGAGTCGAGTTCGGCGAGTTTGAAGGGGCGGAACGGGTCGATGCCCTGCCAGGGACCCGGGCCGAAGTAGCCGACCGCCTGGAGGAGGTGGCGGTAGAAGTAGCTCTCGGACCACAGGAAGGGCACCTCGAACCAGGACCGGCCCAGGTACTCCCGCGCGCCCCACTCCTCCCACCGCACGTCGTCCTCCGTGCCGAGGGGCTCGATGACGCCCTCGGTGGCGCTGGTCAGCAGCGTCTCCAGGGCGCGGCGCCGGTCGGGTCCGTACGGGAAGGCGTCCCGCACCGCGCGGATCAGCGCGGGATGCCGTGCCGAGAGCACACCGTGCGGGAAGGAGCCCGGCTCGTCGGCGAGGATCACAGGGGCGTCGGGCATGGTCTCGGCTCCTCAGGGACCGGCGGGGATGCCCGGCGGCAGGTCGACGTCCGCGAACCGCTCCTCGAGCTGCTTGTCGTAGCCGGCCTCGGTCCACACGAACTTCTTGAACTGCTCCGGCGTCAGCAGACCCTGCCACGGAGTGCCGCCGGGGCAGAACACCGACGCGCACCCGGCGCAGTGGTACGCCGGTCGCCACAGCGTCTCGGCGCGGGGCTCGCCGGCGGTGACGAATCCCCGTTCGCGGGCCTCGCGACGGACCACGACGACCGTTCCGACCAGCAGCAGTACGGCGAGGAGCGACCCGCCGGCGGTGTAGAGCGGCTGGTGGTGGGCGACGCCGCTGTAGGCGAGGGCGACGCCGACACCGACCATCAGCATGCCCTCCAGGAAGTGGACACAGCTGTCGAACCGTGACGGCGCGCCGGGCGACCGCGCCAGCCGGTCGGCGAGGCCGTCGCGCATGGACGCGTGATCGGCGCAGACCTCAGGGACCGTCCGCACGGCGGCCGAGCCACAGCCCGGACATTTCACGTCCACCGCCCCTCGGGCGCTCTCGGTTGCCATGCGCCTACGCTAACCGGCGCGTCCACCCCTCCCCGCGCCGCCGGTCGGGCCGTCACGAGGCGCCGCAGGTCTGAACAGGCGCCGTCGCATCCCCGTACTCCTCGATGCGCACCCCCCGCCGCCGGACCCGACGCGCCAGGAGACACCGGATGCCCGCTCACCGCACCGTCACCTCGGCCGCCGTCGCCGCGGCCGCCGTCGCCGTGGCGGCCACGCTGCTGCCCGCGACCCCGGCCCTCGCCCACGGCGCGCCCACGGATCCGGTCAGCCGGGTGGTCGCGTGCTCACCCGAGGGCGGCGAGCGGGCGGGGACCGCCGCGTGCCGGGCGGCGGTCGCGGCGAACGGTGCCCCGTTCACGGCCTGGGACAACCTGCGGGTGGCGGACGTGAACGGCAGGGACCGGCAGTCGATCCCGGACGGCCGGCTGTGCAGCGGAGGGCTGCCCGCGTACAAGGGCCTGGACCTGGCCCGCTCGGACTGGCCGTCGACCCGGCTCACACCCGGGGCCGCGCTGACGATGACGTACAGCTCGACGATCCCGCACACGGGCACGTTCAAACTGTTCCTGACCAAACGCGGCTACGACCCCACGAAGCCGCTGACCTGGTCGGACCTGCCGGTGAAGCCGTTCGCGGAGGTCACGGACCCGCCGCTGCGCAACGGCGCCTACCGGATCCGGGCGACGCTTCCGGCGGACCGCTCGGGGCACCACGTGCTGTACACGATCTGGCAGAACTCCAGCACGACGGACACCTACTACTCGTGTTCCGACGTGGTGTTCGCCGCCTCCGGCGCTTCGGGCGCCGGCACGGACAAGGACGGGTCGCACGGCACGCCGACACCGTCGCCCAGCGCCCCGGCGACCACCGTGCCCGGCGCCCCGGCCACGGCCGTCCCCGGCACCCCGGCCGCGGCAACGGCGTCCCGTGAGGACCGTGGCCCCTCGGTGCCGCTGCCGGCGGGCGGCGCCGCGGCGGTCGCGCTGCTCCTGGCGGGCGCCGCGGTCGCCGTGCTGCGCCGCCGGCGCGGCTGAGACGGCCGCCTCCGGGTCCCGCCGGAGACCGGAGGCGGCCGTCCCCCGAGGGTCGTGGGCCGTCAGTTGACGGAGACGACCGGGCTGCCGGCCTGGCTGGTGTCGGTGACCGGGGCGTACTTCGCCGTGAAGTAGCCGTTGGCGAAGCACAGCGACGAGCCGGAGGTCTTGGTGAAGTGCTGGCTGGTGAAGGCGATGCTGTTGTCGGTGTTGCTCGCCGTGCCGCTCAGGCTCGGCGCCTGGTAGACGCAGGTGATCGTGCCGAGCAGGGTGCGCAGCTTGACCGTGGTCTGGATGGTGGAGCCGGCGGCCGGGACGACGGTGACGGTGCCGTCGGAGGCGACCGTGGTGGTGTAGGGCAGGTTGTCGACGGTGATGCTGCTGACGCCGAGGACGCCGGTGACGTTGCTGGTGCAGCTGCTGCTGTCGAAGCTGTGGCCGGTGAGGGACTCGGTGGCGGTGCCGGGGGCGGCCGGGTTGTCGGTGACGGTGGCGGTGAACGTCGAGGAGGTGCAGGAGACACCGCTGGTACCGGTGGCGCTGGAGTAGAGCGTCGCCGTGGTGCCGCTCGCGAGCGACGCGTTGAGGACGTCGCCGACGGCGACGGCGGTGCCGCCGGCGGTGAGCACCGCGCCGTCCGCGGAGGCGGGGGACGACGTGGCCACGGCGAGGGCCGCGGCGGCGCCGGCGACGGCGAGCAGGGATCGGGTGGTACGCATGGGGTGCCTCTTTCCGAAGTGGGGGGCTATGCGGGTGGTGGGTGCCGCCGCCGACCCGTCACGCCTTCTCCGTACGTGACGGGGCGGCAGCGGCGGCCGGGCCGCCGGGGACGGTCCGTGGCCAGGTGGAAGCGGACATGCCGGTGACGCGGAGGGGTTACCGGATCGCCGGTGGATGTGAAGGATCCGTGCGGCGCACCGCGAGTGCGGAGGTGTCACCACACGCCCAGGAAGGCAGGGGCCGGGAGGGCGACGCGCGCCGTGCGACGGATCCGGCGCCACGGATCCGCGGAAAACACGGGATGTTGTAGACCTGATTCATCGTCAACGTCAATACGTCGCACACGAGTTGGCGTGTCGGCACCCGAGGGCGCAGGTCGCGGCCACCGCACCGGAGGTGCCGGCGACTTCGCCCGCCATCGAGACGATCACCGACGCCACACAATCAACACGGTTCTGACACAACTCTCTTGACCCCTGGATGTAACCCCCGGTAACTTCCTTGGTGGCCACTGCCCGCACCACGAGTAAGCCCTTGCACACGCCGGGAGGTGTGAGGAGCGTGCGCGGCAGCGCTGTCCGCGCCAGGACACCGAGCCAGTGAAGCCCTACTCGCATTGACCATGCCCAGGAGCAGACATGGCCTCGTCCTCGGACGTCACGGCGTCCCCCGGTTCCACCCCCGAGCCCCCGGAAAGCGGTTCCGCCGCCGAGGGGTCCCCCGCCAGACGCGGACGGGTCCGCCTGCGCCGCGCCGCGGTGATGGCGGTGCCTGCCACCGCGATCGCCGCGGGACTCGCGATCATGACCGCCCAGGGAGCACTGGGTGTCCAGTTCTCCATCTCCGGCATGGCCTTCACGGTCACCGCCACCGACCTGAACGGCACCGGCTTCGAGCAGTTCGGCGGCCTCGACACGCTGGACAAGGACAACCCGCTGAGAGACACCGTCGGTGACGAGGTGGCGGTCGTCACCTCCGTGATCAAGAACGCGACGCTCACCAAGCTGTGCCAGAGCGTCGACCTCGGCGGCTCCTACCTGAAGATCACCGCGGGCGGCGGCAAGGACAAAGTCGTCGCCCGCGATCTGACCACCGACTCGACCCAGCTGACCGGTGACGCCGACTTCACCAACATCGAGATCGGCAACGACGCCGGCACGCTGAACAAGGCAGGGGTGAAGGGGCCCCACGGTGTCTTCAGCCAGCAGTCCGACACCGTGCACATCGCCGACCTGCGCCAGACGAACTACGCCACCACGGCGGGCACCTTCAAGCTTCCGGGGCTCAAGCTCAGCTTCAGCGACTCGGACTGCCCCTCATGACGAGCCGGCCGAGGGCCGCCTTCCGGCGGTGGCGGGCGAGCCGGCCCTTCTGGGGCGGGCTGCTGCTCGCGCTGGGCGGGGCGGAGATCCTCCTCACCGAGAAGGCGTCGCTGAAGGTGGTCATGCACATCGGGATGCAGGGCGTCGCGGGGTATCTGCTGCCGACCGTGATGGTGCTGTGCGGTCTGCTGACCCTCTTCAATCCCACCCAGCGCCTGTTCTACTCGCTCATCGGCATCCTGGTGTCGCTGGGCACCTGGCTCACGTCCAACCTGGGCGGTTTCCTGATCGGCCTGCTGCTGGGCGCGGTGGGCAGCTGTCTGGCCTTCGGCTGGCTGCCGGACCAGGAGCCGCGCCGGGGCGTGCTGCGCCGCCGTCGCGATCAGGCCCCCACCGCAGACTCGGCCGTGTCCTGATCCCTCGCGCCCCTCGGCGGGCGGTCGGTCGCCCCGGCCCCACACAACGGGGCTCCCCTCCGGACCCCGCCCGCCGAGGCCGCACCACGAGCCGGCACCCCCGCGCGGCCGCCCGGTCAGCGTTCCCGCTGCCGCCCGGTCAGCGTTCCCGCTGCCTCGCGGTCACGGTGAAGCGTGCGCCGTCCGGGTCGGCCAGCACCGCCTCACCGGCGCCCTCCTCCCACTGCAGCACGGACCCGCCGTGCGCGCGGGCCGCCAGGACGCAGGCAGTGACGTCGTCGACCGTGAAGTGGATCTGCCAGTGCGGCCGGATCGTGGGATCGGGCGCCGCCTCCACCGCCCCCGAGTGGATCCGCGCGACCACCACCCCGCTGCTGCGCAGCAGGACCTCGTCACCGTCGTAGTGGACCTCGCAGTGGCCGGGGCGCGCGGCCGCCCACTCCAGGACCTCGCCGTAGAAGATTGCGGCGTCGAAGGCGTCGCGCGTGTGCAGCCTTATGAAGGTGGGCGCGGCCGCCCGCCACTCCTCCCAGTCCGTGATGAGCGGACCCTCCCAGATGCCGAACACCGCCCCGTCGCGGTCGGCGAGCAGGGCCGCCCGGCCCGGCGGGAGGGCGAGCGGTCCCACGGCCGTCGTCCCGCCGCGCTCCCGGCAGCGGGCCGCGGCGTCGTCCGCGCTGTCGACCGCGAAGTACACGGTCCAGGCCACGGCCATCTGCCACATCGAGGCCACGGCGGCGATCCCGGCGACGGGCACCCCGTCCGCGAGCGCCACCCGGAACCGGTCGCCGAGGCTGTTGGGCCGCCACTTCCAGCCGAGGACGGCCTGGTAGAACTCTTCCGCGCCCTCCAGGTCGCGGGTGGCCAGACTCACCCAGCACGGTGCGCCGAACACCGAGTGACTGGTTACTTCCCCCTTGCCGCGTGTCTCGTTCTTCTCCATGACCACACCGCCCGGTACGTTTTCCACGACTTCGCCTTCGGGGCGCCTGAGCCGGCGCCGAGCGGCCGATCGTGCTCAGCCCTTCGGGCCTGCACGCGCTCTACCGCTCGCCTCCGGCGCACCCCGCGGCTCGTCCCAGGGGAGGCGCCGGGCACCTCCTGCGTCGTTCACTGAGGGCCTCCGGGTACCCCGATCGCACCCTTGCAAGGATGCGCCACCGAACGCCGGGTTTCATCCCGAGACGGGGCCGTGGCCTGCCTTCCGGATCAGCTCCGCGTCACGCGCCCGGGCAGACGGACCTGGGCGCCTGAGGCCCGGAACCGCCTCAGGCGCCCACACCCAGCGACCAGTGCGGGGTGCTGCCGGCGAGGCGGCAGACGAGGAAGTACAGCGGGATGGGGGGCGTGTACGGACAGTCACCGTCCGGTCGGTGGATCAGCCGGGGCCGACCGGGGCGGGGGCCGCTCCAGGAGGGGTCACGGCGGCGTGCGTCCGGCGCCGCGCCCGGTCCCACGCGCGCGTCGACGGCGTAGCTCGTCGTCGGCGGCCAGGTGACTCCTATGTCGGAGCCCGCGGGAACGATCCACCACCAGCGCAGGTCGTCGGCGAAGACGCAGCCTACGCGGGGCAGGCATTTCATGATCCGTTCGCCGTGGCCCCCGGGGATGCCCACGGCGTCGTACCCGAGGGGGGCGGCCAGCTCCGCCGGGAGGGGCAGGCGGTCGGGCGGCTCGAGCGGAAGGGACGGGTGCGGGGACGGGGAGGGAGTGGGACGGGACTGCGGGTCAAAGACGGGCGGTCGTTCCATGCGATGTGGATCCTTCGGCCGGGTGGGGGGCGGGCCTGAGGGTGTGCGGGAGCGAGGACGGGCCGGCGGCGACGGTCTCGCCGGGTTCCGGTGCCAGGTCGGCCCAGACGATGAGGCCGGAGCCGTCCGGGGCGTCCCGCACGCCCCAGTCGCCGCTGAGCATGCCGACCAGCAGCAGCCCGCGGCCGCCCTGGTCGTCCGGCCCGGGCCGGCGCCGGGTCGGGAGCGTGCCGCCGCGGTTCTCGTCCTCGACCTCGATGCGCAGCCGGTGGCCGTCGGTGTGGATCCGGCAGACGATCCGGTCGCCGGCACTGTGCTTGACCGCGTTGGTGACCAGCTCCGAGGTCACCAGCACGGCGTTGTCGGTCGTGCAGTCCCCGGTGCCCCAGCGGCCGAGCAGCCGCCGGACGCTTGTGCGGGCCAGACCGACGGCGGTGGGGACCGCCGGGAGGTCGAGGACACCGGTTCTCGGATGGGCCGCGCCCGCGGGCGGGCGGCCCACGGACTGGGGGAGGGAGGGCGGAGCCATCGCCGTTCGCCTTTCGTCTGCCTGGGGACCTGGCCGGTACCCACCGCCTTCCGGCCTCGGCGCGATCCACGCTCCTCGCGCCGCAGGCGCCGAAGCAGCCCCGTCTCCCCCAACTGAGCTGTCGAGCGCCATGGTTCACCGTCTTGGGGCGGTATGAACACTGTGGCATCCGCCAACAACGCCCCGCAACCAGCAAGTTGAAAATTGCAATTCGTGAGGTGCATCCTGCTCCGGTCGACGGAAGATCGTGACAGACTGCGACCGTGCATCCCGTGCGAGGGGGTAGGCGTGACCGCGGAAACCGACTGGGGCGGCGCCCCCACCGTTCTGCGCATGATCCTCGGTCGGCAGTTGGAAGAGCTGCGCACACGGGCCGGTCTGACGTACGAGCAGGCCGCCGAGGCGATCGGGGTCAGCCACTCCACGATCCGCCGCATGGAGGCCGCCAAGGTGGCCCGGCTGCGGATCGCGGACGTCGAGAAGCTGCTGCAGACGTACGGCGTCACGGACCAGCCGGAGATCGACACGTTCCTGAAGTCGGTCCGCGAGGCCAACAAGCGCGGCTGGTGGCACACCTACCGCGATGTGCTGCCTGACTGGTTCGCCGCGTACCTCAGCCTGGAGCAGGCCGCCCTGCAGATCCGCGCGTACGAGGCCGAGTTCGTGCCCGGCCTGCTGCAGACGGAGGACTACGCGCGCGCCCTGCTGAGCGCCGGCAACCCGCACGCCCCCGCCGAGGCGACCGAGCGCCGGGTGGCGCTGCGCATGCGGCGCCAGGAGCTGCTGTCGCGGCCCTCGCCGCCGCGCGTGTGGGTGGTGATGGACGAGACGGTGCTGCGCTGGCCGGTCGGCGGCCCGAAGGTGATGCGCGCCCAGATCGACCATCTGATCGCGATGAACGCCCTCCCCCATGTCACCTTGCAGGTCATGCCGTTCGGCAACGGCCCGCACCCGGCCATGCGCGCCGGGGCGTTCCACCTCTTCCGGTTCCGGGCGCCCGAGCTGCCGGACATCGTCTACCTGAGCGGCCTCGTGGGCGCCGTCTACCTGGACAAGGCGGACGACGTCGTGGTCTACCGCGAGGCCCTGGACCGGTTGGGCGCGCAGTCCGCGCCCGCGAAGAAGACCGAGGCCGTCCTCGGCGCGATCCGCAAGGAGTTGTGAGAAGTGCAGGACCCGATACACACCTGTGTGCCGTCCCACGCCCTCGGCGCCCGCGGCTGGTCCAAGCCCTGGAGCGACGACGCGGGCGGCGCCTGCGTGGAGGCGAAGAAACTGTCCGACGGCAGCGTGGCCCTGCGGCAGTCCACGGACCCCGACGGCCCGGCGCTGGTGCTCAGCCGCACAGAGATGGCGGGCTTCCTGGCGAGCGTGAAGGCGGGCGAGGCCGACTTCCTGCTGTGACGCGCGGCCGCTCGCCGCTGCCGTCCTCTTTTATCTCTGCGTCCTGTGTGTTCGTCTCTGCGTCCTCCGCAGAGCCTTCCTCTCCCACCCCACGACCGAGACACCCCAACCGCGACCCCCGGAACAGGAGACGGCGTTGCCCGACAACGGATGGCCGGCCGACCGCATCGACACCGAGAGCGCGCACTCGGCGCGCATCTACGACTACATCCTGGGCGGCAAGGACTACTATCCCGCCGACAAGGAGGCGGGTGACGCCATGGCACGGGAGTGGCCCGCCCTGCCCATCCACATGCGTGCCAACCGGGACTGGATGAACCGGGCGGTGCGCTGGCTCGCCGAGGAGGCGGGCATACGCCAGTTCCTGGACATCGGCACCGGCATCCCCACCTCCCCCAACCTGCACGAGATCGCCCAGTCGGTGGCGCCCGAGTCGCGGGTGGTGTACGTCGACAACGACCCCATCGTGCTCACGCTGTCCCAGGGGCTGCTGGCCAGCGCCCCGGAGGGGAGGACGTCGTACATCGAGGCGGACTTCCGTGACCCCGAGGCCATCCTGGGTGCCCCCGAGTTCCGGGAGACCCTGGATCCGGGCAGGCCGGTCGCCCTCACGGTCATCGCGATCGTCCACTTCATCCTGGACGAGGACGACGCGGTGGGGATCGTACGGCGGTTGCTCGAACCGTTGCCCTCCGGAAGCTACCTGGCGATGACCATCGGCACCGCCGAGTTCGCGCCCGAGGAGGTGGGCCGGGTGGCACGGGAGTACGCGGCCCGCAACATGCCGATGCGGCTGCGGACGATCGAGGAGGCCCACGAGTTCTTCGAGGGGCTTGAGTTGGTGGAGCCGGGGATCGTCCAGGTGCACAAGTGGCACCCGGACGGCACGGGGGAACAGGGTATTCGGGACGAGGACATCGCGATGTACGGGGCGATCGCCCGTAAGCCGTAGTCCACGGTTCTGCGCCCCCTGACCAGGCCGTTCGGCTACAACTTGGCGAGTACGGACCGGGGTTCGCCGCCGCGTCGCACCGGCGGTCAGGGGGCGGTCCTCGGTGCCGTCGGCGAGGAGCCGGGCCGGCCTGCTGCCGGGCATTGCACCCATCTGGGCCGCGTCGCCCGCGAGCCCCGAGCCTGAGCGTTGTGACCGGATCGGTCCGCATCGGGGCATGATGGTGCCTTCTGCGGGAGCCATGGCGCGGCCAGGATCGAGGCATGAACAGAGCACTGATCGTCATTGATGTTCAGGAGTCGTTCCGGCAGCTGCCGAACTGGGCGGCCGTGTCCAACCCCGATGTCGTGGCACAGGTGGACCGCCTGGTCGAGGCCATCCGGTCCAAGGGCGACCTGGTGGTGTGGGTTCTGCACTCCCAGCCGGGCAGCGGAACCCCCTTCGACCCGGCCCTCGGCCACGTCCGCCTGATCGACGGCCTCGTCCCGGCCGATGGCGAGCCGGTGGTCACCAAGACCTCCCGCAACGTCTTCACCACGACCAACCTGCAGCAGCTGCTGACCGAGCGCGGCATCCGCGAGGTGGTCATATGCGGCATCCGCACCGAGCAGTGCTGCGAGACGACCGCCCGGCTGGCCTCCGACCTCGGTTACGGGGTCACGTTCGTCACGGACGCGACGGCGACCCATCCGATCGAGCACTGGAACGCCCCCGCCGGGCGCTCCCTCGCGGAGATCCTCGCCGACCCGCTCACCCTCTCCACGGACCAGATCATCGCTCGCACCGAGTACGCGCTGGCGGGCCGCTTCGCGACCCTCGCCGACGTCGGCGAACTGACCGGCGAGGCAGCCACGAGAGGCGGAAGGGGCTGACCGGATCGTGACCCGTGTCGTCTTCCTTCTCGTCCCGCAGCTGCATCTCCTGGATCTCGCCGGGCCCGCCCAGGTCTTCTCCACGGCGGCCGATTTCGGCTACGGGTACGAGGTGGGCTATGTCGCCGAGCGGGAGGACGTTCCGACCGCGCAGGGCGTGACGCTGAGGGCGGAGGTCAGCCTGCCGGAGCCCGCGCCCGACGATCTGCTGATCGTCCCCGGCTGGCGGCAGGTGAAGCTCCGAGGCGCTGGGCCGATCGGCCCGGCCGCGCTGCGGTGGCTCGCGGATCATCACGCGTCGGGCGGCACCGTCGCCAGCGTCTGCGTGGGGGCGGACGCACTCGGCCGGGCGGGGCTGCTCGACGGTCGGCGCTGCACCACCCACCACGATGTGCAGGACGAGCTCGCCCGGCGCTACCCACGGGCGAGGGTTGTACGGGACGTGCTGTACGTGGTCGACGATCGGGTTATGACCTCGGCGGGCATCGCCAGCGGCATCGACGTGGCTCTCCATCTGATCGCCGTCCGCCACGGCCCGGCCGCCGCCGCGCGCGTGGCCCGCCAGATGGTCGTCTACGCCCGCCGCAACGGCGACGACCAGCAGGTGAGCGCGGTGCTGCGGCACCGCGCTCACCTCAACGACGCGGTTCACCGCGCCCAGAACCTGATCGACACCCGCTTCACCGAGCACCTGGGCCTGGCTGATCTCGCCTCTGCCGTCGGCGTCAGCGAACGCACACTGACTCGCCACTTCACGACTTCGACGGGCCTGACCCCGTTGCGCTACCAGCAACTCCTCCGCGTCGAGCGCGCCGAACACCTCATCGGCCAGGGCGCGACAGTCGAATCGGCGGCCCGCTCGGTCGGCTTCCAGGACGCGCGAATGCTCCGTCGGCTCAGATCCCGCGGCTGAGCCCCCGGGGTGGGCGCGGTGGTGTGCGCCGGGGCCGGCGGGCGGGTTCCAGGTCTTCCGGTTCGGCAGGCTGCCGAGGGCTTCGCCGTCGCCCGGCCGCGACGGCCGTTGCGACGGCCTTGCTCGCCCATGTGCTGATCCGTGCCCGGCTTCCCGTCCGACTCGAAGGCGCCCTCAGCAGCGATGGGTGAAGGGCGGGTTGGTCAGCGCTTGCAGGCCCAACCGCTGATGTCGCCCTGTGATGTACAGAAAACTTGACATCATGTAGCGATTGTTTGACACTGCCTGTGTCAAGATTTCTTTACATCGGGAGCGGCAGTGGCCTTCGAAGAGAAACGTGCCTGGATCATGGTCCTGGTCACGGTCGCGTCATACGCGGCGTACCTGGGCGTCGTCCTGCGACGGCACGAAGGAGCGGCGCCGCTGGCGCAGACGTCCTATGCGTCCCCGCTGCTGTGGACCGTCGGTGCGGCGATCGTCACGCAGATCGCGCTGAACATCACGGTGGCGATCGCGTCTCCCGAGGGCGCGAACACCAAGGACCAGCGCGACCGGGAGATCCACCGCTTCGGCATGTACATCGGGCAGTCGTTCATCGTGATCGGCGGCGTGGCCGGACTCGTCCTGGCGATGGTCCGCGCCGATCAGTTCTGGATCGCCAACGCCATCTACCTGGCGTTCGTCCTGTCGGCGATCCTGTCCTCCACGGCGAAGATCGTCGCCTACCGGCTGGGCTTCCACCCGTGGTGAGGCCGACGAGGGTCACCAATGCGATCCGGGCGCTGCGCTTCGCCCACGGCGAGATGACCCAGGCCGAGCTCGCCCGCCGCATCGGCGTGACCCGCCAGACCGTCATCGCCATCGAGCAGGGCCGCTACTCGCCCACCCTGGAGATGGCCTTCCAGATCGCCCGAGTCTTCGGCGTCCCGCTCGAAGAGGTTTTCCAGTACCCCGGAACCGACGAAACCGGGGAAATCGAGGGAGAGAGCAAGTGAAGGCCATCGTCCAAGACGCCTACGGACCGCCCGAGGACCTGCGTCTCGAAGAGATCGCACAGCCGCAGCCCGGTAGCGGCGAGGTGCTCGTTCAGGTCCGGGCGGCATCCGTCGACCCGGGCGTCTGGCACCTCACCACGGGCCAGCCGTATCTGCTGCGCGCCCTCGGTTTCGGGCTGCGGGCGCCCAAGGCGCGCGTCCGGGGCATGGATGTCGCGGGACGAGTGAAGGCCGTCGGCCCGGACGTCACACGCTTCCAGCCGGGCGACGAGGTGTACGGCACCTGCGACGGGTCGTTCGCCGAGTACGCCAGCGCCAAGCAGGACAGGCTCGCCCGCAAGCCCCTCAACGCCGGCTTCGAGCAGGCGGCCGTCGTCCCGGTTTCCGGCTGCACCGCCCTCCAGGCGCTGCGCGATGTCGGGCGGCTGCGGTCCGGGCAGAGTGTCCTCGTCATCGGCGCCGGGGGCGGCGTGGGCACCTTCGCGGTGCAACTGGCCATGGCCCTCGGGGCCGGCCATGTCACCGGTGTCTGCAGCGGCGCCACAGCGGAGCTGGTCCGCTCCCTCGGCGCCGACGAGGTGATCGACTACTCGCGTCAGGACCCCACCGACGGCACCCGCCGCTACGATCTCGTCCTCGACATCGCCGGCAACCGCCCCCTGGCCCGGCTCCGCCGCGTCCTGAGCCCCGGCGGGACGCTGGTCATGGTCGGCGGTGAGGACGGCGGGAAGTGGTTCGGCGGCATGGGCCGGCTCCTGCGAGCGCTGCTGCTGTCTCCGTTCACCGGCCAGCGCCTGCGCGGCTTGTTCTCCACGCAGAGCCACGACGACCTGCGGCTCCTCGCGGAGCTCATCGAGGCGGGCTCGATGACCCCCGTCATCGACCGGACCTACCCGCTGGCCGACGTCCCCGAGGCCATCGGCTACCTGAGGAGTGGCCGTGCACGCGGGAAAATAGCCGTCAGGGTCTGACCAGGAGTCCGGCGCAAGGTGAGTGCCCGGCTCGCAGCGCCTGGCATCCCGCGTCGCTGCGTTTCCATCAGGGACTTTGTCGCTCGTCTCAACGGCCGCGCGGCCCCACCCCACCGGCTCCTTCAGTATCGCCACGACCCCGAGAGGGAACGACATGCCAGTGTTGCGACAGGCCCGCGTCTCCGACCACGGCACGATCGTCGCATGTGTGCAGCAGTGGTGGGGGGACTCGCGTGCCCCGGCGCAGGCCCGCGAGCTGTCACTGCTGCTGCCCAAGCTGTTCTTGCAGTTCTTCTCAGGCACCAGCCTGGTCCTGGAGGACGAAGCCGGCGTCAGGGCGTTCCTCATTGGTTTCCACGCCGCCGACAACGACGAAGAGGCGTACATCCACTTCGTGGGAGTGGATCCCGAGCTTCGTGGGCAGGGGGTTGCCCGGTGTCTGTACACCACCTTCTTCCAGCATGCCGCCGACGTCGGCCGCACAGAGGTGCGTGCGATCACCTCGCCGGGAAACAAAGGATCCATCGCCTTTCACCGCGCTATGGGATTCACCCTGGAAAGCGGGGACCGAGAGGTCGATGGTCTGCCCGTACACAGTGACTACGACGGTCCCGGGCACGACCGGGTGTGCTTTCACAAGAAGTTGGCCCTCTGATCCACGATCACCACTTCGCCGCACGAGGCAACGACACATAGATACGTATGGATAGGGGCCTGCTGATGAGACTCCCCACGACGGCGCACACGTCCCGCCCCTGGCGGATCCACGAGATCGCCGGTGACTTCCGCGTCGAGGACGTCTGGGCGCTGCCGACACCGGGCGGTCCCCACGACTTCCCGCACCTGGTCCGCCAGATCGCGAACGGGCCGAGAGACGGGGCCAACACATCCTCCCCCTCCCTCGTGTACCGCCTGCTCTTCGCGGTTCGCTGGAAGCTCGGGAGGCTGCTGGGTTGGGACGAAGCCGACTCCGGCATCGGCACCCGGGTTCCGACGCTGCGCGACCGGTTGCCGGCGGACCTCCGCGAGGGTCCGCGGGGGCCCGATGTCCGTTCGGATCCGTTCACCTCCCTCTACCAACTGCACGACGAGTGGGCGGCCGAGACGGCGAACCGGACCGTGCACGCCGTGATGCACATCGGCTGGGTCCCGGACGAGGCCGGTGGCCACCGCGGCCAGATGGCCATCCTGGTGAAGCCGAACGGGCTGTTCGGCAGCGCATACATGGCCGCTGTCAAGCCCTTCCGGTACGTGTGGGTGTATCCGGCGCTGCTTCGAGCAATGGGACGCGCATGGCAGGCGAACGCCGAAGAAAGGAGCGCGGAATAATGGATCTGGCCGACACACCCTTCGGAATCACCGACTGGTCGGACGTCACCCCTTCAGTGCATGCGGGCGACTCCGGGACCGCTACCTGGCGCACACGTCAATTCGGTGCCGTGCGCGTTCGGATGGTGGAGTACAGCCCCGGCTACGTGGCCGATCACTGGTGCAGTCGGGGCCACGTCCTGCTGGTCCTCGAAGGAACACTCACCACCGAACTGGCAAACGGTGAAATCGTCACCATCAAGGCCGGCGGCAGCTATCAGGTCGGAAACGACACGCAGCCGCACCGCTCATGCACGCAAGAAGGCGCCCGTCTGTTCGTTGTCGACTGATGCGCCGGATGCGCCGCGCAGAATCCGCGCAGTATCCGGATCTCGTCCCGCATCCGGCCGTCCAGGGCGTCTCCGCTTGAGCAGACACGACCGGCCGGTGTTCCCCGCCGCCCACGAAGCACCGGCTGTGCCGACACGCTGAAGCACATCAATCTCGCGGAAGCTGCGCGGTGGTGCGGCCCGCTTCGCGAACAGGCCGGCGGAAGGTGGCGCGGTAGTCCCGCGGCCGCTGACCCGTGTGCCGGGCGAAGATGGCGCTGAAGGTGCTCGCGTCCGCGTACCCGAGGTCGGCGGCGATGCGCGCGATGGTCCTGTCGGTGGTCTCCAGCAGATGACGAGCCCGGCGGACCCGAGCCGATTGCAGGTACGCGAGCGGGGTCTGACCGGCCTCCTGACCGAAGCGGCGGAGCATGGTGCGCTCGCTCACGTGGAACGCTTCGGCCAGGGCGGACAGGTCGTAGCGAGTCCCGAGATTCTGGTCGAGCCACCGCTTCACACCGAGTGAGAACTCACGGCCGACGGCGGGCATCAGCGCCAGGTCGACGTAGGGAGTCTGGGTGGAGCGTGCGTCGTCGACGAGCGCGATGCGGGCGGTGCTGCGGGCGACGCGGGAGCCGTCGTGCTCACGGATCAACTGGAGTGCGAAGTCGTACATGGCACTGAATGCGGCGGTCGTCGTCACACCGCGATCGGTGACCACCAGGTGCTCGGGGCGCACCTTCACGTTGGCGTATCGACGGGCGAACTGATCCGCGAACAGCCAGGACGTCGTCGCCTCGCGCCCGTCGAGCAGGCCGGCCTCGGCGACGAGAAAGGAGCCGACACAGATCGACACGACAGCGATACCGGAGGCGGCCTGCGACCGGATCGACGCCACTTCGGGCCTCAGCTCCGCGAGCGTGGCGTCGAGATCAAGCCTGGGCGAAAGCGCGAAACCCGGCACGACCAGGACGTCGACGGGGCGCAGCGCCGAGACCTCGATGGCCGAGCCGCCGGACGCGACCACCCGCCGCCGGGGCGAGACGACGGACACCTCGTACGGAGGTCGGTCCGACCCGTGCGCCGCGGCGATGTGATCGGCCATGGCCAGCAGGTCGGGGATCCCGAACACCTCCGAGGCGAAGCAGCCGGGATACGCCAGCACACCCAGGCGCAGCGGTTTCATGGTTCCTCCGGCTCCCCGCGGGGGTGGCGATATCGCCGCACTGTGTGGCGATGTCGCCGCTTCTCGTGGGAGCAGTGTCCCACCACACTCTCGATCATGACAACGATGCGAACGCGGCGCGACGACCCCTTGAACGACTTCTCCCCAAGAGCCGTCAGCGTGGATGACGTCAGCAAGACCGTGTACGTCGCCGGGACGGGACCCGGCGTCATCCTGATGCCCGAGATGCCGGGCATCAGCCCCGACGTCGCGCGCCTGGCACGCTGGGTACGCGACGCCGGCTTCTCCGTATATCTGCCCTCGCTCTTCGGCGTCGACGGCGCCTACCCGACCACCGAGGCAGGCGAGGCCGTCGTGCGGCGCGCATGCGTCAGCGCCGAGTTCCGTGCGTTCGCCGGGGGCGGCACCAGTCCCGTCGTGGCGTGGCTGCGCGGCCTCGCGCGTATCGCGCACACGGAGTGCGGTGGGCCGGGCGTCGGCGCGGTCGGGCTGTGCTTCACCGGCAACTTCGCGCTGACCATGGCACTCGAACCGGCGGTCATCGCCCCGGTCGTCAACCATCCCTCGCTGCCGCTCGACGACCCCGGAGGGCTGGAGATCGCAGACGAAGACGCAGTTGCCCTCGCCGAACGCATCGAACGAGACGGACTGAAGGTGCTCGCCTACCGCTTCGACAACGACAGGTGGTGCACGGGCCGGCGGTTCGCGGCCTACCAAGCCCTGCTCGGCGAAGCGTTCGACGGCCGCGTCCTTCCCGCCGACGCGGCGAACACGAACCCTCCGCCCTTCTTCCGCGACGTCGTCGGGTGCGCCCACAGCGTCGTCACGGCACATCTCGCGGACGAGCAGGGTCACCCGACGACACGTGCCCGTGATGAGATCATCGCCTTCCTCACGGAGCAGCTCAGAAGATGACGCGCGCGCCTCGCCGGAACCCCCTGCCCGGGCCGGCCTGACAAGCCCGCAGGCCATGCCTCGACCGCCGTCGCCCGTGCGCTGCACCGATGTCCCGCAGAGACGGCCGACCTCGACTTCGTCCACACCGGCGCCGCACCAGCAGACCGCACAAGGCGTGCACATCTCCATCGGCAGCGGCGTTCCGGAGAGCCGGCCGGCCACTCCTTCAAAGCGGGTTCTACCTCGGCGGCCGCCCCGGCGCGAAGCTCAAGGAGTTCGTTTGCAAGCACACCGTCAAGCAACTGGCCGACGAGACACGCAAGCCCGGCTCGCACAGCTGGGTCAAGGATGACAAGCGCCGGCAGTTGCTGCGGGCCAGGCGGGGCGAGGCGCCGGCCCCCGTTGAACGGTCAGCCTAGGTGTGTGGCTGCGGATGCCCATGACAAAAGGCATCACACTGTCGCGGCTGGTCGCAACGACCGCGGAACTCAACAGCCCGGCGGTGCCTCCTCGTTCTCCCCGTCAACGAGCTGAGACACGTGCAGACACTGGGCGTGACCGGTGCCGTGGAGTCCGGTGCCGCCCAGGACGACGCGGGCGCCGGCCGCCCCGAAGGGCGCGGGCACCCGCGTCGGTCCGTCCGCGGTGGTGTCCACCGCGCGGACGTCAGCCCAGGCCGACCGACTTCAGCCAGGCCTTGGCGACGTCGAGCGGGTCCTTCTTCTGGAGCTGCACCTGGGTGTCCAGGTCGAGCAGGGCCGCCGTGTCGAGCTTTGCCGAGACCGCGTTGAGCGCGTCGACGCCCTTCTGGTCGAGCCCGCTCTTGTAGACGAGCGGCTGCACGTTCTCGAACCCGAAGAGGTTCTTCGGGTCCTGCAGGACGACGAACTTCTCCTTGGTGATGGTCGAATCCGTGGTGAAGATGTCGGCCGCCTGCACGGTGTTCTTCTTCAGCGCCGCCTGGGTGAGCGGGCCGCCCGCGTCGAGCGCCTTGAAGGACTTGAACTGCAGACCGTAGACGCTCTTCAGGCCGAGCAGACCCTGCTGCCGGGTCTGGAACTCCGGCGAGGCGCCGATCACCAGGTCCTTGGCGATGTCCTTGAGGTCGGCGATGGAGGACTTCTCGGTGAGGTTGTACTTCTTCGCGGTGTCCTGGTTGACGGTGACGGAGTCCTTGTCCTGCGCGGGCGCCGGTTCCAGGAGCGTCAGCTTGGAGTCCAGCTTGGCGTTGATGGCGGCCGTGGTGGCGGCGATCGTCTTCGGGGCGGCGTTCTTGTCGAGGTAGGCCAGCAGCGCGCCGTTGTACTCGGGCAGGACCGTGATGGAGCCGTTCTTCAGCAGGCCGTACGTCGTCTCGCGGCTGCCGATGTTGGGCTTGTAGGTGACCTTGACGCCCTTGGCCTTCAGGGCCTCGCCGTAGACGTCGGCGAGCAGGATGCTCTCGGAGAAGTTGTTGGAGCCGACGACCACCGTGTCGCCGCTCGCCTTGCCGCCCTGGAGCGGGTTGTCGGACTTGGTGTCGGAGGACGAGGAACACCCCGCGAGCAGTGCCGCCGTGGCGGCGAGGGCGACGATGGCCGCACCGGGGAGTCTCCTGCTGGACCTGCTGGTGTTCGCGGTAGAAGTCACGGTTCCCGTTCCGGGCTCGGGTGTTGGGCAGGGCGGGGCACAGCTGTGCGGAGTGCGGGCACCGCACTGTGCGATCCAATCCAGCCGGTTCTCGGTCAGTCAAGAGGATTCCGATCACCGATCGGCCTCGAGGCATGGCTGGTTATGGACGTCCGGCTGTGAAGAAGTGACGGACGGACGGAGATGGAAGCGGGCGTTCTTCGTCACGATCTTTACGTCGGACCACGGCAGCCGGTCGCCAAGAGGCAGTGGTCTTCCGGAGGTTGGCGGCAGGCTGCAGTGTGGGCCGGCAACGGCGTTCCGGGCCGCCCTTGCGCCGTTTCCCGCCGACCCAGGTCGGTTTCCCGCCTGCCCGACCGATTCATTACAGCCACGTGAAATCTTCGCGCCCGCAGACGTCTTAGCCCGCAGACGTCTTCGAGAGTCGGCGGCGCGGCTGGTCCGCGACCGTTGGTTCGCCGTCATGGAGTTGGCGCAGGCCCGTTCGGAGGGCCGACGCACGGTGCACGAGGGCCCGGGGAGCCCGGGGAGCCACCTTCCCCGGGCCCTCGCGCGTGTCGTTCAGGCGCTCCTGCGCACTCCGGGCGACACCGCGGCCCGCGACACCGCCCAGAACACCGTGAGGGTGGCGAGCGCCAGCACGGCCACCAGGGTGGCCCCGCCGACGACCTTCTCGTAGTCGCGCTGGTAGAGCCCGTCCACGATGTAGCGACCGAGGCCGCCGAGACTGACGTACGCGGCGATGGTGGCCGTCGAGACGATCTGGATGGCCGCCGAGCGCAGACCGCTGAGGATCAGCGGCAGCGCCACGGGCACCTCGACCTGGAAGAGGATCCTGGGCTCGCTCATGCCCATGCCCCGCGCGGCGTCCACCGGGGACGGGTCGACGGAGCGCACGGCCTCGTACGTGGTCACCAGGATCGGCGGCACGGCCAGCACCACCAGCGGGATCATGACCGGCAGCAGCCCGAGCCCGAGCAGTACGAACATCAGGACCAGCAGACCGAAGCTGGGCAGTGCGCGGGCGGCGGTGGCGACGAACGCGAGGACGTTGCCGCCGCGCCCGGTGTGGCCGGTGAGCAGACCCACCGGCAGCCCGATGGCGGCGGCCACGGCGAGGGCCATCAGGGAGTACTGGACGTGTTCGAGCAGGCGTTGCGGGATGCCGTCGTAGCCGTGCCAGTGGGCGCTGTCGCTGAAGAACGCGTTGACGAAGTCGAGGACGTTCACCGGGCCGCGTCCTCCAGGGCGAGTGCGGACGGTTCGGGCCGTGCGGCGGCCTTCCGCGTCCTGCCGGTGCCGCGTGGCATCCAGGGCGTCAGCAGGACGCGCACCAGGACGAGGAGGGCGTCGACGAGGATCGCGAGGACGGCCGTGGTGACCACGGAGTTCACCGCGAGGACGGGCCGGTGGTAGAACATCGCGTCGGCGAGGAGATTGCCGAGCGCGCCCTGGTTGCCGATGAGGGCGCCGACGCTGACCAGGCTGATGCTGGAGACGGTCGCGACCCTGAGGCCGGCCAGGATGGCGGGCGCGGCGATCGGCAACTGCACCTGCAGATAACGCCGTACGGGCCCGATGCCCATGGCGGTGGCCGCCGCCAGCGTCTCCTGCGGCACCGACCGGACACCGTCGACGATCGCCGGGACCAGGACCACCAGGCTGTAGACGGCGAGCGGGATCATCACGGTGAGCTCGGTCTGACCGGTGTAGTCGATGAGGACGACGAAGAACGCCAGCGACGGGATGGCGTACAGGACGGTCGTCACTCCGAGGACGGGCGGGTAGAGCCAGCGGAACCGCACGCACAGCTGGGCGATCGGCAGGGCGGCGACCAGGCCGGCGAGGACCGGCAGCAGGGCCTCCCTCAGGTGCAGTCCGATCAGCCCCAGCCAGCTGTGCTGGAGGTCGCTCGGTATGTCGAAGAACCCGTTCATCCGGCGACCTTCGTGTCGGTGAGGCCCTCGGCGTGGGCGCTGCGGATCGCCTCGCCGATGGTCGCCTGCGAGACGACTCCGACCACCCGGCCGGCGTCGTCCACCGCGACGGCCCACCCGGTCGGCGAGAGCACGGCGCCGTCGAGCGCGGCGCGCAGCGAGTCCTGGCCGTGCGCGAACGGCCGCCCGTACGGCAGCAGTCGCTCCGGCGCGATGTCCCCGGCGGTCAGCTCCCCCGGCTCGCTCCACCCGAGCGGTCTGCCGTCGACGTCGGTGACCAGCAGGTAGGGCACCTCGGGCGTGGCGCGGGAGGCGATCTGCTCGGCGGTGGAGTCGACGGCGACGATCGGGGTCCTGTGCAGCTGAAGGGTCTCCGAGGTGAAGAACGACAGCCGCCGGATGCCCCGGTCGCTGCCGAGGAAGTCCTCCACGAAGGTGTCGGCGGGGGACGACAGCAGTTCGGCGGGCGGTGCGAACTGGGCGAGCCGGCCGCCGGTGCGCAGGACGGCGACCATGGTGCCGAGCCGGATCGCCTCGTCGATGTCATGGGTGACGAAGACGATGGTCTTGCCCAACTCGTCCTGGATCCTCAGCAGTTCCTCCTGCAGGCCCTTGCGGACGATCGGGTCGACGGCGGAGAACGGCTCGTCCATCAGCAGCACCGGCGGGTCGGCGGCGAGCGCCCGGGCCACGCCGACGCGCTGCTGCTGTCCGCCGGAGAGCTGGTAGGGGTACCGCTTGGCGAGGGAGGAGTCGAGCCCGACCCGTTCCATCAGCTCCCGGGCCCGGTCGCGGGCGCGGTCCTTGCTCCAGCCGAGCAGCCGGGGCACGGTGGCGATGTTGTCGACGATGGTGCGGTGCGGGAAGAGCCCGGCGTTCTGGATCACGTACCCCATGGACCGGCGCAGGACGTTGACCGGCTGCTTGCCGATGTCGACGCCGTCGAGGGTGATCGTGCCCTCGCTCGGCTCGATCATCCGGTTGATCATGCGCAGCGTCGTGGTCTTGCCGCAGCCCGAGGGGCCGACGAGGACGGTGATCGAGTGGTCCGGTATCTCCAGAGACAGCCGGTCGACCGCCACCGTGCCGTCCGGATACCGCTTCGTGACTGAATCTATCCGTATCAAAACGCCGAATGCCCTTCGGGTGTGGCGGAGATCGGCCTCGACTCGGCCGATGCGGCAAGGGCCGTTGCGGGGAGAGTGTAGACGGCGTGTGTTGCAGCACCGTGGCGTGTGCGGCGGGTCCTCCCGGGAGCTGTCGGGGCCCGGGCAGAGGTGAACCCTTGACTTGCGGGTTTGCGCAAATCCGCAGGCGAGGGAGAGCATGACCGGCATGCCGCTGAACGAGATGGCCATGACGACGGCGAGCCTGCCGGAGCTCACCACGGGACGCCTGCTGTCCTCGTGGCACCTCGACGTCCCGGCGCTCCTCCTGGTCCTCGTCCTCGGCACGCTCTACGGCTGGGGCGTGCTGAGGCTGAGGCGCCGGGACGAGCCCTGGCCCGTGGCCCGCACCGCGACCTTCGCGCTGCTCGGCCTCGGCACCCTCGTCGTCGCGACCATGTCCGCGCTCGCGGTGTACGACCACGCGCTGTTCTGGCCCGCCGCGGTGCAGAACGTCCTGCTCGACCTGATCGCTCCCCTCGGCCTGGCGCTGGGCGACCCGCTGCATCTGGCGGTCCGCGCCCTGCCCGAGCGCGCCTCGGGGCGGGTGCGGCGGGCGATGACCGGGCGGGTGGTGCGGCTGCTCACCTTCCCCCTGGTGAGCACGGCCCTGGTGCTCGCCACCGAGCTGACGGTGTACTTCACGCCGTACTTCGCGACCGCCCTGCGCCTCGGCTGGCTGCACGAGCTGATGTATCTCCACCTGCTGCTCGCCGGGACCCTGTTCGTCGTGCCGGTCCTCACCCACGAGGGGGCGCTGCCCGCCTGGTGCACCCACCCGGTGCGCGCGGCGCTGGTGTTCGTGGACGGGATCATCGACGCGGTACCGGGGATCGTGGTGATGACCCACGGCACGCTGATCGCGGGTGCCTGGTACCTGCACCACGCCCCGCCCTGGGACCCGGACGTGCACCACGACCAGCAGCTCGGCGGCGGTGCGATGATCAGCATCGCGGAGCTGGTGGCGCTGCCCTTCCTGCTCGCGATCCTGGTGCAGTGGGCGCGCACCGAGCGTGCCCAGAGCGTCGCGCTGGACCGCCGCCTGGAGACGGAGCTGGTCCCCGCGGCCCCCGCTCCCGGGCAGACGGCCGACGAGGACCGCGTACGGCCCTGGTGGGAGACCGAGGACAACGAGGTGGCCCAGCGCATCCGCCGGCAGCACGGCTGACCTCCTCCTAGCCCAGGCCGAACCAGCCGAGGACGGTCTGCATGAGCAGGATCGTGGACATGGTGGCCACGCCGACGACCACGGCGGTGGCGGCGACGCGGTAGCGGGGCCCGTTGGCGGCCGGCCCGAGCACGGTGCGGCGATTGGTCAGCACCAGCAGGTAGACCAGGACGACCGGGCTGATCAGGCCCTGCAGGACCTGTGTGCCGATCAGCAGCTGGATGACGTCGATCGGGGTCATCGCGAGCGTGGCGCCCAGGACGATCTGGGCGGTGAACAGGCCGAGGAAGAGCGGGGCGTCGCGGAAGCTGCGGGAGACCGAGCGTTCCACTCCCGCCGCCTCGCCGATGGCGTAGCTGGCCGACAGCGGGACGACTGCTCCGGCGAGCGCGGAGGCACCGATCAGACCGACCGCGAACAGCAGTTCCGCGTTGTGTCCGGCGACGGGTTTCAGCGCCTCGGCGGCCTGGGCGGCGGAGTCCAGCGGGCCGGTGCCGCCGATCGCGGAGGCGGTGGCGACGATGATGGTCAGGCTGATGACGCAGGCGAACACCGCGCCGAGGACGGCGTCGGCGCGGATCAGCGGGTAGTCGGCGGGTTTGGCGCCGCGGTCGACGACACCGGCGGCGGCGTAGAACTGCATGTAGGGGCTGACCGTGGTGCCGATCAGGGCGACCGCGAGCAGGATGAAGTCCTTGCTCGGCTCGACGTGCGGGACGACGAGGTGGCGTCCGACGGCCGCCCAGTCGGGGTGGCCGAGGATCATCGCGAGCGGATACGCGAAGAACGCCAGCGACATGATCAGGAAGATGCGTTCGGCCCAGTGGTAGGAGCCGAACAGCACCAGCGCCCACAGCAGGATCGCGGCCGGCGGGATGACCGCCCACTTGGGCACCCCCAGCAGTTCGAAGGCGGCGCCGATGCCCGCGAACTCGCTGACGACCAGACCGGTGTTGGCCAGCAGCAGGCAGAACACGGCGAGAGCGGTCAGGCGCAGGCTGAACTGTTCGCGGATCAGGGCGCCGAGGCCCTTGCCGGTGTGTGCGCCGAGGCGGACGGCCATCTCCTGCACCATCACCAGGGCGACGGTCACCAGGACCATGAAGAACAGGGTGCCGTAGGCGAACTGGGAGCCGGCCGAGGCGTAGGTGGCGATACCGGCCGCGTCGTTGCCGGCGTTGGCCGCGACCAGCCCGGGGCCCGCGATCGCGGCGACCACGGTCAGGCGCCGCCATCCCGTGGGGCGCGCGGCGGGTGCGGCGGTGGTGCCCGGTGCCGTGGCCGTCGGGGGCGTGTGAAGGTCGCGGGTCACTGGAGGAACCTCCTGAAGTGCACGCGCCCGCGTTCGGGCAGCAGGGCGTCGAGCAGGTCGTCGGCCAGGATCCGGCCGAGGGGACGGTCGGTGTCGTCGACCACCAGCAGCGAGGAGGCGCGGGCGGCGACCAGCTGGTCGGCGGCCTCGGACAGCGGTGTGTCCGTGCGCACGGTGACCGGAGGACCGAACTGGGCCCGCCAGGCCACCAGATCGGCCACCGGGGCCGCGTCCTCGGCCACCGCCAGGTCGAACAGCGCCATGTCGCACAGCAGCCGGCCCTCGTCGTCCACGACGGCGACGGCGTCGATCTCGGTGCGGTGCTCGGCCTGCTCGGCCAGCCGGGCCCGCGCCTCGGCCACGGTCGCCTCCCGGTGGACCGTGACCAGCAGAGTGGTCATGGCGCCGCCCGCGGTGCCCTCCCGGTGGGCCAGCAGCCGGCGCAGGTCCGCGGACTGGTCGTCCGGCATACGGGTGAGCAGCGACTCGCGCTCCTCCGGGATGAGGTCGCGCAGCGCGTCGGCCGCCTCGTCCGGCTCCATCTCGTCCACCAGCCGGGCGGCGTGCTCGGGCTGCGCCTCCCGGAGCAGGTTCTCCAGCTCGGCCGGCTCCATCTCCTCCAGTGCGTCGGCGGCCTGTTCCGGCTCGAGCCAGCCCAGCAGCTGCTGCCGTTCGGCGCGGCCGAGGTCCTCGAGGATGTCGGCGAGGTCGGCCGGGCGCAGCCGGTGCAGCGCGGTCCGGGAGGCACGCAACCGCACCTGGGGCGGCCCCTCCGTGGCCTCCTCGGCGAACGGGGCCACCGCCTGCCAGTCCAGGACCCGCTCCGGGGTCGGCCGGGCCTGCCAGCGGCGCGGGCCCAGCCGGCGCAGCAGGGTGGGCAGCGAGACGTCGACCCCGACCAGGACGACGCGGTCGACGAGCGGCGCCAGGCACAGGTCGGCGGCGCGCGTGACCTGGACCCCGTCCACGTCGACGAGTTGGTGGTCGAGGACGTCCCTGGCCAGCAGGGCCTCGCCGGGGCGACGGGTGAAGTCACGCAGGTCCACCGTGGCGGCGCGCAGCCGTACGTGTCCGGCGTGCACCTTGCCGATGGCGTCGGCGGCCAGGAAGGTGCGCCGCCGCCCGATGCGCAGGATCAGACCGGTGACCGGCGGGTACGACTCCGCCCCGTACAGCCGGGCGACCACGTCCACGAGGCGGCCGACCTCCTCGCCGGCCTGGTTGGTGACGGGTCCGCCGACCAGTCCGGCCAGGGAGACCAGGGAGCCGCGGACCGCCCTGGAGGCGGTGGCGCGGCGCTCCAGACGGACCCGGCGGTCACGCAGCCGGGCGCCGGTGGACATGAGCAGAGTGTGGGCAGCCATGAGGAACACCCCCTCGCCCCGTCGGGGCGGGGCACCGGGCGGCCCGCGGCAGCGGCCTTCCCGCTGGTGCGCACACGGCAACACGCGGCCCGGCGGGGCCGCGTGGGGCACCGGCTGGAGTCGCCGGGCGGTTCAGCGGGGAAGGACGTGCTGCCCCGGGCCGCGGAAGGACGACCAGGACAACGCGGAACGGGGCCGACTATGGCCCGGACTACTGTCCATCTCGCCTCCTCCCGGTGCCGGCGCCGGAGCTGGGCGCTCCCCCTGCGCGATGCTTGCGCGGCCGGTCAAGAGTACGCCGCCGCCGTCCCGCCTCCGGGCGGCATGACCGGATTGTTGGGGAACCCTTACCGGTGCCTTCCCGGTGGTGGATCATCCGCCCCTTACGGTTGCGGTGATGCGGCGGCCGTCCGTCGCCGACCTTTCGACCAGGTGGGAGTGTTGATGACGACCGGTCGCCGGGCCGTGCTGGCCGCCATGGCGTCCAGCGTGCTCGCCGGATGCGCGGGCCGGAAGAGCGCGACGAGCGGCGGGACGCCCACGTCCGGTCCGCCCGGTGCGCCCACGTCAGCTCCGCCCGGTGCGCCCGCACCGAACGCCACGGCCACCCCGACGCCGACCCCCTCGGCGACGACACCGACGGTGACCCGTGCCGAGATCGTGGCCCGCTACGGGCATGCCATGCCGCACACCTGGGGCTTCGAGGCGCCGGGGGTGGTGCACGCGCTGCCGAAGGGGAAGCGTGAGATCGCGCTGACCTTCGACGCCTGCGGCGGCCCGGGCGGCAGCGGCTACGACAAGGCGCTGATCGACTTCCTGCGCAGGCGGGAGGTACCGGCGACCCTGTTCCTCAACTCCCGCTGGATCGACGCCAACCCGGCCCTCTTCCGCCGGCTGGCCGCCGAGCCGCTGTTCGAGATCGCCAACCACGGCACCCGGCACCGCCCGCTGTCGGTCACCGGGCGCTCCGCCTACGGCATCCCCGGCACCCGGGACGCCGGAGAGGTCTACGACGAGATCGCCGGCAACCGGGCCGAGCTCACCCGGCTGCTGGGCTCACCACCGCGCTTCTTCCGGTCCGGCACCGCGTACTGCGACGACGTAGCGGCACGGATCGTCACCGACCTGGGGGAACGCTTCGCGAGCTTCTCGGTCAACGGTGACGGCGGCGCCACCTTCACCCCCGAGCAGGTGCGTACCACCGTGGCGTCCGCACCCGGCGGCTCCATCGTCATCTGCCACATGAACCACCCCGAGGGCGGCACCGCCCCGGGCATCGCCGCCGCCGTACCGCGGCTGCTGGCGAGCGGTCACACCTTCGTCCGCCTGTCGGACGCGCTGGACTGACGCAGCGTGGGACCCTCGGCCTGGGCCCGTGTCACACCACCGAGGCGATCAACTGGTCGATCAGGGCGATGAGGACGTCCCGGCACGACTCGCGCTCCCGCGCGTCGCACAGCAGCACCTGGACGTGCTCGGGCAGCGCCAGGGCGTCCCGGATCTCCTCGGGCGGGTACGGGTGCTGCCCGTAGAAGCCGTTGACGGCGACGACGAAAGGGATGCCGCGGCGTTCGAAGAAGTCGATGGCGGCGAAGCTGGACTCCGGGCGGCGGACGTCGATCAGGACCACGGCGCCGAGCGCGCCGATCGCCAGGTCGTTCCACATGAACCAGAACCGCTGCTGACCGGGCGTGCCGAAGAGGTACAGCACGAGGTCCCGGCCGATCGTGATGCGGCCGAAGTCCAGGGCCACGGTGGTGGCCCGTTTCTCCTCGATGCCGACGAGGTCGTCGACGTCCAGCCCGGCGGTGGTCAGCGGTTCCTCGGTGCGCAGCGGGACGATCTCGCTGACCGACCCGACCATGGTGGTCTTGCCGACGCCGAAGCCCCCGGCGATGAGGATCTTCACCGTGTCGGGGGCCGGCGCCGGAGGGGTGGCGGTGTCAGAGCCGGCCAAGGCCGTCCCTCACTTTCTGCAGCAGTTGAAGGTCCGGAGTGCGGGAGACGGGGTGCGGCGGGCGGATGGTGATCCGGCCCGCCTCCAGCAGATCGCACAGCATGATCACGACCACGCTCACCGGCAGGTCGAGATGGGCGGCGAGCTCCGCCACGGCGATCGGCTCCGCGCACCGCTTCAGGATCCGCGCGTGCTCGGGCTGGAGCCGCGGCGCCCACGCCGGCGGCGGGTCCACCGCCGTCACCGTCGTGATGAGGGTGAAGTCGGCGCGGCTGGGCCGGGTCCGTCCGCCGGTCAGCGTGAACGGCCTGACCAGCCGGCCCGCCGCGTCGCCTCCGTTCACCTCACTCGCCGCTGTCGGACGCGCCGACGCCCGCACGTGGTGCCGCACTCAGGTGCTCGCCGATCTTCTTCACCAGCATGTTCATCTGGTACGCCACCACACCCACGTCGGCGCCCGGGCCGGTGAGGACGGCCAGGTGGGCCCCGGGCCCGGCCTGGGTGAGGATCAGGTAGCTGTGGGCCATCTCGATGAGCGCCTGGCGCACCGGGCCGCCGCGGAAGTCCATGCTGACGCCCTTGCTGAGGCTCATCAGGCCGGACGCGGTCGCCGCGAGCCGTTCGGCGTCGTCGCGGACGAATCCGGTGGAGTGGCTGACGACCAGCCCGTCCTCGGAGAGCACCACCGCGTGGGCGACCCCGGCGACCCGGTCCACGAGTGAGGTGAGCAACTGGTCGAGCTGGCTGTGCGTGGCAGGGGAGCGTGTCATGTCGGTGTCCTTCACGAGCGGTCGGCGAGCGGTGTGGACGTCGGTGCGGCCTCGGGTGCCTCGGCCACGGCGGGCTCCTCCTGGTCGTACTGCTCCAGGTTGCCCTCGTCACGCGCCCGGAGCGTGCCGCGCTGGAAGCCGGCGAGGGAAGAGGCGGCGCGTTCCGCGGTGAACTCGTCGAGCGTGCCGTCCCCCTCGGCGGGCGCGGCCTCCTCGAGCAGCTCGGCGGCCAGACTGGACTGCGGCACCCGGCGCGGCAGCGGGGGAAGCCCTCCCGCGCGCCCGGCTTCATCGGTGTGCACGGCGCCTTCCCTCCGGGTGGGTTCCCGGCGCCGGGCGTCGGCCGCGGGAGCGGTCCCGGTGGTGCGGGCCGCCGGGCTGGCGTGCCGGGGCTCCCGTACGGGCTCGGCGTCGGGCGCCTGTGAGGTCCCGGGGGCGTCACGCACCACGATGTCGTGCGGGACGAGCACGATCGCCGTGGTCCCGCCGTACGGCGACGGGCGCAGCGTCACGGCGATGCCGTGCCGGGTGGCGAGGCGGGCGATGACGAACATGCCGAGCCTGAGGTCGTCGGCGAGGGCCACCACGTCGAACTGCGGGGCCACCGCCAACTGGGCGTTGAGCTGCGCGTAGTCGTCCTCGGACATGCCGAGGCCGCGGTCCTCGATCTCGATGGCGAGGCCTTTGGCGACCAGCGCGGCCCGCACCTCCACGGGGCTCGGGGCGGGCGAGTACACGGTCGCGTTGTCGATGAGTTCGGCCAGCAGGTGGATCAGGTCGGCCACCGCGGGCGGGGACAGGTACACGTCCTCGTCTGTGTGCACCTCCACCCGCTGGTACTCGGCGACCTCGCCGACGGCGCTGCGCACGATGTCGATCAGCGCGACCGGTTCGGTCCAGCTGCGCCGGGGCTGCTCGCCGCTGATGATGACGAGGTTCTCCTCGTAGCGGCGCAACTGGCTCGCCGTGGAGTCAAGTTCGTACAGCCCCTTGAGGACGTCCGGGTCCTGGTGCTGTCGCTCCAGCGCGTCCAGCTTGCTGAGCTGCAGGTTGACCAGGTTCTGGCTCTGCCGGGCGATGCCGAGGATCACCTTCTGGAACCCGCGCCGGGTCTCGGCGAGTTCCACGGCGGTGTGCACGGCGGTGCGCTGGGCCGTGTTGAACGCCTGGGCCACCTGGCCGAGTTCGTCGCGCCCGTAGTCGAGCGGTGGCGTCGCGGAGTCCACGTCGACCTTCTCGCCCCGCTCCAGGCGCGCCACCACGTCGGGCAGCCGCTCCTCGGCCAGGGAGAGCGTGGCGAGCCTGAGCCCGCGCAGCCGCCGGGACAGGGAGCGGGTGATCCGCCAGGACATGCCGACGCACAGCAGGAGGGCGGCGAGCCCTCCCGCGCTCAGCGAGCCGGCCTTGAGAAGCAGGCCGTGCGCCGTGTCGGCGCTGCGGTCGAGCAGCTGCGCCGTCTGCTGCCGGATCAGCGCCGCGTACTGGTCGGCGAGCGTGCTCATCGCGGTGCTCCACCGCTGCCGGACGTCCGGCAGCGCGATCCCGCGCGCGCCGGACGCCGTCCGGGCCGCGAGCACCTGGTCCTCGACGTTCTGCAGGGTCGCCCACTCGGGCGACTGCAGGATGCGCTCGGCCTGCGTCTTCATGCTCCCTCGGAGCGAGGGCACGATCTGGTCCTGGACCAGCCAGCGGCGGGCGTGGACCAGTTGCATGAACCGGTCCCACGACGCGTCGGCCATGTGCCGCGACGGCCAGGCCAGGGTGAGCTCCGCGTCCTCCTGGGAGGCCAGCTCCGCGGCGTGCTCCAGCGCGACCAGCGGGCCGGCCTGCGAGGTGAGGTCGCCGTCGTCGACCTGGGACAGCTCCTGGAAGGCCTGGATCTGCCGGCCGATGATCGCGGTGTACTGGTCCAGCGCCTGCTGGGCGGTGATGTCCGTGGGACGGTCCACCTGGTCGCGGTAGTACTCGAGGCTGCCCACCGAGGCGACGACGGAGTACATCGGGTCCTTGATGCGGGAGGCCGCCCGTCTGATCGCGCCGGCCTGCCCGGTGAGCTGTGCCACCGCCGCGTCGGTCGCCCTGCGCTGCGCGTCCAGGGCGGCCCGGGAGCCGTGCGGGGAGGCCAGCCACGCGGCGGACAGCTGCCGCTCCCGCTGCAGGGCGAGCGCCGCCTCGGTGCCCATGGCGCCGGTGGACCGGCTCAGTTCCGTCTGCGCGCGCAGCCGCAGTCCCTCCGAGAACATCTGGGTGGTCGTCACGCCCCAGACGGCGGCGAGCGTGACGCTGGGGACCAGGGCCAGGAGGATCAGGGAGAGTCGTATGGAGCCGAGACGGCGCCGGATAGGTGTCGGTGTCCGTCGAGACATCGTGGTCCTAGAGCGGTCCATGGGGTACGGGGAAGGGGGACGGACGCGAGGGGTGAGCGCGTGTCCGGTGCGACACAGGGGTGCGCAGGATGTTATCCGTCCGTGTGACCTGGCGCACCGACAGGGACCGTATCGTTTCGGCGTTTCTCGGGACCGGTGCCTGCTCGGGCACCGGGTGCCCGCTCAGCGGGTGCCGCCCGCCGCGAACTTCGCCACCGAGGTGATGTTCGCCTTGGTCACGAAGGCCGGGCCGGTGAGCACCGGGGCGGTGCCGCCGCCGCTGACGTTGCCGTTGGTCTTGTAGAGCCACAGCGAGTCCACTGCGAGATAGCCCTGGAGGTAGGGCTGTTGGTCCACGGCGAACTGCACGTCCCCGTTCTGCACGGCCTTGACCAGGTCGGTGTTGAGGTCGAAGGTGGCGACTCGCGCCCTGCTGCCCGCCTGCTGAACCGACTTGACTGCGGCGAGCGCGAACTGCGCGCCCAGCGCGACGACTTCGTCGATGGTCGGGTCCTGTCGCAACTGGGCGGCGACGGCGCCGGTCACGGCGTTCATGTCGGTGCCGTCCACGTAGAGCAGGTCGGTCTGGCCGCCGAAGGCCTTCTTCACCCCGGCGCAGCGCGCTTCCAGGGCGACGTTGCCGCGCTCATGGATGACGCACAGGGCGTGCTTGGCGCGGAGGTCGTCCAGCTTGTCGCCGACGGCCCGGCCCGCGACGCTCTCGTCCTGGCCGAAGTACTCGAGCACGCCCTCGGAACGCCAGGCGTCGATCCCGGAGTTGAGTCCCACGACCGGGATGCCCGCCGCCCTGGCGTCGGCGATCGCCCCCTTCATCGCGTCCGGCTTGGCCAGTGTCAGCGCGATGCCGTCGACCCGGTCCTTGACCGCGTCCCGCACCAACTCCGCCTGTCCCGCGGGGTCCGGGTCGCCCGCGTACGTCAACTCGGCGCCGTCCTTGGCCGCGGCCGCCTCGGCGCCCTTGCGCACCAGCTCCCAGAAGGCGTCGTCCTTGGCTCCGTGGGTGACCAGGGCGACCTTGAGCCGGCCGGGGCCGGACGCCTTCGCGTCGGCGCCGGATCCGGCGCTGCCGATGCCGGAGCAGCCGGCCAGCAGCAGGCAGGCGGCGAGGGCGGCGGTCAGGGCGGTGTGGAGCGGGGTTCTGCGGGACCTGTGCGGAGGGGGAGGGGTGTTCATGGGGGTGCGGCACCTCGCTGTGCAGCCGAGCCAGAGGACGGCGGTCGTACGGGAAGAGCGGAGTGAGCCGGGGGCGTACCGGCTCGGTGGCTCGCGCTGTGCCGGAGCCAATCGCGGGTGACCGCCCGTGGTCAAGTGAGCGACCCCCGGTAGTCGGCTGTTGCTGCCGCATTGTGATGATCTCCGCCACGCGGACCTGGCCACCGGCCCGCGGACTCCCGGCCCGCGCGGCCCGCCCCGGCGGCACCCTGGGCGGCCGGCCTTTCGGGCGAGGACGACAACATGTAGCTTTTGCGGTGATACGGGTGATTTGCACTGCCGGGTCGTGCCATGGTGCCGTCCCGTTCGATCACGGTCGTCCCAGGAGGCCGGTGTGTACCGTCCGCGTGAGTGGCCGCAAGGGCGTCCGTCATGACCGGACCGAGGCGGCCACCGCGGCAGGCGCACACCTACGACCTGCGTCTGCGGCTGCGCGACGAGCTGGCCCGGATCGACGAGCAGTTGCGTGCCCTGGTCGCGGCCATGGACCGGCTGCAGGGGCTGCTGGACGCCGTGGTGGCGATCAGCCGGGAGGTGGAGCTGCCCGGGGTGCTGAACCGCATCGTGACCACCGCCATGGAGCTGGTGGGTGCCCGCTACGGGGCGCTGGGAATCCTCGACGAGTCCGGTGAGTCGCTGAGCGAGTTCATCGCCGTCGGCCTGTCCGAGCAGGAGTACGCCCACCTGGTGGCCGAGGCCGGCCTGCCCGAGGGCCGGGGCCTCCTCGGGCACCTGATCAGCCACCCCGAACCCCTGCGGGTCGACGACATCCCGGCGCACCCGTCCTCCGCCGGCTTCCCGCCGGGCCACCCGGGCCTGCACACCCTGCTCGGCGTGGCCATCACCGTGCGCGGCGAGATCTACGGCGACCTCTACCTGTCCGAGCGGCGCGACGGGCGGGCCTTCGACGTCCATGACGAGAACATCGTCGTCGCCCTGGCCGGCGCCGCCGGCATCGCGCTCGAGAACGTCCACCTGTTCGAGCAGGTGCGCAACACATCCGAGAAGTTCCAGCGGCTTCTGCTGCCGGCCCTGCCCGATCTGCGGCCGTTCACCGCCGCCGCCATCTACCGGCCCGCCGCCGAGCCGAGCCGGCTCGGCGGCGACTGGTACGACGCCATCCTGCTGCCCGACGACGCGGTGGCGGTCGTCATCGGCGACGTGGTGGGCCACGACCTGGAGGCAGCCGCTGCCATGGCCTCCACCCGCAACATGCTGCGCGCCCTGCTCTTCGACCGGTGCACTCCGCCGAGCGCGATCCTCGCCCAGCTCGACCGCACCGTGCAGGGCATCACCGACACCCCCGTCACCACCACGACCCTGGCGCGCATCGAACCCGACGGGCCGGGGTGGCGACTGCACTGGAGCGCCGCAGGCCACGTCCCACCCCTGGTGATCGCCCCCGGCCGGAAAGCGGAGTACCTGTTCGCCGAGCCCGGGCTGCCCCTCGGGGTCGACACCGGGCAGGCCCGCCCCGACCACATCCACCCACTGCCACCGGGCAGCACCGTGGTCCTCTTCACCGACGGTCTGGTCGAACACCCCCACCGGCCCATCGACGAGTGCCTGGACGAGCTCGCCGGTCTCGCCACCGCCCATGCGGGCCTGCCCCTGGAGGACTTCGTCCACGCCCTCGCCGACCACGGCCCCAGCGACGGCCACGACGACATGGCCATCCTCGCCGTGCGCACCCCGGCGCCCTGAGGAACACCCGGAACAGGCGTACCCCGCTTCGGTCGGTCACCGCATGGTGGATCGCGAGCCGCCGACGGACGATGGACTACGGGGGGCGAGCCGATGGGGAGACACCCGATGTCCGTCGCGCGGCACGAAAGACTCCGGCGCGGTGCAGTGACCGCCCTGGAGATCTGCGTCATCGCCGCGCTGTACTACGCCTCGGGCAGGCTGGGGCTGCTCCAGCAGCTGGTGCGCGGCCAGGTCACCCCGCTGTGGCCACCGACCGGGATCGCGGTCGCCGGGCTGCTGCTCCTCGGTCCCCGGGTGTGGCCGGGGATCGCACTGGGCGCGTTTGCGATCAACGTCTCTCTGGGGCCGTCGATCCCCGCCGTGCTCGCGATCGTGGCCGGGAACACGCTCGCGCCGCTGTGCTCGTACGCACTGCTTCGTCGCGCCGGGTTCCGTACCGAGATGGACCGGCTGCGGGACGCGCTGGCGCTGGTGTTCCTCGGGGCCTTCACCGGCATGCTCCTCAGCGCGACGGTGGGCGGCTGCACCCTGCTGCTCGCCGGTGCGCTGTCCACCGGGGCGTTCTGGCCGACATGGTCGGTCTGGTGGACCGGCGACGCGATGGGGGTGCTGCTGGTCGCGCCGGTCCTGCTGGTGCTGCGCTCCGCGCGCCGGCCGAGGGACGTGCCGCCGTCCCGGTGGCTGGAGGCCTCGCTGCTGCTGGTGACCACCATCGGCGTCGGGTTCCTCGAGGCCGGTCGCGTACCGCTGCTCTTCCTCGGTCTGCCGGTGCTGATCTGGGCGGCCTTCCGCTTCCAGCGGGCCGGGGCCGCACCCTGCGCACTGGCCGTCTCGACGTTCGCCATCCTCGCCGCGGCGCGCAGAACGGGCCCGTTCGCGGGTCATGACCTGCTCATGCGCATGATCACGCTCCAGGCCTTCAACGGCTCGGTGGCGCTGACGGCGCTGCTCCTCAGCGCGACGATCAGCGAGCAGAGACAGAATCGGATGGAGATCGAACAGGCGTGCCGACAGCTCGCCGAGATGGTGACGAGAATCGCGCCGGAGGAGGCCGAGAGTGCGACGAGGCTCGACAGCGAGGAGAACGGAGCCGGGGACGACGAGCGCCCCCGGAACCACCGCCGTCCCTCGGCAGCCGAAGCGGAGGGACGGGACCGCTGGGGCCACCACCCCCGCCCCCCTTGACCACCGGCCCGGTCGGTCATCCTTGTACCGACGGCTCAACGGGCGAAGACGACCCCTTGCCGTCGACCCGTCAGATCAACCCTCGTCAGGGACCAGGCGCAGGGAGATCGAGTTGATGCAGTACCGCTGATCCGTCGGCGTCGGATACCCCTCGCCCTCGAAGACGTGCCCGAGATGCGAGCCGCAGCGGGCACACCGCACCTCCGTGCGGATCATTCCGTGGGAGCGGTCCTCCAGGAGCTCGACCGCGTCGGTGTCCTTCGGGTCGTAGAAGGACGGCCAGCCGCAGTGGGACTCGAACTTCGTGTCCGAGGTGAACAGCTCGGCGCCGCAGGCGCGGCAGGAGTACACGCCCTTGGTCCTGGTGTCCGTGTACTCACCGGTGAAGGCGGGCTCGGTGCCGGCCTGGCGCAGGACCGCGTACTCCGCCGGGGTCAGCTCCGCGCGCCACTGCTCGTCCGGCTTGTCGACGTCGTACGACATGAAGGCCAACCCCTTAACTCTGTGCGAGACGGTCCAGGATCCGCGGGCCGAGGTCCGTGACGTCGCCCGCGCCCATGGTGAGAACGAGATCACCCGGCTTCGCCATTCCCGCGACGACCGCGGGAACCTCCGCCTTGTCGTGGACGGCCTGCACGTCCGCGCCCGCCGCCCGCGCCGCCTCGATGATCAGCTCGCTGGTCACGCCCGGGATCGGGTCCTCCCGGGCCGGGTAGATGTCGAGCACCACGGAGGCGTCCGCGAGCGCCAGCGCCTGGCCCATCTCCTTGCCCAGTTCCTGGGTTCGGGAGAACAGGTGGGGCTGGAAGACCACCAGGATGCGGGACTCACCGGCCGCCGCCCGCATCGCCTCCAGGTCCGCCGTCATCTCGGTGGGGTGGTGCGCGTAGGAGTCGACGACCTGGACGCCGGCCTGCTCGCCCTTCAGCTGCAGGCGTCGCTTGACCCCCGTGTACGCGGCCAGGGCCGGGGCCAGCTCCGCGGCCGGGATGCCGAGCGCCACGCCCGCCGCCAGGGCCGCGACCGCGTTGTGCGCGTAGTGGCGGCCGGGGACGGAGACCGCGAAGGTGAGCTCCTGGCCGTCGAGGAGGACCGTGACCTCGCTCTTCAGGCCCTGGGGGACGACGGACAGGACCCGCACGTCGGCGTTCTCCGCCTCTCCGTACGTCACCACCGTCACGTCGCGCGAGCTGACGCGCCGCGTCAGCTCGCGCGCACCTTCATGGTCCGCCGAGATCACCAGCGTGCCGCCCCCGGCGATGCGGTCCACGAACGTCTCGAAGGACTCGTAGATCTCCTCCATCGACGCGTAGTTCGCGTGGTGGTCGAGTTCGACGTTGAGGACGATGGCGACCTCGGGGGCGTACTTGTGGAAGCTGCGGTCCGATTCGTCCGCCTCCGCCACGAAGATCTCGCCCTCGCCGTGCAGGGCGTTCGAGCCGGGGGCGTCCAGGTCGCCGCCGATCGCGTACGACGGCTTCAGTCCCAGCTCGGTGAGGGACACCGCGAGCATCGACGTGGTGGTCGTCTTGCCGTGGGTGCCGGCGACCGCGATCGGGCGCAGGCCCTGCATCAGGGCCGCGAGGGCGTCGGAGCGGTGGACCACCGGGATGCCCAGCTCGGCCGCGCGGGCCAGCTCCGGGTTGTCCCCGCGGATCGCCGAGGAGACGACGACACAGCTCGCGTCGTCGGCGAGGTGCCCGGCCGCGTGCCCGATGTGCACCGTCGCGCCCAGCGCGCGCAGGGCCTCGGCGGTCGGCGAGTCCTTGGCGTCGCTGCCCGCCACCCTGGCTCCGCGCTGCGCCAGGATCTTCGCGATGCCCGACATTCCGGCGCCGCCGATGCCGATGAAGTGCGGTCGGTCCATGGCGGTGGGGAGGCCGGGTGCCATGCGTGTCTCCTGGATGCTGGTACGGCGGACGTTCAGCGACACACCCTAGTGCGTCACGAGAGGGTGCCGGTGACGCTCACGCCTTGCTGTGCGAGAACAGCTTCAGCACCGGCACCCCGACCTTGTGCCGTGCCCTGGACGCCCAGTCGCGGTGGAAGAACTCCTCCACGTAGTGCGGGTCGGTCAGCACGATCACCTCGTCCGCGCCGACCTCGCCGACCAGATCCTTGAGGGCGTCCAGCGGGTGGTCCTCGATGAGGCGCCCCTCCGCCTCGCTGCCCGCCGCGCGCAGCGCGGCCAGGGACACCTCCAGGGCCTGCCGTCCCAGCTCGGCGGCGTCCTTGCCCTCCGGTGTCTCCCGTTCGTGCGCCGCCTCGTCCAGCTCGCCCAGGGCAATGTCGTCGATGGCCCGCAACAGGCGGTCCGCCTGGTCGCCGCGGGGCTGCAGCAGGACATGGAAGGAGACCGACTCGTCACCGTGCAAGGTGGTGACGAATTCCACGTCGGCGGACGTGAGGGCCTTCTCGATCATCAGTACGCTCGTGAACACGACAGGCGCCCTTCTCCTCCATGGACCGCGGGCCTTTCCCCGGCGGGCCGTCACGGCCCTTGCGGAAACCATCCTGCCCCGCCACCGGCACGGGATCCGCGAGAACTAGTGTGCCCACCGAACACTCGACGGAACGGGTGATTCCACGCTGTCGCCGCGAATCCGGAGCTTCGGCGACGAAACGCCCCGTACGCCCCTGCCCCTCAGGTCCGGCGGTACCGGCTGAACAGGAAACCCTCCTCTTCCAGCAACGACGCCAGCGCGAAGCGCTTGGGCACCGTGAGCGAGGGACCTCCGGCGATCCGCTGCGCGTCGCCCGCCGTGAGCATCGGGGAGACGGTCAGGCACAGCTCGTCCAGCACCCCGGAGACGACCAACTGGCCCAGCAGGCGCGGCCCGCCCTCGGTGAGCAGCCGCGTCATGCCGAGCTCCGCGAGAGCGCGCACGGCCCGGACCGGGTCCACGCCCATGCCGTCGCCGGCGATCACCACCCGGGCGCCCGCCTTCTCGGCCACCGCCATCCGGTCCGGTGCCGCCGCGGCCCCGGTGAGCACCAGCGTGGGCACCAGGGGCGAGGTGAACAGCGGCCAGGAGAAGTCCAGCTCCAGGCTGGAGCTGACCACGGCGATGGCGGGCACCGGGCCCTGCCCGGCCGCCTCCCGCATCGCCGCGAAGGCCTCACGCTCGCGTGCCGGACGGTACCCCTCCTGCCGTACCGTTTCGGCACCCACGATCACCACGTCCGCGAGCCCTCGCAGCGTGCCGAAGATCCGCATGTCGGCGGCGCTGGAGATCGGCTGGGACCGCCCTTCGTGCTGGGCGGCGCCGTCCAGCGTGGAGACCATGTTGGCGCGCAGCCAGGGCTCTGCGCCGCCGGGCGGGGGCTCCGGGTAGGCGTAGGCCGCGGCGAGCTCCTCCAGCGGCCACTCCCGGTCGACGGAGCCGCCCGCCGCCCCGGCCCCCGGCGCCGCCCCGGCGTCGAGGCCCGGAACACCCGTCCGGGCCGCTGTTTCGTCTGTCTCGTCGGTCACAGGGAACAGGCGTCGCATGTCGTGCAGTGTGGCACGACACGTACAGTGGGGAAGCGTGTCGTCCTCCACCGCCGCCTCCCGGACCGAACCGATAGCCGACGCGGCCCCGCTGTCGCTGTGCGCACGCGAGCCGCACGTCCCCGCCGACCGGCTCGTCGCCGAGATGGTGCCGCCGCCGCGCTTCGACTCGGTCCGCTTCTCGACGTACATCCCGGACCCGAACCAGCCCAGCCAGAGCGAGGCCGTCCGTGTCCTCGAAGGCTTCGCGACCGGCCTCGGCGGGGCACAGGCCGGCGGCAGGCGGGGGTTCCTCGGGTTCGGCAGGAGCAAGGCCCCCAAGACGCCCGCGGGCCCCCGCGGCGTCTACCTCGACGGCGGCTACGGCGTCGGCAAGACCCACCTGCTCGCCTCCCTGTGGCACGCCACCCCGGCCGAGCCCTCGCTCAAGGCCTTCGGCACCTTCGTGGAGCTGACGAACCTGGTCGGTGCGCTCGGCTTCCAGCAGACCGTGCAGACGCTCTCCGGCCACCGCCTGCTGTGCATCGACGAGTTCGAGCTGGACGACCCCGGCGACACCGTGCTCGTCTCCACCCTGCTCGGCAAGCTCGTCGAGGCGGGCGTGGCGCTCGCCGCCACCTCCAACACCCTGCCGGGCAGGCTCGGCGAGGGCCGCTTCGCCGCGGCCGACTTCCTGCGCGAGATCCAGGGCCTCTCGGCCCACTTCCGCACGCTGCGCATCGACGGCGAGGACTACCGCCACCGCGGGCTGCCCGAGGCGCCGGCGCCGTACACCGACGCGCAGGTGACGAAGGCGGCGTACGCCACCTCGGGCGCCTCGCTCGACGCCTTCCCGGAGCTGCTCGACCACCTCGCGCGGGTGCACCCCAGCCGGTACGGCGCGCTGACCGACGGGCTGAAGGCGGTGTGCCTGACGGACGTCCGGCCGGTGCCCGACCAGTCGACGGCGCTGCGGCTCGTCGTGCTCGCGGACCGGCTCTACGACCGCGAGGTGCCGGTGCTCGCCTCCGGGCTGCCGTTCGACAAGCTGTTCAGCGAGGAGATGCTGAAGGGCGGTTACCGGAAGAAGTACTTCCGCGCCATCTCCCGCCTCACCGCGCTCGCACGAGACGCCGCGAGCCTCGTTCAGGACCAGTAGCCCCACAGGCCCGTTCACGCGTAGCAGACTCAAACTGACGTGCGTCAGCGACGACTTCAGGCCACGCCCACCTCGATTTTTGGGCTTTCCTTTACCTGAAACGTAAAGTTAACCCTGCAAAGGCGGTTGCCGGGTTAACGTGTTGGCCAGACACCATCGGCTGACGCGGGCAGGGGGAAGGAGGCGCATGGTACGCGGTACGACGGTCCGGTTCGTGCTCACGATCCTCTCCGCCGTCCTGCTCGCCCTGCAGCTCTTCGCACCCACCGCGTCCTTCGCCGCCTCCGCGCACCAGGCCCATGTGAGGGCCGTCGAAGCGCCGGAGGCGGTCACCGTCAAGCGCGCCGACGAGACGGACGAGGTCGCCACCTGCGGCGACCACGGCCGACCGGCCGGCCCCACCGGCCCGCTGCGTACCCGTGACCGGCACCGCGCCGCGGCGGACTCCGCTCCGGAGGCCCCCGCTCCCGTAGCGCCGGCACACGACGTCACGGCCGTGCGGCCACCGGCCGTCTCTCCCGCCGCGCTGCGCATATCCAGATCCTCGACCGCTCACAGCGCCGCGGCACTTCAGGTGTTCCGCTGCTGAGCCCTTCACCCGGTACGGGCTGACTCGACCTCCCCTCACCACGCCACGTTGGCCGAGCTCGTCGACGTGGGTCGTGTCGCCGTACCCGCATCTGCCACGTTTCGTACACCGACGCGCCATCCAGGGCGCGCCAGGAGGAACTGACAATGCAGCCCCTCATCGACAACGCCCGTGCGCACGGTCGGCGCCCGGAGGAATTCGCGCGGCTGGCCCAGGGCCAGTCCCCGCAGGTGTTGTTCATCACCTGCTCCGACTCCCGGGTCGTGCCCGCGCTGATCACCGGAGCCCGGCCCGGTGAACTGTTCGAACTGCGCACCGCGGGCAACATCGTGCCTCCGTACGCCTCCGAGCACCCCACCAGCGAGGCGGCCACCATCGAGTACGCCGTGGAGGTCCTCGGCGTCCAGGACGTCGTGGTCTGCGGCCACTCCCACTGCGGAGCCGTCGGCGCGCTGGTGCGCGGCGACGACCTGACCGCCGTACCGGCCGTGCGCGACTGGCTCGCGCACGCCGCGCCCGAGCAGCGGCCGTCCGCCGCGGACGACCCGACGGTCGCGGAGGCCGTGCAGAACCACGTGCTCGCGCAGCTGCTGCGCCTGCGTTCCTACCCGTGCATCGAGCAGCGCCTGAAGTCGGGTCGACTGCGCCTGCACGGCTGGTACTACGAGGTCCACACCGGATCGGTGCACGAACACCGCACCGAGACCGACACGTTCGAGGCCCTGTGAGCGACCCGATGACCAAGTTTCCTCACCTGAGGCAGGACTTCGCTGCCTCCATAGTCGTCTTCCTGGTCGCCGTGCCGCTGTGCGTCGGCGTGGCGGTCGCCTCCGGCGTCCCGGCAGAACTCGGACTTGTCACCGGCATCGTGGGCGGTCTCGTCACGGGGTTCATGCCCGGCAGCAGCCTTCAGGTGTCAGGGCCGGCCGCCGGTCTGACCGTGCTGGTCTTCGAGGCCGTCAGCGAGTTCGGTGTGCCGGCGCTCGGCGTGATCGTGCTGGTGGCCGGACTGCTCCAGCTCGCCATGGGCTTTCTCAAGGTGGGCCGCTGGTTCCGGGCGATATCCGTCTCCGTCGTCGAGGGCATGCTCTGCGGCATCGGGCTCGTGATCATCGCCGGCCAGATATACGCGGCGGCGGGCCTGAAGGCCCCCAAGACCGGCGTCGGCAAGATCGCGGGCCTGCCGGGAGCTTTCGTCGACGCCCTGAGCAGCACGGCGGCCCTGACCTCGCTCGCGATCGGCGCGGGCACCATCGCCGTCATCCTGCTGTGGAAGAGGATGCCCAAGGCCGCGCAGGCTGTGCCCGGTGCCCTCGCGGCGGTCGTGCTGGCCACGGTTGCCACGCTCGCCTTCGGCCTGCCGGTGGCCACGGTGAAGGTGGAGGGTCTGTTCGGCGTCATCCGGCCGCCCGGGGCCGAGGCCCTGGGTGAGCTGGCCTCCCCGGCCATCTGGGGCACGATCCTCGCGTTCACGCTGATCGCCTCGGCGGAGAGTCTGTTCAGCGCGGCGGCGGTGGACCGGCTGCACGACGGTCCGCGCACCCAGTACAACAAGGAGATGATCGCCCAGGGCGCGGGCAACACGGTGTGCGGTCTGCTCGGCGCCCTGCCGATGACCGCGGTGATCGTGCGCAGCTCCGCCAATGTCAACGCGGGCGCGAAGACCAAGGCCTCCCGCGTCCTGCACGGCGTGTGGCTGCTGCTGTTCGCCGCCGCGATGCCGTGGGCCCTGGCGCTGATCCCCATTCCCGCCCTCGCCGGCATTCTGGTCCACGCCGGCTGGAAGCTGATCCCGTTCCGGCAGGTCGCGTCGCTGTGGCGGTCGCACCGGGGCGAGGCGCTGATCCTCGTGGTCACGGCCGTCTCGATCGTCGCGGTGAACATGTTCGAGGGCGTGCTGATCGGTCTGGCCCTGTCGGTCGTCAAGACCGCCTGGGAGGCGTCGAAGGTCAAGCTGGAGGTCATCGACAAGGGCGCCGGCCCCATTCAGGCGTACCTTTCGGGCAATGCGACGTTCCTGCGGCTGCCGAAGATCCTCGACAGTCTGGAGGCCCTCCCTCAGGACCGGCCCGTGGAGCTGGACCTCTCCGGGCTGCACCACCTGGACCACGCCTGCCGTACGGCCCTGGACAACTGGGCGGAGCGGCACAGCGTGCCCGGGACTGAGCCGGTGCGGATGACGTCCGGCGCGGAGCCGCTGCAGATGGCGTCCGGCACCTGACGACCCGGGGCCGCTCGGCCCCCGACCCCCTGGGGCCCGCCGGTGGTGCATCGGCGGGCCCTCGGTCGTCCCTCGCCCGGGGGGCTTCGGCGGCACTATCGTGGCAAGTGCACACATACCGGGCCTCTCGACGAGGTGGTCGTCATGCTCCAGGAGCTGGTGGGTGCTCTTGTGGGGGCCGGCGTCGCGGGACTCGTGGGCCTCGCCGCGGCGGCACGGATCGTCAAGCAGTACGAGCGCGGGGTGGTCTTCCGCTTCGGACGGCTCCTCGGCGCGCCCCGGCCGCCGGGCTTCACCGTGATCGTGCCCTTCGTGGACCGGCTGCAGAAGGTCAACATGCAGATCGTGACGCTTCCGATCCCCGGGCAGGAGGGCATCACCCGGGACAACGTGACCGTGCGCGTGGACGCCGTCGTCTACTTCAAGGTGGTCGACCCGGCGAACGCGCTGATCCAGGTCGAGGACTACCGGTTCGCGGTGTCGCAGATGGCGCAGACCTCGCTGCGCTCGATCATCGGCAAGAGCGACCTGGACGACCTCCTCTCCAACCGGGAGAAGCTCAACCAGGGCCTGGAGCTGATGATCGACAGTCCGGCCGTGGGCTGGGGTGTGCAGATCGACCGGGTCGAGATCAAGGACGTGTCGCTGCCGGACGCGATGAAGCGGTCGATGGCCCGGCAGGCCGAGGCCGACCGCGAACGCCGGGCGCGCATCATCAACGCGGACGCGGAGCTCCAGGCCTCCAAGAAGCTGGCGGAGGCCGCCGGAGTGATGTCCGACCAGCCCGCCGCGCTCCAGCTGAGGCTGCTGCAGACGGTGGTGGCGGTCGCGGCCGAGAAGAACTCGACGCTGGTGCTGCCGTTCCCGGTGGAGCTGCTCAGGTTCCTGGAACGGGCGGCACAGCAGCAGGAGTCGCGGCCGGCGGCAGACGGTGCCGGCGCACCCTCGCCGACGGCCGCACAGGGGACACCGGCGGTCACGGCCGGGCAGGCGGCACCGGACGACGCCGCGACCGCCCGGACACCGGAGGCCGAGGACGCTCTCGCTCCCCCGCCGGCGAGCGAGCCCGCGCCCGGCCTCCCGGAGGAGACGACCCGCGACCTCCCCGAGGAGACGACCCGCGACCTCCCGGAGGAGACGACCCGCGCACTGTCGTCCTCCGAGAACGCGGTGACGCCTCCGTTCTAGGACTCGGATGCGTGCGGCCGTCCACCGAGGGTGCGCCATGGCGACGAAGCGCGACGAGGCCCCGCTGAGTGACCTGCTCCGCCTCCCCGTCGGCGAGCCCGTCGACCTGGCCGCCCACGACGCCGGCGCGACACCCGGCGGCCCCGGCGACAAGGCCGCCGGGCTCGCGGCCACCGCCCGTATGGGCAAGGACCTGGCCGGCCTGCAGGAACGCCTGTGGGCCGCCGCGACCGCCGGGGACCGCCGCCGGATCCTCCTGGTGCTCCAGGGCATGGACACCAGCGGCAAGGGCGGCACGGTCAAGCACGTCATCGGCCTGTTCAACCCCGCGGGCTGCCGGATCCACGCCTTCAAGGCGCCGACGCCCGAAGAGCGGCGGCACGACTTCCTCTGGCGTGTGGTGAAGGCGCTCCCGCGCCCCGGCGAGATCGGCATCTTCGACCGCTCGCACTACGAGGACGTGCTGATCGCCAAGGTCCGCTCGCTGGCTCCGTACGACGAGATCGAGAGCCGCTACGACCGGATCAACGGGTTCGAGACGTCCCTCACGGACGACGGGGTGACGATCATCAAGTGCTTCCTGCACATCTCCTACGAACAACAGCGGCGCCGCCTGCTCAAACGCCTCGACACGCCGCGCAAGCGGTGGAAGTTCGCCCCCGGCGACCTCGACGAGCGGGCCCTGTGGCCGGCCTACCAGCGGGCGTACGAGACGGCACTGACCCGCTGCGCAACCCTGACCGTGCCCTGGTACCTGGTCCCGGCCGACCACAAGTGGTACCGCAACTGGGCCGTCAGCAGGCTCCTGCTGGAACACCTGCGCGCGCTGGATCCCCAGTACCCGGCGGCGGACTTCGACGTGGACGAGTACCGCGAACTGCTGGTGCGGGGCGCGGCCCGGCCGCGGTCCCGGCCGGGCGGGTGACACGACGGGCCGCTGCAACCGATATCACCGGGTACATCCACTTTTAGCAGCAATCGCCGCCTTACGTTCGTACGGTGATCCCTCTTGTGCGACGTATCGCCTGCCTTGCCGCCCTCTGTGCCCTCGGCGTCGCGCTCGCCGCCTGGGGAGCCGACGACGACGCCCGGCGCCCCTCGCAGGGCGCCGCCACCGACCGCCCCGGCTCCCCCTCGGCGGCCCGCGGCACTCCGCCCGTGCTCGCGCCGGGGCCCGCCGGACTCGCACCCGTCTTCCAGAAGGGTGCGACGCGCGAGAAGACCGTCGCCCTCACCTTCGACGCGGACATGACGGCCGACCAGGGAGAGCGGGCGGAGGACGGGGAGGCGTTCGACAACCCGGACCTGATCGACACGCTGCGGGACCTGGAGGTGCCGGCGACCGTGTTCATGACGGGGCGCTGGGCGGACCAGTACCCGGAGGAGGCGCGGGACATCGGCGAGGACCCGCTCTTCGAGGTCGGCAACCACTCCTACAGCCACTACTCCTTCACCCGGAGCTGCTACGGCCTGCCGGTCCTGCCCGTGAAGCAGCAGCGCTCGGACGTGGAGCGCGCGTTCACGGCGATCCGCAAGGCGGGTGTGCCCCGTGTGATGCCGTACTTCCGCTTCCCCGGCGGCTGCTACGACGACCGGGCCCTGCGCGCGATCGGCCCGCTCGGGGTCACGGCCGTCCAGTGGGACGTGGTGAGCGGGGACGCGTTCGCGACGGACGCGAACCGGGTCGCGCGGCAGGTGCTGGAGGGGGTGCGGCCCGGCTCCGTGGTGGTCATGCACTGCACCCGCAGCGCGGCACCGGTGACGGAGGCGGCGGTGCGGGCGGTGGTGCCCGAGCTGCGCAAGCAGGGGTACCGGTTCGTCAAGGTGTCCGAGCTGATCGAGGCCGCGGGCCGGCGCCGGTAGGGACCGCGCCGGGTGTGCCTACGCTGGGGGCATGAGCGATGCCTCGGACATCACGGCCTACTGCGACACGGGCACCCCGCGCCCGGACCGGGCGATCGAGGCGGGCGGCCCGCCGTTCGCCGAGTGCGTGCTGTGCCGCGAGCCGACGGAGTACCCGGAGTCGTACAGGGGGATCACGCTGTGCCCCGTCTGCGAATGGCAGGAGGCCCAGCGCACGGCCTGCTCAGGGTGAGCCGGCAGGGCCCCGCCCGCCACCGGAATCCCCCGATCTTCCGCCTGGCAGACTGGATGCCGTGAGCAGTGACCAGACCCTCCAGGACAGCCCGTTCCGTTCCGAGCCCACCGTGCGTGACGAGGCGCCGCAGTTCGTGCTGCCGCTCGTCGTGCGCATCGAGCGTGCCGCTCCCCCGGCCCGCACGGACGCCCTGGAGACGGCGGCACGCGCCGTGCTCGTGATCCTGAGCGACGAGCGGTCGCTGGGCGGGGGAGAGTGGGCGCGGGCGATGCGGGACTGGCAGGACGCGCGGATCCGCAAGGTGGTGCGGCGGGCGCGGGGCGCGGAGTGGCGTCGGGCCGGGGCGCTGCCGGGCATCACGGTCACCGGCAAGTCGGCGGAGGTCCGGGTCTTCCCCCCGGTCCCGCTGGACGGCTGGCCGAAGGACCTGGCCCGGCTGCAGGTCTCCGGCACGGACCTCGAGGACCCGGAGCCGCCGGTGGAGGCCGACCGGACGGCGCCCGTGCTGTGGCTGAACCCGGACCTGGAGATGTCGGCGGGCAAGGCGATGGCCCAGGCGGGCCACGGGGCCCAACTGGCCTGGTGGGCCCTTCCGGACGAGGAGCGAGCGGCCTGGCGCGACGCCGGCTTCCCCCTCGCCGTCCGCACGGCTCCCCCGTTCCGCTGGCGGGAACTGACCACGTCGGGCCTGCCGTTGGTACGCGACGCGGGCTTCACGGAGATCGCCCCGGGCAGCTGCACGGTGGTGGCGGACCATCCGGCGCTGCGGGGCGACTGACCGGCAGGCGCCGCCGCGAGCCCGCGCGCCGCACGGCTCACTCCTCTCCCGCCGGATTGCTCACAGCCGCTGACCGGAGCGGCCGGCGAGGGCTTCGGTACGGTCCCGCACGATGATCTAGCCGGGGTTCTCTCCGCGCAGCATCCCCAGGAACGCGTCCACGATGCCCTCGAACCCGTCGGCCACCGTCTCGTCCAGGGCGAGTCGGCCGCTCTGCAGATGCGGCACCGCGACGGACTCGACCGCCCGACACGCCGGATCGGCTATGTCACCACCTCCGAACCGGCCGGCTCCGCAGTCGTGCGCGCCTTGGTGAGGGAACTGCGGGCGACGGCCCCCGAGGGCATGCACCCGGCAGCAGTCGCGCTGCGGCTGCCGGGCCGGGAGGCCGGCCGGCGGGAACCTCAAATGTTGCTCTGAAGGTCCCCGGTCAGCGGTTCGGCGCCGACAGCCGGGGCCATGACTCCGTCACCGCGACAGCGGGCGGTCCACGGGTACGGGCGGGCCGAACGAGGGAGGGGACGATGGAGCGACTGGGAACGGGCATCGGGTGGCGGCCGGAGATCGCCGACGCGGTGGAGCGCATGCCGGGCCTCGACTGGGTCGAGGTCGTGGCCGAGAACGTGTGCCCCGGGCACCTCCCCGAGTCACTGCTGCGGCTGCGCGAGCGCGGCGTCACCGTCGTCCCGCACGGTGTGTCCCTCGGCCTCGGCGGCGCGGACCGCCCCGACGAGGCCCGGCTGGCCGCACTCGCCGAGCGGGCCGAGGCCCTGGGCGCGCCGCTCGTCACCGAGCACATCGCGTTCGTACGGGCGGGCGGGCCGCGGACGGCGTCGCCGCTGCTGGAGGCCGGGCACCTGCTGCCGGTGCCGCGCACCCGGGACGCGCTGAAGGTCCTGTGCGAGAACGTCCGGATGGCGCAGGACGCGCTGCCCGTGCCGCTCGCCGTGGAGAACATCGCGGCGCTCATCTCCTGGCCGGGCGAGGAGATGACCGAGGGGCAGTTCCTGTACGAGCTGGTGGAGCGCACCGGCGTGCGGCTGCTGATCGACGTGGCCAACCTGCACACCAACCACGTCAACCGGGGAGAGGACCCGGTGAAGGCGCTGGACGAACTGCCCGTCGAGGCGATCGCCTACGTCCATGTCGCGGGCGGCTACGAACGCGAAGGCGTCTGGCACGACAGCCACGCCCACCCGGTCCCACCACCGGTCCTGGACATCCTGGCGGTCCTGGCATCCCGTTGCGCGCCACCGGGCGTCCTGCTGGAACGCGACGAGAACTTCCCTGAACCGGCGGAGCTGGAGCGGGAGTTGGCCGTCATTCGGGAGACGGTCGAGAAGGCCGCGCCCGGCCCGGGGGCGCGTACGCCCCTGACAACGGCAGGGAGCGGGTACCCGGGTGCCGGCTCCGAAGCGGCCCGGCAGCGGCTCGGGCTCGCTCAGGCCGCGCTGCTGTCCTGTCTCGTCGCCGGCACTCCCGTGCCCGAGGGGTTCGACCGGGTGCGGCTCGGGGTGCAGGCGCGGGCCCTCGCCGCGAAGCGGGCCGGTGTCGTGGCCAAGGTCGCGCCCGAGTTGCCCGGCATCCTCGGGGAGGGATACCGGTCCGCCTTCCTCGGCTACGCCCAGCGGCACCCGATGACCGGCGGCTACCGGCGCGACGCCCTCGACTTCGCCGAGCACCTGCTGCTCAGCGGGCGACCCGAGGACAACGAGGCGCGGCGCCGGCTGCGCGCGTGGTGGCTGGAGCGTTCGGGCCCCACGCCACCGTCCCGGCATCCTGCCGCCCGTGTGCTCCGCGCCACGCGCCGGGTCCTGCTGCGCGACTGAAGCGCCTTCCCGCAGGGCCCTGCCCGCGTCCGCCCGTCGCGTACCACTGCGGCGGGCGTTCCGGAGGTCGTCCGCGGGGAATGTGCCGTGGTTAACACAACAGTCACGCCTTTCGGGGAGAGCGGTTGCTTGCCGCGGTTCGTCCTGAGACGCCCGGTCCTGTGCCTGCGGCATTCAGTGGGCGTTGCCCATTTTCCAGCGACTTTGTCTGGTACGGAAGTTGGCGTATACGGCGCAGTAATATGCCAACTCGCACCCGAAGCGCACTAGCGTGCGGTGCCGCAAGCAGGAGGCACCATGAGATCCAGACCCGCCCGAGGCCGCGGCATCCTCAGCGGCACCGGGATCCTCATCATCTTGCTCGCGGGGACCCTCGCCGCGCTGGTCTTCCCTGTCTGGTCCTACGCGGACCGCTCCGGCACCGGCGTGGACACCCTGAACGCCCAGTCCGTGTCGACCCAGTACGGTCCGCTGTCCGCGCTGGACCGCGACTTCGTCACCAAGGTCCGGCTGGCCGGGCTGTGGGAGCTGCCCGCGGGACAGCAGGCCGAGCAGAAGGGCACCACCGAGGCCGTCCGCACCGCGGGCGAGCACCTGGTGCGGGGCCACACCTTCCTGGACGCCCGGGTCCGCGACGTCGCCGCACGGCTCGGCCTCGCCCTGCCCAACCAGCCGAACGCCCAGCAGCGCCAGTGGCTGGACACCCTCGACGCCGCCCAGGGCGAGGAGTACGACCGCGACTTCGCCAACCTGCTCCGCCGCGCGCACGGCAAGGTCTTCACCGTCGTCGCCCAGGTCCGCGCCACGACCCGCAACTCGCTCGTGCGCGCGCTCGCCGACGACGCGAACGCGACGGTCCTGGACCACATCAAGGTCCTGGAGGCCACCGGTTACGTCGACTTCGACGCACTGGCGCAGGACGCGGCCACCTCGAGCCCGCCCCCGCTCACCCGTTCCCCCGCACCGCCCGGGCCCACGGGCGACCCCGGCACACCTGTCCCGGTGACCCCTTCGCCGACGTACACACTGCCGCCGGCCATGTCGAGCCCACCGCCGTGACCCGCCGACGGGGGCGCGGCGGCCGCGCCCCCGTCGCGGTGCGCTCAGGCGAGCCCGGCCACCAGCTCGGCGACCGACTTCCGGCGACCGGTGAAGAAGGGCACCTCCTCGCGGACGTGCATCCGTGCCTCCGAGCCGCGCAGGTGGCGCATGAGGTCGACGATCCGGTAGAGCTCGTCGGCCTCGAAGGCCAGTATCCACTCGTAGTCACCGAGGGAGAACGACGCGACCGTGTTGGCCCGCACGTCCGGGTAGCCGCGGGCCATCTTGCCGTGGTCCGCGAGCATGCGGCGGCGGTCCTCGTCCGGCAGCAGGTACCAGTCGTAGGAACGCACGAACGGGTAGACGCTGACGTAGTTGCGCGGCGTCTCGTCGGCGAGGAACGCCGGGATGTGCGAGCGGTTGAACTCGGCCGGGCGGTGCAGCGCCATGTTCGACCACACCGGGGTGAGCGCGCGGCCCAGCTTCGTGCGGCGGAAGAGGTTGTACGCCTCCTGGAGCTGGTCACTCGTCTCGGCGTGCCACCAGATCATGACGTCGGCGTCGGCGCGCAGGCCGGACACGTCGTACGTGCCGCGGATCGTCACGTCCTTGGCGGCGAGCTGGTCGAACAGCTCCTGGACCTCGTCGGCGTACCCGGCGCGGTCCTCGGGCAGCACGTCCTTCAGCTTGAAGACGGACCACAGCGTGTAGCGGATGACCTCGTTGAGGTCCTTGGCCAGCTTGCCCTTGTTCGGGATCCTGCCGGACTCGGTGGTGGGGGCGTCGTCACTCATGCACCTATTCTCCCGCTCCGCCGTGCAGGCTCTGCACCGGGTTGGCGGTGAGCTCCTCGACACCGCGCAGGTCACCGCCCAGCTGGTCAACGGCCGCGTACGCGCTCGCGATGCACGCCGGGATGCCGACCCCGTCGTACACCGCGCCGCACACCGCGAGCGCCGGCAGCTTCGCGACGTGCGCACGGATGCGGGCCACGCGCGCGTGGTGACCGACGGGGTACTGGGGCAGGCCGTCGGTCCAGCGGGTGACGCGCGTCTCGATCGGGGCGGCGTCCAGGCCGGTGGCCTCGCGCAGGTCGTGCCGCGAGACCGCCACGAGGTCGGCGTCCTCCCGTCGCAGGATCTCCGTCTCGCCGTACCGCCCCACGGACGTCCTCAGCACCAGCACGTCCGGGTCCTCCTCGGCGATCCAGCCCCACTTCCGGGAGGCGAACGTCGACGCCTTGATCGTGCGTCCGTCGACGGGCGGCACGAGGAAGCCGCTGCCCTCGGGGAGGGAGATGTCGTCGCGGCGGTAGGCGAGGGTGACCAGGGCCATGGAGGCGTACTCGACGGTGCGCAGTTCGGCGGCCGCGTCCGGGGACTCGGCCGCCAGCAATCGGGCGGCCACGGCGGCGGGCGCCGCGATCACCACTGCGTCCGCCCTCTCCGTACGGTCCCCGACGACGATCTCCCACCCCTCGGACGTGCGGCGCAGTGCGTCGGCCGCGGCCCTCAGCCGGATCTCACCGCCCCGCGAGCGCACCGACTCGGCGACGGCGAGCGGCAGTCGGCCGACGCCTCCCTCGATCCCCATGAAGACAGGTCCGGTCTGCTGTGCCGTGGCGGCCTTCGCCTGGATCTCGCGGACGGCTTCCGTCAGCGAGTCGTGCGCCTTGGCGGCCTCGAAGAGCTGCGGGACCGCCGAGCGCAGGGAGATCCGGTACGCGTCGCCCGCGTACACCCCGCCGAGCAGCGGCTCCACCAGGCGGTCGACGACCTCGCGGCCGAGGCGCGCCGCCACGTACTCCCCCACCGCCACGTCGTCGCCGATCTCCGTGCGCGGCAGCTCCGCGTCGCGCTCGATCCGGGCGAGGCCCTCTTCGGACAGGACGCCGGACAGTGCGGAGGCCGTGCCGGGGACGCCCATGACGTGCCCTTTCGGCATGGGCCGCAGGGCGCCGCGGGTCCAGATCGAGGCGATCGCCGTGGCGGGCGGCTTGAGGCGGTCCGTGAGGCCCACTTCCCGGGCGAGCGCCACCGCCTCGGGCCGCCGGGCCAGCATCGACTCGGCCCCGAGGTCGACCCGCACGCCCGCGATCTCGCCGGGCAGCAGCTTGCCGCCGACCCGGTCGGACGCCTCCAGGACCGTGACCCGCGCGCCCCGGTCCAGCAGCCGGTGGGCGGCTGCCAGACCCGCGATCCCGCCCCCGATGACGACGACATGCCCCGCGCCCCCGCGGGCGTCCACTGCGCTCATGTCCCCAGCCTCTCAGACCGCACGGACAGCCCGGCGGGCGCCCGGTGTCCCCTCCGAGTCCCGACCGTGACCGCATCGGGACCGCATCCGGCCAACGTTCCGCGGGGGCCCGGAGTCGAAGAAGTGTCCGTCACGACGACTTCCGGGGGTTCGACCGATGCACACTCCACGCTCCCCACGCCCGGTGCGGGTGCTGGCCGCGACGCTGGTCGCCGCCGCGCTCGCGCTCGCGGGCTGCAGCGCCGACGACACCGGCGCGTCGAGCGACAGCAAGGCCGGCCCCGCCATGGGCGCGCAGCGGCAGGGCGCCGCCGACAGCGGCACGGGCGGCGGCTCGGCGGCACGCGGCAGCACGCCGAAGCTCACCACGAACGCCATCATCCGCACGGCATCGCTGACCGTGCAGGTCAAGGATGTGCCCAAGGCCCTCGACGAGGCGCGTACGACCGTCGAGAGCGCGGGCGGGTTCGTCGGCGACGAGAGCACCACCCGCGACACCGAGGGCAACGAACGCACCCGGCTCGTACTGCGCGTCCCCACCGAGAAGTACGACCAGGTGCTCGCCGCGCTCCAGGGCGCGGGAAGGCTCATCGAGCGCACCGCCAAGGCCGAGGACGTCACCGACCAGGTCGTCGACGTCGAGAGCCGCATCAGGTCGCAGCGCGCCAGCGTGGCCCGGGTGCGGGAGCTGATGGACCGGGCGGGCAAACTCAGTGACGTGGTGGCCCTGGAAGGGGAGTTGAGCTCCCGCGAGGCCGACCTCGAGGCCCTGCTCGCCCGGCAGGCGTCCCTGAAGGACCGCACCAGCCTGGCCACCATCACGCTGTCGCTGTCCGGGACACCGGTGGAGAAGGCGGCGAAGGACGACCGGCCCGGTTTCCTGGACGCCCTGGCGGGCGGCTGGCACGTCTTCGTCACGCTTGTACGGTGGATCGCCCTGGCGATCGGCGCCGCACTCCCCTTCCTGGTGCTCGCGGCCGTCCTGGTGCTGGTCTGGACCCGGCTGGTGCGCCCCAGGCTGCCACGCCGCCCGGACCCGGTGCCGGCGGCGACCGCCCTCGGCCCGCTCCCCGTGGCCCGCACGGCGCCGGAGCACGAAAGCCGGGGCGAGCAGGACTGAGATGCCCCCTGCCCGTAGCGTGCTCGCATGAACATGAGCCGTACCAGCCGTACGAGCCGTCCGCGGGAGCGCCTGGTCGTCATAGGCGGCGATGCGGCGGGCATGTCCGCCGCATCGCAGGCGCGCCGCCTCAAGGGCCCCGACGAACTGGAGATCGTGGCGTTCGAACGCGGCCACTTCTCCTCGTTCTCGGCGTGCGGCATCCCGTACTGGGTGGGTGGCGACGTCGCCACCCGGGACGAGCTGATCGCCCGTACACCCGAGGAGCACCGGGCACGCGGCATCGACCTGCGCATGCGGACGGAGGTCACGGAGATCGACGTGGCGGGCGGCCGGGTCCGCGCCCGGAACGTCGACTCAGGGGCCGAGGCGTGGACGTCGTACGACAAGCTGGTGATCGCGACCGGAGCCCGTCCGATCCGCCCGGACCTGCCCGGCGCCGACTCGCCCGGGGTGCACGGGGTGCAGACCCTGGACGACGGCCAGGCGCTCCTGGACGCCCTTGCCGCCACGAAGGGGCGCCGGGCGGTGGTCGTCGGCGCGGGCTACATCGGCGTGGAGATGGCCGAGGCGATGATCAACCGCGGTTACGAGGTCACCGTCGTCAACCGCGGCAGCGAACCCATGACCACGCTCGACCCGGACATGGGCCGGCTGGTGCACCGGGCCATGGAGGGCCTCGGCATCACCATGGTGGACAACGCCGAGGTCACCAAGATCCTCACCGATGACGACGGCCGGGTCCGCGCGGTCGGCACGCAGGACGCCGAGTACCCGGCGGACGTGGTGGTCCTCGGGATCGGCGTACGGCCCGAGACGGCCCTGGCGCGGGACGCGGGGCTGCCGCTCGGCGACCACGGCGGGCTGCTCACCGACCTCGCGATGCGGGTGCGCGGTCACGAGAACATCTGGGCCGGCGGCGACTGCGTCGAGGTCCTCGACCTGGTCTCCGGCAGTGAGCGGCACATTCCGCTGGGCACGCACGCCAACAAGCACGGGCAGGTCATCGGCACCAACGTGGGCGGCGGCTACGCCACGTTCCCCGGCGTCGTCGGCACGGCCGTGAGCAAGGTCTGCGACCTGGAGATCGCCCGCACCGGGCTGCGCGAGAAGGACGCACGGCGGGCGGGGCTGCGGTACGAGACGGTCACGATCGAGTCGACGAGCCGCGCGGGCTACTACCCGAACGCGGCCCTCATGACGGTCAAGATGCTCGCCGAACGCCGCACGGGCCGCCTGCTGGGCGTCCAGATCGTCGGCCGGGAGGGCGCGGCCAAACGCGTGGACATCGCGGCGGTGGCGCTGACCGCGCGGATGACGGTGGAGGAGATGACGGCCCTGGACCTGGGCTACGCCCCGCCGTTCTCACCGGTGTGGGACCCGATCCTGGTGGCGGCCCGCAAGGCGGCAGCGGCGGTCCGGAAAAACGCCGGGTGAGTGGAACCGCCCCTCCAGGGGCGCGGGGAACTGCGCGACCGAGAGCAACCGGCACCCGGCCGACGATCGCAGCCCCCACGGCGAGCCCTTGAATCAAGCCGTCTCGTGCTGCCCGACCCCGTTGATCCTCTCGATGGCCTGCCGGGCCTGCTCGCCCGGCGGCCGTGAGGGCAACGAGGACACGGACGCGCTGGAGGCCACCGCGGGCGGCTGTGGCTGAGCCATCGGCTTCGCATGTGCGGCAGCGCCCCGCGAGGACCGCAGCCGGTGGCTGACCGCCTCGTCCAGGGTCACAGGCCGCTGCATCTGGGTCGCGAGCCGGGCGGCCTCCTGGCCGAGCCGCGCGACGTCCTCCCAGGGCAGCTGGATGACCAGCGCGAGTTCGGCCTCGCCGTCGGGCAGGGCGTGTATCGGAGGAGTAACTCGGTCGTTCATCGCCTGTTCCTCACGTCGTCCCCGCGACACGCCTTCCCCGCACCGCGGGCGGTTGAGGAGACATACGCAGCCGCGGACCGCCGCGTTCACCGATTCGCCCGGCCGATCCAGGGCAGTACTTCCTTGTGGTCATCCCCGTCCATGATGTGAACCCGGTGCGCCGTACGCCCTATGTGACGTACGCGCTCATCGCGGCCAATGTCGTCGTCTTCCTGTTCACCCCCGGCCTGGCGGGCTCCGTGGCGGGGCAGAGCGACCTGTCCCAGTTCTGCCACCTCCAGGCGTTCCTGGACCACTACGCCGCGGTGCCGCGCGAGTTGGTCCACGACCAGCTGCCGCGGCTCGTGCCCACGGGCGCCGTCGGGGTCGGCCCGCACGGGCCCGGTTGTGTGGTGGCCCCGCCGGGCTACCACAAGTCGCCGCCGGCGTCGGTGTTCACCGCGATGTTCCTGCACGGCAGCTGGCTGCATCTGCTGGGCAACATGCTCTTCCTGCTGATCTTCGGCAACAACATCGAGGACCGCCTGGGCCACATCCGCTTCGCGCTGTTCTACGTCGCGTGCGGGTACGCGGCGGGGTACGGCTACGCGTACCTCAACGCCGGCTCGAGCGACCCGCTGATCGGCGCGTCGGGCGCCATCGCGGGCGTGCTCGGCGCGTACCTGGTGCTCTATCCCAGGGTGCGGGTCTGGATCCTCGTGCCGTTCCTGCTGTTCCTGCCGCTGCGGCTGCCCGCGTGGATCGTGCTCGGCTTCTGGTTCGCGCTGCAGGCCGTCTACTCGTCCGGGAACGCCGTCTCCTCGGCCGGGACGGTGGCGTACGCGGCCCATGTGGTCGGCTTCATCGTGGGAATGGTCCTGGCCCTGCCCCTGCGCCAGGGCACCCCGCAGCCACCCGAACCTCGCGGCCTGCTGTGGGGCAGGCAGGCCCGCCACAGCTGGTGAGGACGGCGGGGCCGCGCCGCGAGGCGTTTCGCCCGCACCCTCCACGGAGAGCGAAGAGGACCGGGCCCCCCGGTGCGGCCTCCTTCGAAGAGACCGCGGACGCCCGTCATGCGGTCGACGCGGACACCTCCGCGGAAGCGTTCATCACGCGGGACGAGGACGACCGAGGCCGTCCCGCACCGGAGTTCCAGGAGCCCCGGAGGGACCGGGGGCGAGTCCTCCAGCGGGTGAGGGGCCCGCGCCGATGCCGCCGTGCGCGGCGCCCGGCGCGGGTCACCGGTCCTCGGCGGCACCGGTCAGCGGGCCGTCTGCGTGTGGACGTACTCCACGAGTCGGGTGAGGCTGTCCGGGTCCGTGGACGGCAGGACACCGTGGCCGAGGTTGAAGACATGGCCCTCGAGGCCGGCGGCGGCGTCCAGGACCTCGCGGGTCTTGGCCTCGACGGCCTCGCGGGGGGCGAAGAGCACCGCCGGGTCCAGGTTGCCCTGGAGTGCCTTGCCGGGGCCGACGCGGCGGGCCGCCTCGTCCAGCGGAACGCGCCAGTCGACGCCGACGACGTCCGCACCGGCCTCGCCCATCAGCCCCAGCAGCTCACCGGTGCCGACACCGAAGTGGATGCGGGGGACGCCGTAGCCCTCGACGGCCCGGAAGACCTTGGCCGAGGCGGGCAGCACCGAGCGGCGGTAGTCGGCGGGGGCCAGGGCACCGGCCCAGGAGTCGAAGAGCTGGACGGCCGAGGCACCGGCCTCGATCTGGACCTTCAGGAAGGCTGCCGTGATGTCCGCAAGCCGGTCCACCAGGTCGGACCACAGCTTCGGGTCGCCGTGCATGAGCGCCTTGGTGTGCTCGTACGTACGGGACGGGCCGCCCTCGATGAGGTAGCTCGCGAGGGTGAAGGGCGCGCCCGCGAAACCGATCAGCGGGGTCTCGCCCAGCTCCGCGGTGAGCAGCTTGATCGCCTCGGTGACGTAGGAGACGTCCTCGGGGGTCAGGTCGCGCAGCCGGGCGAGGTCCGCGCGGGTGCGGATCGGGTGCTCGACCACCGGGCCTACGCCTGGCTTGATGTCGAGGTCGACACCGATCGCCTTCAGGGGCACGACGATGTCGCTGAAGTAGATCGCCGCGTCCACACCGTGCCGGCGGACCGGCTGGAGGGTGATCTCGGTGACCAGCTCGGGCCGCATGCAGGACTCGAGCATGGGGATGCCCTCACGCACCTTGCGGTACTCGGGCAGCGAGCGCCCGGCCTGCCGCATGAACCACACCGGCGTGTGCGGCACGGGCTCGCGCCGGCACGCCCTGAGGAAGGCGGAGTCGTACGTCGCTGTCGGCTGGCCCGTGGCGGGGCGGTCATTGACACTCACGCAAAAAGTCTCGCACGCCACCGGAGCGTTTCGGCCTCGGGGCGGGAGCGCCCGCGCAGGGGCGCGGGGCCGTGTCCGTGCGCGGCTGAGCCGCGTCGGCGCGCCACACTCCGAAGGACCCGGCCGCCCTACGACAGGAACCAGCCATGACGAACCGCGCACGGCAGCCGAACCCCCGGCGGCAACGGGTGTCTCTCCAAGCGGACGCGCTTTCTTCCCCTTAATCTTCCCCGCATGGCTGCGGCTCAGGAACGAGTGACGGACGGCGCCGGCGGAATGGACGACGCGGAGGGGGAGGGCGATGCGATGGACACGGCCCCCCTGCCCTTCCGCGCCGCGGTCGACGCCCTGAAGGCCGCACGCCTGCGGCCGGAGATCGAGATCGAGCCGTCGCGCCCGCCGCAGCGGCTCGCCCCGCACACGTACGCGCTGGAGGCCGCCGTGGTCGCCGACGAGGAGGACCTCGCCGACGGGCGCCTCGTCCTGCTGCACGACCCGGCCGGGCACGAGGCCTGGCAGGGCTCCTTCCGCCTGGTGACGCTGGTGCGCGCGGAACTGGAGCCGGAGATGGCGGCGGACCCGCTCCTGCCCGACGTGTGCTGGTCCTGGCTGACCGGCGCGCTGCAGGCCCGCGGGCTGGCGTACGGCGAGCCGAGCGGGACCGTCACGCGCGCGAGCTCGCACTACTTCGGCGGTCTCGCCACCCGCCCGGCCGTCTCCCAGATCGAGATCCGTGCTTCGTGGACGCCCCGGGAGGGCATCGGAGGCGTCCCGGACACCGCGGCGCACCTGGCCTCCTGGTGCGACCTGCTGTGCCAGGTGGCGGGCCTGCCCCCGGCGGGGCCGGGCGACGCCTCGGTGGTGACGCTGCCTCAGCGCCGCGGGCCACAGCCCCGCTGAGCCGGCGCGCCCGCTGGCGCTGTCAATGTCGCCTTGACCTTCCTTGCCATCTCTTTGTCGATACGGCCACTTTCGGCCTCGTATTGACCATGGATCGCACCGACTCGATCCTCAGATGATCGCTCGCGCGTCCGAATTGCACGGATTGTTACTCACCAAATCGTGATCATTCTCTAAAGGAGCACGAGTTTGGTGCCGAAGACGACTGTGACCTTGAAACACGGTTCGTCCCGGCCGCTTCCCCGAGCCGGCCCCGTCCCCGCACCCATCCAGGAGGCCTGGTGTCCGTTCTCCTCGAGCAGCCCGCAAGCCTGGTCGCCTACCGCCCCAACAAGCCGACCGCCATGGTCGTCGTGGCCGACCCGCGCGTTCGTTCCACCGTCACCCGCCATCTCTGGGCGCTCGGAGTGCGCGACGTCATCGAGGCGTCGTCCATCGCAGAGGCCCGTCCTCGTATCGGCAACCCGCGCGACATCTGCGTCGCCGACGTCCACCTCCCCGACGGCTCCGGTCTCACCCTCCTGTCGGAGACCCGGGCGGCGGGCTGGCCCAACGGTCTGGCCCTGTCCGCCGCCGACGACATCGGAGCGGTCCGCAACGCCCTCGCGGGCGGAGTCAAGGGCTATGTCGTCACCGGCACCCGCACCAACATCGGGCTCCCCACCCGGCCGGGTGCCGCACCCATCGGCGCCGCCGCCGCGCGCCTGCACCGCCGCCCCCCGGGTGCCCCGAGTCACCCGGGCGGCTACCGCGAGCTGTCCGGCCGCGAGGTGGAGGTGCTGCGTCTGGTCGCCGAAGGGCAGTCGAACAAGGCGATCGGCGTCTCGATGGGCCTGTCCGCGCTGACCGTGAAGAGCCACCTGGCCCGCATCGCCCGCAAGCTCGGCACCGGCGACCGTGCCGGGATGGTGGCGGTGGCCCTGCGGACCGGCATCATCCACTGACCCTCTCGCCCCTGACCACCGGACGACCAGACCCCTGGCTCCCCGACTTCCTGCCCCCTCCTCCACCCGCCCTGGTCCGCGTCCACACCGAGCCGCCGCCGAGCCGCGTCCGGGGACCTGGCCGCACGCCCCGGGACGCCCGCCGTCCCGTCGCCGTACACCGCCACCGCGCCCTTGTGCGGACACGAACGACCCATATGACACATGACTGGTTTACGACCCCCCATCGCCCGTCGACGGAACGTTCCGTCGGCGGGCGTAGTCGACACACAGATACCCTTGACAGGTGACCGACGCCCAAGAGACCGCAGCAGACAGCCCACTGCGAACCACCGGAGGCGCCCCTCCGGACGACGTCGAAACGGCGCCGATCCCGTTGCTCGAGCCGCGTGACGGCATTCCGCCCGTGATCGCCGACGACGCCTCCCTCGCCGAGGTGATCGCCGCCTTCGCCGCCGGCACCGGCCCCGTCGCGGTCGATGCCGAGCGCGCGTCCGGCTACCGGTACGGCCAGCGCGCCTACCTCGTGCAGCTGCGCCGCGAGGGCGCGGGCACCGCGCTGATCGACCCGGTGGCCTGCCCAGACCTGTCCGCCCTGGGCGAGGCGATCTCCGACGCCGAGTGGGTGCTGCACGCCGCCACCCAGGACCTGCCCTGCCTGCGCGAGATAGGCATGGTGCCCACCCGTCTGTTCGACACCGAGCTGGCCGGGCGCCTCGCCGGGTTCCCGAGGGTCGGCCTCGGCGCCATGGTGGAGAGCGTCCTCAGCTTCATCCTGGAGAAGGGCCACTCCGCCGTCGACTGGTCGACGCGGCCCCTGCCCGAGCCCTGGCTGCGCTACGCGGCCCTCGATGTCGAACTGCTCGTGGACCTGCGGGACGCCCTGGAGAAGGAACTCGAGCGGCAGGGGAAGCTGGAGTGGGCCCGGCAGGAGTTCGACGCGATCGCCTCAGCCCCGCCGCCCGAGCCGCGCAAGGACCCCTGGCGCCGTACGTCCGGAATGCACAAGGTGCGCCGCCGCCGGCAGATGGCGGCCGTCCGGGAGCTGTGGCAGGCCAGGGACCGGATCGCGCAGCGCCGGGACGTCTCGCCGGGCAAGGTGCTCGGGGACGCCGCGATCGTCGAGGCGGCCCTCGCCCTGCCGCCGAACGTCCACGCCCTGGCCGCGCTGAACGGTTTCGGGCACCGCATGGGGCGGCGCCAGCTGGAGCAGTGGCAGGCCGCGATCGACCGCGCCAAGGCTCTGCCGGAGGCGGAGCTGCCGCAGCCGGGGCAGCCGGTGACGGGTCCGCCGCCGCCGCGGGCCTGGGCCGACAAGGATCCGGCGGCGGCGGCCCGGCTGTCCGCTGCGCGCGCCGCGGTGTCGGCCCTGGCCGAGCAGCTCACCATGCCCCAGGAGAACCTGATCTCCCCGGACACCGTGCGGCGCCTGTGCTGGGAGCCGCCGAAGCCGGTGGACGCGGAGGCCGTTGCCTCCGCGCTGGCCGGTTACGGGGCGAGGGCCTGGCAGGTCGAGCAGGTCACCCCGGTGCTGGTGAAGGCGCTGTCCGTGACGGGCACCCAGGCGCCGTAGCGGCTTTGTCGTACGGCGGGTGGGGGGCGCGGGTGCTGGGCGCGGGTGCGGGGCGTCTTCGGTGGCCGGCGCCGGCGCGGCGGGACCGGTGCCGATACGGCGGGGACCGCATGACGACAGGGGCGGAGCCGCGTGACTGCACGGCCCGCCGCCTCTGCGGACCGCGGCCCGCCGCCTCCCGCTCCGAGCCCTTGCCGAGCCGGCGGGGGCTCCACGGCTCCGCCGAAGGTGTGACCTTCACCGCTTGGGCGTGCGGGACTGGGCAGCTTGGTTACCCACAAGTAGCATGGGACTGAGCGCGCGCTCAGCGTGTCGCAGCAGTGCCATCCCGCACCCTGGAGGAGAGCCATCGTGCCTCGTACCGTCAGGGACGTCGTCTTCGTCGACGGCGTCCGTACCCCGTTCGGCAAGGCGGGCCCGAAGGGCATCTACCACGAGACCCGCGCCGACGACCTCGTCGTGAAGGCGATCCGGGAGCTGCTGCGCCGCAACCCGGGTCTCGACCCGAAGAAGATCGACGAGGTCGCCATCGCCGCGACCACGCAGATCGGTGACCAGGGCCTGACCCTCGGCCGCACCGCGGGCATCCTGGCCGGTCTGCCCCAGTCGGTCCCCGGCTACTCCATCGACCGCATGTGCGCGGGTGCGATGACGGCCGTGACGACCACGGCCGGCTCGATCGCCTTCGGCGCGTACGACGCCGTCATCGCGGGCGGTGTGGAGCACATGGGCCGCCACCCGATGGGCGAGGGCGTCGACCCGAACCCGCGCTTCGTGAGCGAGAAGCTGGTCGACGAGTCCGCGCTGTTCATGGGCATGACCGCGGAGAACCTCCACGACCGCTACCCGCACATCACCAAGCTGCGCGCCGACGAATACGCCGTGCGCTCCCAGGAGAAGGCCGCGAAGGCGTACGCCAACGGCAAGATCCAGCAGGACCTGGTGCCGATCTCGGTGCGCCGCACCAACCCCGAGGGCGGCGAGACCGGCTGGGGTCTCGTCACGGCCGACGAGCCGATGCGCCCGGGTACGACCCTGGAGAACCTGCAGGGCCTCAAGACGCCGTTCCGCGTCCACGGCCGGGTCACCGCGGGCAACGCGGCCGGTCTGAACGACGGCGCCACCGCCTCGATCATCGCGAGCGAGGACTTCGCCCGCGAGAACGACCTGCCGGTCAAGATGCGTCTCGTCTCCTACGCCTTCGCGGGCGTCGAGCCGGAGGTCATGGGCTACGGCCCGATCCCGGCCACGGAGAAGGCCCTCGCCAAGGCGGGCCTGTCGATCTCCGACATCGGCCTGTTCGAGATCAACGAGGCCTTCGCCGTCCAGGTCCTGGCCTTCCTCGACCACTACGGCATCGCGGACGACGACGAGCGCGTCAACCAGTACGGCGGCGCGATCGCCTTCGGCCACCCGCTGGCCTCCTCGGGCGTCCGGCTGATGACGCAGCTCGCCCGCCAGTTCGAGGAGCAGCCGCAGGTCCGCTACGGCCTCACCACCATGTGCGTCGGCTTCGGCATGGGCGCGACGGTCATCTGGGAGAACCCGCACTTCGACGGAGGCGACAAGTGAGCACCACCGCTGAGCTGTTGAAGGGCGCGGCCGAGCTGTTCCCGGACGAGGTCGTCACGCAGGCGCACGTACGCCACTTCGACCTGCCGTTCGGTGTGGGCCGCTTCGCCCTGATCACCCTCGACAACGGCCACGACCACACCAAGCCGACCACCTTCGGCCCGGCCTCGCTCGCGAACCTCAACACGGCGATCGACCAGGTCGAGAAGGAGGCCGCGGACGGCGAGATCGTCGGCGTCGGCATCACCGGCAAGCCGTTCATCTTCGCGGTCGGCGCCGACCTCAAGGGCGTCGAGCTGCTGAAGCGGCACGAGGACGCGCTGGCCATCGGCAAGGGCGGCCACGAGGTCTTCAAGCGGCTGTCCAAGCTGGCCGTCCCGACGTTCGCCTACTACAACGGCGCGGCGATGGGCGGCGGCGTCGAGGTCGGCCTGCACTGCACCTACCGCACGGTGTCCGCGTCCCTGCCCGCCTTCTCGCTCCCCGAGGTCTTCCTGGGCCTGGTCCCCGGCTGGGGCGGCTGCACCCTGCTGCCGAACCTGATCGGCGCCGACAAGGCCGTCTCGGTGATCATCGAGAACAGCCTCAACCAGAACAAGCAGCTCAAGGGCGCGCAGGTCTACGAGCTGGGGATCGCCGACGCCATCTTCGAGGGCGCCGACTTCCTGGAGCAGTCGCTGATCTGGACGGCGTCCGTCCTCAAGGGCGAGATCGTCGTCGAGCGTCCGGTGATCGACCGCGGCGAGGCCTGGGACCAGGCCGTCGCCAAGGGCCGCTTCATCGCGGACGGCAAGGTGCACGGCGCGGCCCCGGCCGCCTACCGCGCCCTCGACATCATCGCGGCCGCGAAGAACGGCGACCTGCAGCAGGGCTACGACGCCGAGGACCAGGCCCTCGCGGACCTGATCATGGGCGGGGAACTGCGCGCCGGCATCTACGCGTTCAACCTCGTCCAGAAGCGCGGCAAGCGCCCGGCGGGCGCCCCCGACAAGAACCTGGCGCGCCCGGTCACCAAGGTCGGCGTCGTCGGCGCCGGTCTGATGGCCTCGCAGCTCGCCCTGCTCTTCCTGCGCCGCCTCGAGGTCCCGGTCGTCCTGACGGACATCGACCAGGAGCGCATCGACAAGGGTGTGGGCTACGTCCACGCCGAGATCGACAAGCTGCTCGGCAAGGGCCGGATCAACCAGGACAAGGCCAACCGCCTCAAGGCGCTGGTCTCCGGCGTCCTGGACAAGGCGGAGGGCTTCGCCGACGCGGACTTCGTCATCGAGGCCGTGTTCGAGGAGATGGGTGTCAAGCAGCAGGTGTTCGCGGAGGTCGAGGCGGTCGCGCCCGAGCACGCGATCCTCGCCACCAACACCTCCTCCCTGTCGGTGTCGGAGATGGCGTCGAAGCTGAAGCACCCCGAGCGGGTCGTCGGCTTCCACTTCTTCAACCCGGTCGCCGTGCTGCCGCTCCTGGAGATCGTCCGCGGCGAGAAGACCGACGACGCCTCGCTCGCGACCGCCTTCGCGGTGGCCAAGAAGCTGAAGAAGACCGCGGTTCTGGTCAAGGACGCCCCGGCGTTCGTCGTGAACCGCATCCTGACCCGCTTCATGGGCGAGATCCAGAACGTCATCGACGAGGGCACCCCGGTCGAGGTGGCGGAGAAGGCGGTGGAGCCGCTGGGTCTGCCGATGTCCCCGCTGGTCCTGCTGGAGCTCGTCGGCCCGGCGATCGGCCTGCACGTCTCGGAGACCCTCAACAGGGCGTTCCCGGACCGCTTCACGGTCTCCCCGAACCTCAAGGCGGTCGTCGAGGCCGGCAAGCGCGGCTTCTACGTCTACGACAGCGGCAAGCCCGAGCTGGACCCGGAGGTCGCCGCGCTGCTGAAGCAGGGCGACACGGTCCTGACGGAGGAGCAGGTCCGCGCCCGCGTCCTGGACGCGGTGGCGCAGGAGATCGGGCTGATGCTCGAGGAGGGCGTCGTCGCCGAGGCCCAGGACATCGACCTGTGCCTGATCACGGGCGCCGGCTGGCCCTTCCACCTGGGCGGCATCACGCCGTACCTGGACCGCGAGGGCGTCTCGGAGCGCGTGAACGGCAAGACGTTCCTCGAGCCGGGTGTGGCGTCGGTTCCGGCGTAACGGCCGTGGCACGGTGAAGGGGGCCTCCGCGCAAGGCGGAGGCCCCCTTCCCGTTGTGTGCCGCAGGGCCCGTGGGGTGGGGCCGGTCAGAGCCGCCGTCCCGGCTGCGGCAGTCAGGGGCCGTTCAGCCGGGGACCGTTGGCACTCCCCCGATGTCGCTGAGGCGTCCCTCGCGCGGGCCGGACAGGCTCGTGGGACGCTGGGGGCATGAGTGTCCCGCTCCTGGTGATCGTCGATGGCGCCAACGTCGTCGGGTCGGTGCCCGACGGCTGGTGGCGGGACCGGCGGGGCGCCGCCGACCGGCTGCGGGACCGTCTCGTGCCGTTCGCCGCCGACGGGCTGCCCGGCTTTCCCGGGCCGCTGGAGCTGGTGCTGGTGGTGGAGGGTGCGGCACGCGGCGTGGAGCCCGTGCCCGGCGTCCGGGTGGACGCGGCCCCCGGCAGCGGGGACGACCGTATCGTCGAGCTGGTCGCCGAGGCCGGGGACCGCGCGGTCCTGGTCGTCACGGCGGACCGGGAGCTACGGCGCCGGGTGACGGATCTCGGCGCGGAGGTGACGGGCCCGCGCACGGTGCGCTGAACACCCCGTGCCGAACGCCGTGGTCACCGGGTGCCGCCTCCGGGCGGGCTGCTCACCCCGCCCGCCGCGGACTTCCCGGCATGTCCCACACGGCTGTGCGAACGGCCGTAGAGGAAGTACACGACGAACCCGATGACCAGCCAGATCGCGAACCGCAGCCAGGTCTCGGCGGGCAGGTTCAGCATCAGCCACAGCGAGGCGCACACCGACAGGATCGGCACCGCCGGAACGAACGGAGTGCGGAAGGCGCGTGGCAGGTCGGGGCGGGTGCGGCGGAGGATGACCACGCCGATCGCGACGACGATGAACGCGAACAGCGTGCCGATGTTGACCAGTTCGGCCAGTTCGCTGAGGCTGGTGAAGCCCGCGACGACGGCGATGACCACGCCGAGCAGGATGGTCGGCCGGTGCGGGGTCTTGAAGCGCGGGTGGACGTGGGAGAAGAAGCGGGGCAGCAGCCCGTCGCGGCTCATCGCGAAGAAGACCCGGGATTGGCCGAGCAGCAGGATCAGGCAGACCGTGGTCAGGCCGGCGGCGGCACCGAAGCTGATCACACCCGCGAACCAGGGATGGCCGATGGCCTTGAACGCGTCGGCGAGCGGGGCGTCCACGGACAGCCTGCTGTAGTGCTGCATGCCGGTGACGACGATCGACACCGCCACGTACAGCGCGGTGCAGATGAGCAGGGAACCGAGGATTCCGCGCGGCATGTCGCGCTGCGGGTTACGGGTCTCCTCGGCGGTGGTCGCCACGATGTCGAAGCCGATGAAGGCGAAGAAGACGACGGACGCGGCGGTGAAGATGCCCATCACGCCGAAGTTGGACGGTGCCCAGCCGACCATGAGCTGGATGAGCGGAGCCTTGAGGCTGCCGCCCGCGGGCACCGCCTGCGGCTCGGGGACGAAGGGCTTGTAGTTGGCGCTGTTGACGAAGAAGGCGCCCCCGATGATCACGATCAGCACCACGGTCACCTTGACGGCGACGACGAGCTGGGTGACCCGGGCCGACAGCTTCATCCCGAGGACGAGTATCGCGGTGAGGAGAAGGACGAGCGCGGCGGCGAGAATGTCGAATCCGAATCCGTGCGCCCCCTCCCGTCCGCCGAGATAGGCCGGCAGGTGCCAGCCCGCGTTGTCGAGCAGCGAGCGGATGTACCCGGACCAGCCGACGGCGACCACCGCCGTGCCGAGCGCGAACTCCAGGACCAGGTCCCAGCCGATGATCCAGGCGGGCAGCTCGCCGAGCGTGGCGTAGGAGAACGTGTACGCGGATCCGGCGACCGGCACCGTGGAGGCGAACTCCGCGTAACAGAGGGCGGCGAGCGCGCAGACGACGCCGGCCAGGACGAAGGACAGGGAGACGGCGGGGCCCGCGTTCTGCTTGGCGACCTTGCCGGTGAGCACGAAGATGCCGGTGCCGATGATGACCCCGACGCCGAACACGGTCAGGTCAAGAGCGGACAGGGTCTTTCTGAGCGCGTGCTCCGGCTGCTCGGTGTCCTGGATCGACTGCTCGACGTTCTTCGTCCGGAAGAGGGTGCTGCTCATGGCATACCTCCCGCGCTCGCCGTCCCCGACATGATCGAAACGGGGCGTACTCCGTGTGCCCCGGCACGGGCAGATTCACGCAAACGGGCCGGTTTCGCCACCGTAAAGGATGGAGGAACCGGCCCGGGCGCGCACGGCGGGTGGTCTCAGTCGCGGGCGGGCTCCACCGAGTCCACGGCCTGGGCGGTGCCCGTACGGTCGGTGGGGGTCCCCCCGCTCGAGCGAAGCCGAGAGTGGGGGAGGCCGCCGTCCAGCTTGGAGACCAGCCCGGTGACCTGGCGGGCGATGTCCGGCGCGGTCAGGCCGATCTCCGCGAGGACCTCCTTGCGGGAGGCGTGGTCGAGGAAGCGCGGCGGGACGCCGAAGTCGCGCAGCGGCACGTCCACACCCGCGTCGCGCAGCGCCTGCGCGATCGCCGAACCCACACCGCCGACCCGGGAGTTGTCCTCGACGGTGACGACCACACGGTGCCGCTCGGCGAGCGGGGCCAGCGCCTCGTCGACGGGCTTGACCCAGCGGGGGTCGACGACGGTGGTGGAGATGCCCTGCTTGTCGAGGAGGTCGGCGATCTCCAGGCACATGGGTGCGAGCGCGCCGACGGAGACCAGCAGGACGTCCGGCACGGGGGCCTCCGCCTTGCGCAGCACGTCCATGCCGCCGACCTTGCCGACGGCGGGGACGGCCGGGCCGACGACGCCCTTGGAGTAGCGCAGCACGGTCGGCGCGTCGTCCACGTCGACGGCCTCTCGCAGCTGGGCCCGCAGCTGCTCGGCGTCGCGCGGGGCGGCGATCCTCAGGCCCGGCACCACCTGGAGCATCGACATGTCCCACATGCCGTTGTGGGAGGCGCCGTCGTCGCCCGTGATGCCCGCCCGGTCGAGCACGAACGTCACACCGCACTTGTGCAGGGCGACGTCCATGAGCACCTGGTCGAAGGCGCGGTTGAGGAAGGTCGCGTACACCGCGAAGACGGGGTGCAGACCGCCGGTGGCGAGGCCGGCCGCGGAGACCGCGCCGTGCTGCTCGGCGATGCCGACGTCGTAGATACGGTTCGGGAAGGCGTCCGCGAACTTCTTGAGGCCCACCGGCTGGAGCATCGCGGCCGTGATGGCGACGATGTCGTCGCGCTCCCGGCCGAGCCTGACCATCTCGTCGCCGAAGACGGAGGTCCAGCTGGCGGCGGCCGCCTTGATGGGCAGGCCGGTGTCGGGGTGGATGGGGCCGATGCCGTGGAAGCGGTCGGCCTCGTCCTGCTCGGCGGGCCGGTAGCCGCGGCCCTTCTCGGTGAGGCAGTGCACGATGACCGGGCCGCCGAACCGCTTGGCGCGGGCCAGGGCGGACTCCAGGGCCTCGATGTCGTGCCCGTCGATCGGGCCGACGTACTTCAGCCCCAGGTCCTCGAACATGCCCTGCGGGGCGATGAAGTCCTTCAGGCCCTTCTTGGCCCCGTGCAGGGTCTCGTAGAGCGGCTTGCCGACGACGGGCGTGCGCTCCAGGACCTCCTTGGTGCGGGCCAGGAACTTCTCGTAGCCGTCGGTGGTGCGCAGCGTGGCCAGGTGGTTGGCGAGGCCGCCGATGGTGGGCGCGTAGGAACGCTCGTTGTCGTTGACGACGATGACCAGCGGGCGGTCCTTGGCGTCGGCGATGTTGTTCAGCGCCTCCCAGGCCATGCCGCCGGTGAGGGCGCCGTCACCGATGACGGCCACGACGTGGCTGTCGCGCTTCAGCAGCTGGTTGGCCTTGGCCAGGCCGTCGGCCCAGCCGAGGACGGTGGAGGCGTGCGAGTTCTCGATGACGTCGTGGTCGGACTCGGCGCGCGAGGGGTAGCCGGACAGGCCGCCCTTGCTGCGCAGCCCCGAGAAGTCCTGACGGCCGGTGAGCAGCTTGTGGACGTAGGCCTGGTGGCCGGTGTCCCACAGCACCTTGTCCTTCGGGGAGTCGAAGACGCGGTGCAGGGCGATGGTGAGCTCGACCACACCGAGGTTCGGACCGAGGTGGCCGCCGGTCTTGGAGACGGCGTCGACGAGGAAGGTCCGGATCTCCTCTGCCAGCTGGTCCAGCTCCTCCAGGCTGAGCCGGTCCAGATCGCGCGGTCCCCTGATGCGGGTCAGCAGCGGCACCCGTGCCTCCTTGCAGTAGAGCTGTGTCGAGCATTCGCCGGGCCTGTCGAGTCTAATGTTCCCCCTGTGAGGATCACCGATGGCCCCATGGATCCCCCCGACGTGTCCGCCCGAACACGGGCCGGGACGCAGGACTGTGCCCGGCGCCGCCGTTGGCGCCGGGCACAGTGACCTGAGGGTTCGGCTGCGGCTAGGCGCGGCCGGCCGTCTTCTGGGTCTTGCGGGTCACGGCGTCGATGACGACCGTGGCGAGCAGAACACCACCGGTGATCATGTACTGCACCGGCGAGGCGATGCCCTCGAGGGCGAGACCGTACTGGATCGAGACGATCACCAGCACACCGAGCAGCGCGTTCCACGTGCGGCCACGCCCACCGAACAGCGACGTACCACCGATCACCGCGGCGGCGATCGCGTTCATCAGCAGGTCACCGCCACCGGCGCCCTGGTTGGCGGACGCGATCTTCGACGCGATGAACAGACCGCCGATCGCGGCGAACGTGCCGGAGATGGCGAAGACCGAGATGCGGACCGCGGCCACGTTGATACCGGCGCGGCGGGACGCCTCCACGCTGCCGCCGAGCGCGAACACCTTCCGGCCGTACGCGGTGCGGCGCAGCACGAAGTCCGTGATGAGCAGCACAGCGATGAAGATGACCACCGCGAGCGGCAGGCCCTTGTACTGGTTGTAGACGACGGCCACGGCGAACGCGAGGACCGCGAGCAGCGCCGTGCGCAGGATCGTCTCGCTCAGCGGCCGGGACGGCACACCCGCGGCCTCGCGCCGCTTGTTGCCGAAGTAGGAGCTGAGGAAGTACAGCACGGTCACCACGAGCGCGAGCCCGTAGGCGGCGGCCACGTCGGAGAAGTAGTACGTCGTCAGCTTGGCGACGAGGCCGTCGCTGTTCAGGTTGATCGTGCCGCTGTCGCCGAGGATCTGGAGCATGAAGCCGTTCCAGAACAGCAGACCGGCCAGGGTGACCGCGAACGCGGGCACACCGATCTTCGCGAAGACGAAGCCGTGGATGGCGCCGGCGACCGTACCGGTGAGGATGGCCAGCACGAAGGCGAGCCACTCGCTCATGCCGTGAGTGATGTTCAGCACGGCGAAGGTGGCGCCCGCGACACCGGAGACCGAGCCGACCGACAGGTCGATCTCGCCGAGCAGCAGCACGAAGACGATACCGACGGCGATCATGCCCGTGCCGACCATGGCGACGGAGATGTCGGAGAGGTTGCCGGCGGTGAGGAAGTTCGAGTTCAGGCTCTGGAAGATGATCCAGATGATCGCCAGACCGACGACGACCGGGATGGCGCCCAGGTCACCGGCCTTCATCTTCCGCTTGAACTCGGTGACGTAGCCCGCGAAGCCCTGCTCGCGCACCAGCAGACGGGGGTCGACGGCGGTGACCGCCTTCGCCGCCGCCTCGGGGTTCTCCACGACGGTGTCTTCGGGGGGCGTGGAGGTCTTGTCGATGCTCACTTCTTGATCTCCCCATTGCTGCGCGCCGCACGACGGGTCACGGCGTTGTCCGTGGCGCCGGTGATGGCGGAGATGATCTCTTCCTGCGAGGTCGTCTTGACCTCGAAGACGCCGTTGTTGCGCCCCAGACGCAGCACCGCCACCTTGTCGGCGACGGCCTTCACGTCGGCCATGTTGTGGCTGATGAGGATCACGGCGTGACCGCGCTCCCGCAGCCGCTCCACCAGGTCGAGGACCTGCGCGGTCTGCTCGACGCCGAGGGCGGCAGTGGGTTCGTCGAGGATCACCAGCTTGGGCTCGCCCAGCATGGAACGGGCGATGGCCACGACCTGGCGCTGACCGCCGGAGAGCGAGGCGATCGGAATGCGGACGCTGGGGATGCGGATGGACAGCTGGTCCAGCAGCTCGCGTGAGCGCCGCTCCATCTCCACCTCGTCCAGGACGCCGCGGCGGCGGATCTCCCGGCCCAGGTAGAGGTTGCCGACGACGTCGATGTTGTCGCACAGCGCGAGGTCCTGGTAGACCGTCGCGATGCCCAGGTTCTGGGCGTCGTTCGGCTTGCCGATGTGGACGGTCTTTCCTTCCCACTCGATGACGCCCTCATCGATGGGGTGCACGCCGGCGATCGTCTTGACCAGCGTGGATTTTCCGGCGCCGTTGTCGCCGACCAGGGCGACCACCTCACCGGCGTGGACCTCAAGCTCTACGTCGGTGAGCGCCTGAACGGCACCGAACCGCTTGGAGACCCCGCGCAACGCCAGCACGGGCGTAGCGGACACGTGAACCATCTCCTTCGCCGCCTGACCCGGCGGGAGGTTGTGCAGAAGTTTGGGGGGGTGTTCCGTCCGGCGCCCCGCGACGAGCTTGCGGGGCTGGTGAAGGCGGGGCGCCGGAGGAGCTTTCAGTGCGCCAGTCCCTCAGGGGAATTCAAGGGCGAATTCCCGCTGCGGGAAAGGGGCTTGAGGCCGGTTACTTCAGGCCGATCGCGGCGCAGGCCGACTTGTACTGCGCGGTGCAGATGTCCGCGACGGTCCACAGGCCGTCCTTGACGACGGTGTCCTTGATGTTGTCCTTCGTCAGGGCGACGACCGGGACGATGACGGCGGGCACCTGCTTGGTGGTCGGGCTGTCGACCTTGTCCTTCGCTATCGAGTCGACGGGCTTGCCCTGGGCGAGGTCGACAGCCATCTCCGCGGCGACGTCGGCCTCCTGCGGGTACGGCTTGTAGACGCTCATGTACTGCTCACCGGTGACGATGCGCTGCACACCGGCGAGTTCGGCGTCCTGACCGGTGACCGGGGCCTTGATGCCGGCGGCCTTGAGGGCGGTGATGATACCGCCGGCCATGCCGTCGTTGGCGGAGTAGACACCGACGATGTTCTGCTTGCCGAGGGCGGAGATCGCCGCCTCCATGTTGGCGTTGGCGTTCTCCGGCTTCCAGTCCTTGGTGTCGTACTCCTTGCCGATGTTCACCTTGCCGTCGAGCACCTCGTGGGCGCCCTTCTTGAACTGCGCGGCGTTCGGGTCGGTGACGGAGCCGTTCATCATGACGATCTTGCCGGACTTCGCCTTGGAGCCGAGGGCCGTGAGGAGGGCCTGGCCCTGGGTCTTGCCGACCGTCTCGTTGTCGAACGAGGTGTAGCCGCTGATCGGGCCCTGCGCCAGGCGGTCGTAGGCGACGACCGGGATGCCGGCGTCCTTGGCCTTCTGCACGGAGTTCTTGATGGCCGCGGAGTCCACCGCGTCCACGATCAGCACGTCGACCTTGTTGGTGATCATGGTGTCGACCTGCTGGTTCTGCAGGGTGGCGTCCTGCTTGGCGTTGGCGTAGACGACCTCGCCCTTGCCGTTCGTCAGCTCCTTGACCTTCTTCTCGATCAAGGGACGGTCGAGCTTCTCGTAACGCGCCGTCTGGTTCTCGGGGAGAAGCAGACCCACCTTGATGGCGTCGCCCTTCTTGGCGCTCGAGGACGAGGAAGAGCTCTTGGCGGACTCCTTGGCGCTGCCGCAGGCGGCGAGCGAAACGGCCATGGCACCAGCAGCAACGGCGAAGGCCGCACGACGCATACGCGTGTTCACTTCTAGAAACCTCCCTGACGAGGCCGCGTCGTTGCGGCCGAGGTGGCTGGAAGTCAACTCGGCCACACGTGCGACGTCAAGAAGTAAATCCTTAACGAGATGGCAACGGTGCCATCCGTTATCTAAGTGAAGACAGGCGTCGCAGCAGGCAGGCTGCCGTCCAAAAGGGTTGAATCACCCATTTCACTGAGTGCGAGAGCGAGCGCGCCGAGGACCTCCGCGCGGCCGCCGAGCGCCCCCGGCAGCACCGAGAGCTGGCGTGCGGCACTGGGGATCGCGTACCGGCCGACCGACTCCCTGATGGGCCCGAGGACCAGCTCACCGGCCTCGGCGAGATCACCGCCCAGGACCACGCGGCTCGGGTTGAGCAGATTGCACAGGTTGGCGACCCCGCTGCCGATGTGGCGGCCGACATCGGCGATCACCCGACGACAGCCCGGATCACCGTCCCGCGCCAGCCTCACCACGCCTTCCATGGTCAGGTCGGCGCCGTGGCTGGGCTGGAGCAGCGGCAGCACGTACCGCGCCGACGCGAACGTCTCCAGGCAGCCCCGGTTCCCGCAGCGGCAGACGGGACCGGATTCATCGAGAGTAATATGCCCGATTTCTCCCGCTGTGCCGCCAGGCCCGCGGTAGATCTTGCCGTCAATCACCAGTCCGGCGCCGACACCGCTCGCCACCTTGATGTACGCCAGGTCCTTGACCCCTCGGCCACTGCCCCAGACCAGCTCGCCGAGGGCGCCGAGGTTGGCGTCGTTGTCCACGTGCACGGGCACGCCGAGCCGCCCCCGCAGCTCCTCGGCGGGTCGGGTGCCGGTCCAGCCCGGCAGGATGGCGGTGGAGCCGAGCGTGCCCGACTCGACGTCGATGGGTCCGGGCACGCCGAGGCCCACGCCGGCGATCTTGGACCGGCTCACTCCGGTCGCCTCGATCAGCCTGCTGACCAGCTCTTCCGCCCGGTCGAAGCCCTGCGCGGCGGAGGCGTCCACATCCAGGGGCTCGGACTCCTCGGCGAGCACCTGATGGGCGAGGTTCCCGATCGCGACGCGCAAATGGGTGTGCCCGAAGTCGACGCCGATCACGATGCCGGCGTCACCGCTGAGAGAGACGCTGCGAGCCCTGCGGCCACCCGCCGACGTGGGCGTGACCTCGACGGTTCCGCCGTCCTTCAGCTCCCGCACGATATTGGAGACGGTCGCCGCGGACAGACCCGTCGTCCTCGCGATCTCGGCCTGCGTCAGCGACCCGGCCAGGCGCACCGCACGGACGACACGCTCCAGATTTGCCCGATGCAGCGACGACTGCGATCCCGGAGTCTCCATCGACTCATTCACTCCTGCCCTCAGCGCGGCGGCCACGGCGCCGCCCATGTGACCCGGGTCACATCAGCGGAATCCGAGTCACGTACAAGTTGTGAACTCCAAGCTCCGCTGAACGGGTTACCGCAGTCAAGTCCTTGACGGAAATCGTGAGAGATCAAAAAGAGGGCGGACGGACACGCCGGCGCCGTTCCCGGTTCACGGGGAAGACGCCGGCAGGCCGGAGCACTGGGAAGTCAGTGGAAGTCGATCACTACTTCAGGGCGCCCGCCGTCAGGCCCTGGACCACCTGCCTCTGGAAGACGATGTAGGCCGCGAGGACCGGCAGCATCGCCATCACCAGGCCGGCGAAGAGTCCGGACCAGTCGCCCTTGTACCCCTGGCTGGCCGCCAGCTGGACCAGGCCCTGGGTGAGGACGCGCTTGTCGGGGTCGGTGTTCAGGACCGTCGGGAGCATGTACTGGTTCCACTGGCCCAGGAAGTTGAAGATCCCCACGCTGATCAGGCCCGGCTTGGCCATCGGCAGCATGATCTGGAAGAACGTACGGGAGTGCGAGGCCCCGTCCACGAACGCGGCCTCGGCCACCGAGGTGGGCAGCGAGCGGAAGAACGCGGTCAGGAAGAACACCGTGAAGGGCAGCGAGTAGGCGATGTAGACGAGGATCAGCCCGTGGATCGTGTTCAGCAGCCCCATGTTGTTCACGACGTAGAACAGCGGGACCAGCGCCAGCATGATAGGGAAGCTCATGCCGCCGATGAACAGGTAGTAGATGAACCGGTTGCCCGGGAAGTCGAAGCGGGCGAGGACGTACGCCGCCATCGAGCCGAGCACCAGGGTGCCGACGAGCGAACCGCCGACGACCAGCACGGTGTTGAGGAAATAGTCGCTCATGTTGGCGTCGGTCCAGGCCCGCGCCCAGTTCTCGAAGTGCAGCCTGTCCGGCAGCGACCAGGGCGAGTCGAAGATCGAGCGGTCGTCCTTGAAGGAGGTCATCACCGCCCACAGCAGCGGCATGACGACCATGAACGCCCACAGGACCAGCATGCCGTGCGAGAAGACGTTCAGGACGGTGCCCTCCCGCTTCGCCCGGGGCGGCCCGCCGACCGGTGTGTCCGCCTTTGCGACGGAGGCGTGCGGTTCGGCCGGGTTCGGGGCGGGGGTCTCGGTGGTCTCCATCGTCAGTACTCCAGCCGCTCGCGCCGGCCCAGCCGCATCACGACCGCCGCGAACAGCAGCGTGACGACGAGCAGGGCGACACCGATCGTGGTTGCGTAGGCGGCCTGACCGTCGCGGAAGGCCTTCTGGTAGACGTACAGCACCATGACGGTGGTCGAGTAGTCCGGCCCGCCCGGCCCGGTCGTCATGATCTGTACGACCGCGAACGACTCCGCGCCCAGGGCGAGGATGCCCATGTACACCCAGCCGGACTGCACGGTGTCCCACAGCAGCGGCAGGGTGATCCGGAAGAACGTGGTGGTGCGGTTCGCCCCGTCCAGGAGCGCCGCCTCGTACAGGTCCGCCGGGACGGAGGCCATGCCCGCGGAGAACAGGACCACGAAGAAGCCGACCGTGGACCAGACGAGGACCGCCATCACGCACCACAGGGCGAGACCCGGATCGCCCAGCCACAGCGGCTGGACGCTCCCGAGCCCGATGCCGCGCAGCAGCGAGTTGACGGCGCCGCTGTCCGGGTTGTACGCGAAAGCGAACAGCAGGGCGACGATCGCGATGGAGAGCACCTGCGGGAAGAAGTAGACGATCTTGTAGAAGGACGAGCCGCGGACGCCGGAGATCGCCGGTCCGCCCTTCCGCCGCCGCCCGCCCACATTGATCATGAAGGCGAGGAACAGCGCGAGCCCGATCGTCACCGGCGGCAGCACCAGCGCGAACAGCAGGCTGTGCCACAGCGACTTCCAGAAGATGTCGTCGTGGATCATCCGCGTGTAGTTGTCGAAGCCCACCATCTTGAACTCGGGGCTCAGACCGGTCCAGTCCGTGAACGAGTAGTAGATGGACTGGATGAACGGCCAGACGACGAAGAGCGCGTACAGGCCGAGGGGAACCGTCAGGAACCCCACGATGAACCGGTACTTGCCGTGATGCATGGCTACCGACCCCGATCCGGCCGTGCGGGCGGCCGCCTCCGCTGCCGCTGACGGACCTGCCGCTGACAGGCCTGCGCCTGGAAGACCTGCCCCTGTAAGACCTGCCCCTGACGGACCCTCACTGGTGCTTGTAGTGCTTGATCGACGTGTCCTTGGCGGTCTCGTCGGCGAAGCCCTGGATCCGCTTGATGGCCTCGGCCGGGGTGATACGGCCCGCCATCATCTCGCCGAGACCGGACACGCCGATCTTCTCCTTCTGCAGCTGCACGTACCAGTCCTGCAGCCGCGGGTTCAGGACGTTGCTTCCCGCCTTCTCCAGCGCGGCCACACCCGACTTCAGGCCCGGGGTGAGGCTGATGCCCGTGGTGCCGCCGTTGAAGGCCGTCAGCGACTTGACCTTGGTGGTGAAGTTCTTCGAGGACGCCTCGCTGAGCATGATGCGCAGCTGCTCCATCCCGCCCGCGGGGTTCTGCGCCTTGGCGGGGACGATGAAGGGCTCACCTCCGGAGGCCCAGATGGTGCCGAAGGGCAGCTTGTCGGAGGAGTCGATGCCGGAGGGCGCGGAGACGGCGAGGTCGAAGTCGGCCGGGATGACGTTGGCGGACTCGTTCTCCACCCAGGAGCCGTTCGGGATGAACAGCGCCTTGCCCTGGGCCCAGGCGGTCTGCGACTGGATGTGGTCGAGGCCCGGTGTGCCCTTGAGGATGTAGCCCTTCTTGTAGAGCTCGTAGTAAGCCTCGAAGCAGGCCTTGACGGCCGGGTGCTTCCAGGCGTTCGGCTCCAGGTTGTCGATGGCGTCGAGGACCTCGCGGCCACCGACCTTGCCGATCATCGGATACAGGGAGAAGGGGATGTAGTACGGGTACTTGCCGGCGTAGGTCCAGCCCGCGATGCCCTTCTTCTTGGCCTTCTCGCAGACCTTGAGCATCTCGTCCCAGGTCTCGGGGTACTTCTCGTCGAGCGAGTCGAGGAGCTTCTGCGAGTACCAGACGCCGTAGACCGTGTAGGCGTAGTACATGATCCACACGGGGTTGCCGTCGAACTGGCCCATCTCGACGATGCCGGGACGCAGTGTGTCGCGGACCTTCTTCGAGGGGTCGTCGTAGGAGGGGGCGTCGAGGAGCGGGGTGAGGTCGGCGAGCTGGTTGCGGCTGACGAGGACGCCCATGTCCATCTGCTCGGCGCCGGAGTTGTCGATGAGGTCCGGCGGATTGCCCTGGTTGAAGCGCGGCTGCAGGGTGGACTGGATCTTCTGGGTGGCGGAGAACTTCACCTTCGCCTTCGGGAAGTCCTTCTGGTAGATCTTGACCGCGTCCTGGGCGTACTCCTTGCCGAAGCCGCCGTCGAAGAGCACGAATTCCATCTGCGCCGTGTCGTTGACGCCGAGCGGGTTCTGCTTGGTCTTCTTGCCCGTCTTCGCCTTGTCCTGGCCGCCGCCCCCGCTGCTGGCGCAGGCGGACAGGAAGCTCATCGTGGGGACGGAGACCAGGCCCAGCGCGACGGAACGCTTGATCAGGCTGCGCCGCCCGACGCCTTCGGGGGTGGTGCCGATGCCTTCGGGGGTGGTGGTGTGCTCGCCGGAAGTGGATCCCATGCTCAAGTCCTCGCCTTCTCCAGGACTCAGGCGGTGCACCGGCTCCTCCCCGGCACCGCGGTGATGGTGAAGCTGGGGTCGTGCATGAGCGATTCAGGGGACGGAGCGGCGTGGTTCGTTCTCGAGTCGGTCCGCCGCCTCCGGCTTTCCCCGGGTCGTGCCTGTCCACAGCCGTCGTGACACCAAGATGACGGCTGGCCGGACGCCGACAGGTATAGTCCACTCTCCGTCGCCGGAGCAATATCGCAAGCAAGGTTGCCGCCGTGCGTTTCCGAGTTGAGACCTCGTGGAAATACGGGGCGCCCGCACGGCTCTCGAACGCGATACCCATTGCATTGAGCCCGAATGCCACAGCCAACGCCCTTGACATCACTGACCACTTGACCACCTACTGGTCCTTGCGCAGCGAAGTGACAACGTTGTCCATTCTCAACAGGCGCAGGGAGGGTGCTCGCGCATGCAGCACAGATCTCGGCACAGATGGGCTCCTACGGCGGCCGTGGCAACGGCCGCCTTCGCGTTGCTGGTGGCGGCCCAGGGCGCGGCGGTGGCTCTGCCCGGCGAAGCGGCGGCCGCGGACCGCGAGTTCGCTTCCTCCTTCGAGCCGGGGGATCCGGCGCCGACGTGGCTGAACACTGTGGACACGGCGGCGGACGGCACCAAGCGGGCGTCCGGTGTGGACGGAGGATACACAACGGGCATCCCGGGCAATGTGACCGATGAGGTGACCGATGTCCGGGCCAGCGCCGAGAACACGGACGCCGGCGAGGTCGCGGACAACCTGATCGACGGCGAGCCGGGCACCAAATGGCTCACTTTCGCGCCGACGGGCTGGGCGGAGTTCGACCTGGACGAGCCGGTCAAGGTGGTGACGTACGCGCTGACCTCGGCCAACGACCACGCCGAGCGGGACCCCGCCGACTGGACCCTTCAGGGGTCCACCGACGGCAAGGACTGGAAGACACTGGACACCCGCACCGGGGAATCGTTCGACCAGCGCTTCCAGACCAAGTCGTACGATCTCGCCGAGCCGGCCGAGTACGCGCACTTCCGGCTGGACATCACGAGGAACCACAGCGGCGGCATACTGCAACTCGCCGATGTGCAGTTCTCCACGGGCAGCAGCACCGACCCCACGCCGAAGGACATGCGCACGCTGGTGGACCGCGGTCCGCTCGGCTCCCCCACCGCCAAGGCGGGCGCGGGCTTCACGGGCAGGCGGGCGCTACGCTACGCCGGCTCGCACACCGCCGACGGGCGGGCGTACTCGTACAACAAGGTCTTCGACGTGAACGTACGCGTCGAGCGGGACACGCAGTTGTCGTACCGGATCTTCCCGGCGATGGCGGACGGCGACCGGGACTACGACGCCACGAACGTCTCGGTCGACCTGGACTTCACCGACGGCACCCACCTCAGTGACCTGGGCGCGCTCGACCAGCACGGCTTCCCGCTGAGCCCCACGGGACAGGGCGCGGCCAAGGCGCTGTACGTCAACCAGTGGAACAACGTGGTGTCGCGGATCGGGTCGGTGGCGGACGGCAAGACCGTGGACCGGATCCTGGTGGCGTACGACTCGCCGAAGGGGCCGGCCAGGTTCCGGGGCTGGCTGGACGACCTCGCGCTGAAGCCGGTAGCGCCGGACAAGCCCAGGGCACATCTGTCCGACTACGCGGTGACCACTCGCGGCACCAACTCCAGCGGCTCCTTCTCCCGGGGCAACAACTTCCCGGCCACCGCGCTGCCGCACGGCTTCAACTTCTGGACGCCGGTGACCAACGCCGGCTCGCTGAGCTGGTTGTACGACTACGCGCGGGCCAACAACTCCGACAATCTGCCCACGATCCAGGCGTTCAGCGCGAGTCATGAGCCGAGCCCGTGGATGGGCGACCGGCAGACGTTCCAGGTGATGCCGTCGGCCGCGTCCGGCACTCCGGACACCGGGCGCAGCGCGCGGGCGCTGCCGTTCCGGCACGAGAACGAGATCGCGCGCCCCTACTACTACGGCGTGACCTTCGAGGGCGGACTCAAGGCGGAGATGACGCCGACGGACCACGCGGCGGTGCTGCGGTTCACCTACCCCGGCGACGACGCGAGCGTGATCTTCGACAATGTGACCGAGCAGGCGGGGCTCACCCTCGACACCGCGGCCGGCGTCGTGACCGGCTTCTCCGACGTGAAGTCCGGGCTGTCGACGGGCGCGACACGCCTGTTCGTGTACGGCGTGTTCGACGCGCCGGTGACGGACGGGGCGGCCTCGGGCGTGAAGGGCTATCTGCGCTTCAAGCCGGGCGCCGACCACACGGTCACGCTGCGCCTCGCCACGTCCCTCATCAGCATCGACCAGGCGAAGGACAATCTGCGCCAGGAGATCCCGGACGGCGCCTCGTTCGACGACGTCAGGGCGCGCGCCCAGGGGACGTGGGACAAGCTGCTCGGCACCATCGAGGTCGAGGGCGCGACCACCGACCAGCTCACGACGCTGTACTCGTCGATGTACCGGCTGTACCTCTACCCCAACTCCGGCTTCGAGAAGGTGGGATCGGCCTACCGGTACGCGTCCCCGTTCTCCCCGATGCCGGGCCCGGACACGGCCACGCACACCGGGGCGAAGATCGTCGACGGCAAGGTGTACGTCAACAACGGCTTCTGGGACACCTACCGGACGACCTGGCCCGCATACTCCCTCCTGACACCGGCTCAGGCGGGCGAGCTCGTCGACGGCTTCGTGCAGCAGTACAAGGACGGCGGCTGGACCTCCCGCTGGTCGTCCCCCGGCTACGCGGACCTGATGACGGGCACCTCGTCGGACGTGGCGTTCGCGGACGCCTATGTGAAGGGCGTGAAGTTCGACGCTCAGGCCGCCTACGACGCGGCGGTGAAGAACGCGACGGTCCTGCCGCCGTCGTCCGGCGTGGGCCGCAAGGGCATGGCCACCTCACCGTTCCTCGGCTACACCAGCACCGCCACCCGCGAGGGCCTGTCGTGGGCGATGGACGGGTACATCAACGACTACGGCATCGCCAGGATGGGCCAGGCCCTGTACGAGAAGACCGGCAAGCAGCGCTACAAGGAGGAGTCGGCCTACTTCCTCAACCGCGCCCGGGACTACGTCGACCTCTTCGACTCGAGGGTGGGCTTCTTCCAGGGCCGCGACGCGCAGGGCGACTGGCGGCTGGACCCGTCGAAGTACGACCCGCGCGTGTGGGGCTACGACTACACGGAGACCAACGGGTGGGGCTTCGCCTTCACGGTCCCGCAGGACAGCCGGGGCCTTGCCAACCTGTACGGCGGCCGGACGAAGCTGGCGGACAAGCTGGACGAGTACTTCGCGACACCGGAGACGGCCTCTCCTCAGTTCGTGGGCTCCTACGGCAGCGTCATCCATGAGATGACGGAGGCCCGTGACGTTCGGATGGGCATGTACGGGCACTCCAACCAGCCCGCGCATCACGTGATCTACATGTACGACGCGGCGGGTCAGCCCTGGAAGGCGCAGGAGAAGGTCCGCGAGGTGCTCTCCCGCCTGTACACGGGCAGCGAGATCGGGCAGGGGTACCACGGCGACGAGGACAACGGCGAGCAGTCCGGCTGGTACGTCTTCTCGGCGCTGGGCTTCTACCCGCTGGTGATGGGCAGCGGCGAGTACGCCATCGGGTCACCGCTGTTCACCAAGGCCACCGTGCACCTGGAGAACGGCAGGGACCTGGTCATCAAGGCCCCGAGGAACAGCGCGCGGAACGTCTACGTCCAGGGCCTGAGGGTCGACGGCAAGGAGTGGACGTCGACGTCGCTGCCGCATTCCCTGCTCTCCCGGGGCGGAGTGCTGGAGTTCGACATGGGTCCGCGGCCCTCGGCCTGGGGCACCGGCAAGAACGCGGCACCGGTGTCCATCACGCGGGACGACAAGGCGCCCTCGCCGCGGGCGGACGCGCTCAGGGGTGACGGTCCGCTCTTCGACAACACCTCGACGACGGAGGCGGCCGTGACGAGCGTGGACCTGCCGGTCACGGACGGCACCAAGGCGGTGCAGTACACGCTGACGTCCCCGGCGGACCGCGCGTTGGCCCCCACGGGCTGGACCCTCGAGGCCTCCGAGGACGGCACACAGTGGACGACCCTGGACCAGCGGTCGAGCGAGTCCTTCACCTGGGACCGGCAGACCAGGGCGTTCTCCATCCCGCATCCCGGCACGTACGCGCACTACCGCCTGACGTTCACGAAGGAGTCGACGCTGGCGGAGGTGGAACTGCTGGCCTGACGCCACGCCGGCACGGGAGAGGGGCGGGCCCGTCCGGGCCCGCCCCTTCGTGCTGGACAGCGCTGATCAGCTGGTGGCGAGGGTGAACACGTGCAGGTCGGTGTCGTCCGGCAGCGTCACGCTCCTGATGCTCCGGCCGACGGGGGCCTCGAAGGGCTTGGTGGCGAAGACGTAGGTCGCCACCGGGTCCTTGTCGGCGCCGGCGACGTTGCGGTACGCCGTCTTCGCGACCACCTCGTTGCCGTACTGGACGGCGCCCCCGCCTCCACCGACGGTCCAGTCGGTGAAGGAGAGGTCGATGCTGTCGCTGGTGCCGTCGGTGTAGGTCACGGTGGCCTTGGTCTGCTCGTTGCCGTTGACGGCGCTGCCGATGAAGCTCACCTTCGCCGCGGGGCCGGCGAGTTCGATGGTCTGTCCGGTCGCGGACGCGTTGTCCGGTCGGCCGCTCGGCGAGTTCGGCCAGGTGAAGGTCAGTCCGTCCACCGTGCCCTGCCTGCCCGCCGTCAGACCGGCGTCCGCCAGGGCCTGGCGGGAGTAGCTCCAGCCGCCGCCGTCGTAGTCGGCCTCGTCGTGGTCGCCCTGGTCGTCCGAGACACCGGTGTTGTTGTAGGCGGCGAGCAGTGTGCCCGGGGCCGCGACCGTCAGCGCCACCGGTTGGACGTAGGAGGTGCCGTCGGAGGTCACGGTGACCCTGACGTCGTGGAAGCCCTGCCGGGCGGCGGGGTCTGCGGTCAGGGTGATCTCCTGGGCGCCGTCCTTGACCGTGCCCTGGGCGGGGTCGGCTGTCACCCCGTCCGGGGTGTCGACCGTGAACCACACCTCGGGGCCCGTGCCGCCGGTCAGGGCCAGGGCGCGGATACCGACCCGGGTGCTGCCGCCCGGGGCGAGGGTCGCGGTGGTCGGGCCGACGCCGATCTGGTACGGCTGCTCGCCCTCGCGGAAGGACGGCGGCGCGTCGGCGGGGTCGCCGCCCCAGGAACGGTCCGGCACGGTGGAGAGGGTGTAGTCGAGCCGGCCGCCGTCACGGACGAAGGACGCGGGCAGCCAGGGGCGTTCGCTGAGGCGACCGTCGACTCTGAGGGACTGGATGTACGGGGCGTCCCCGGCCGCGCCCTCGGCCCGGACCTCGATGTCGTTGCCGTGGGGGCGGTGGATCAGGACGCGCGGGAAGAGCGGGGAGGCGAGGACGAGTTCGGCGCGGGACGGCACCTGCGGGTACATGCCGAGCGCCGAGAAGACGTACCAGGACGACATGGCGCCGAGGTCGTCGTTGCCGGGGATGCCCTCGGGCCTGGTCGACCACAGCCCGGTCATCGCCGCCCGTACCGTCTCCTGGGTCTTGTAGGGCGCGCCCGCGTAGTCGTACAGGTAGGGGGTGTTGATCGACGGCTCGTTGTCCAGTTCCGCCTTGTCGCCGCCGCGGCCGGTGAACGCCCAGCCGCCGTCGGCGTCGTGGAAGAAGGCGTCGAGGCGGGCGAGTGCCTTGTCACGGCCGCCCATCGCCGCGAACAGCCCGGCCGGGTTGTGCTGCACCATCCAGGTGTACTGGGCCGCCGTGCCCTCCACGAAGCCGTTGCCGGTCGACGGGGTGAAGCCGGTGACCCAGCTGCCGTCCGCCTTTCGGCCCGCGATGTAGCCGCCTCCGGGGTCGGCGGCCAGGTTGAAGTTGTTCTGCCACCACTGGGAACGGCGTGCGAAGGCCGACGCGGTGTCCTTCTCCCCCGCCGCCCGGGCGAGCTGGGAGAGCGAGAAGTCCGCCGTGGACATCTCCAGGGTTTCGGCGGCGCCGCCCCAGGCGTTGGAGACGGACGGCATGTAGTGGTGCTCCAGATACTTGTCCAGGGACGGGCGCTGCCCCACCGACAGCACCGGCTTGCCCGCCGACGAGAGGTCCTGCCCGGTCGGGACCGTCGCCGCCTGCACCAGCGAGTCCAGTGCGCCCCGCAGGTCGAAGCGCGTGCCGCCGAAGGCCCGGATTCCCGCGAGGGCGGTCGGTGAGGGGTCGCCGTTCATGACGTGGGTACCGCTCGCGCCGTGCAGCCAGCGGTCCCACACTCCCCCGTTCTGCCGGGCCAGTTCGTACAGGGACTGCGCTATGTCGGAGCCGGTGTCCGGGTTCAGCAGGGTCAGCAGTTGCACCTGGTCGCGGTAGACGTCCCAGCCGGAGAACGTGCCGTACTGGGCCTGGTGGCCGGGGCTCACCCGGTGCACCTCGCCGTCGCTGCCGCGGTAGCGTCCGTCGGTGTCGCTGATCACGTTCGGATGCAGCAGGGCGTGGTAGAGCGCGGTGTAGAAGGTGGTGCGGTCCCGGTCGGTGCCGCCGCCGACCCCTATCGCGCCCAGGCGGTCCCGCCAGGCCCGCCGGGCCGCGTGCTCGACGGACTCGAAGGACCGCCCGTCGGGGTTCTCGGCCCGCAGGTTGGCCTCCGCGCCCGCCTGGCTGACGTAGGAGATGCCGACCTCGACGTTCACCGGATCCGGACCCGGTGCGAACTCGACGTATCCGCCCGCTCCCTTGCCCGCGACGGGACGGCCGCCGTGCGAGAACCCTCCCGTGTCACCGGTCGTGTGCGTCGAGCCCGGGTTCAGCTTGTCGTCCTGCCAGGTGCCGGTCGCCGTGAAGGAGCGGTCGAAGCGGGCCGTGAAGTAGAGCGTGTAGTAGCTGCGTTGTCCCTCGGGATCGAGATAGCCGCAGAAGTCGCCGGAGGTGACGGAACCGGACACCGTGCGGGTCCCCGGGTCGATGGTGACCGTCGAATCCGAGGAGCCCACTTCGGAGTTGGCGGTGCGGATCAGCAGCGAGGCCGGTCTGCCCTCGGGGAACGTGAAGCGGGCCGAGCCGGTGCGCGCGGTCGCCGTCAGGTCGGCCGTGACACCGGAGGACAGGCCCACCTTGTAGTGGCCGGGCTCGGCGGTCTCGTCGGCGTGCGTGAAGTCGGCCGCGTACACGGCGTCCTTGGTGTCGCTCGCCGGTGAGGAGGTGACCTCGCCCGTGTACGGGAAGAACGGGATGTCGCCGCTGCCGCCCGCGCAGCCGGTGCCGGACATGTGGGTCAGGCTGAAGCCCCGGATGCGGGTGGCGTCGTACTGGTAACCGCCGGGCGCGGCCGTTCTCGTCGAGTCGCCCCGGGTGTTCTCGGGACTCCAGGACAGCATGCCGAACGGAACGACGGCGCCGGGGAAGACGTTGCCGCCGTTCCGGGTGCCGATGAGCGGGTCGACGTACGCGGCGGGGTCGCGCACCAGGTCGGATGATGGTCGGGCGCCCGCGGCGAGCGCGGGGGACGGGGGTCCCCCCGCACGAGCGAAGCCGAGAGTGGGGGAGCCACCGACCGCCAGGGCGGCGGCCAGCAGCAGGGACGTCGGACGGAAGCGCATGACGCGGCCCCTCCTCCTTCGGACGGGTCGCGCACCACGGGTCGCACAAGCCGCAGGGACAGTAGCGTGCGCCGGGCGTACGGCGGAAGACCGTCTGCGAAAGGCCCTCCTGCGGAAGGCCGCTTCTGGAACGCCGCTTGTGGAGGCCGTCGTTCGGGCGGAGCGCCGGGATGCACCCTTGAGGGTGAACCACACGGAAGACCCTTGACATCGTTGTCTGAAGTCAAGGTACAGTCATGTACAGACCATTCCGACAACGTTGTCGCCTCCACCGGTCGACACAAGCCATCAGACCCCGGTCCGGCCTACTCCCCCCGGGCCGGGCCGGCTCGCGGACCGGGTGGCACGCACAGCGGCCACCCGGTCCGCCAGAGGCCCGGACAACCCCCCGGCCCCCAACCGTCACTCGTGGGGGCGGTGTTCACCGCTCCGGGGCGCGCGCGGGGCAACCCCAGTGCTCTCGTGGTCATCTACCTGTACGAACGCAATGACCGGGGAGAAGGACGGGTTGTGCACGGTTCCGGTGCGGACGGTGGCCGCGAGAAGGCCACCGCCGGCTCCTGGGGGGCGCCCGCGGTGGCGAACCTTCTGATCGGCGTGCTGGCGATCGTCCCCGGCGTGTGCGTCCGGTGGCTGCTGAACAGGTACCTGCTGCTCCACTGCGTCACCGGGTTCGGCTGCGGCGGCTCGACACCGGGCCAGACCGTCGGTATGACGCTCGGCGCGGTGCTGGGCGGCGGGTTCGTCATCGGGATGGTGCTGGTGGTGGACGTCCTCATGCCGTGGCAGGAGGGCCGACCGCTGCACCTGTGGCTCGGCATGACGACCCTGGTGCCGGCGCCGTTCGCGGTGGCGCAGGTGGCGGGATGGATCTAGGGCTCTCCGTCGACGACGGTTCCGCCATGGGCAGTTCGATCGTGAACTCCGTACGGCCCGGAACACTCCACGGACCGGACCGCCGGGGAAGCGGGAGTGCCGGACATGGCGTCATCCTGTCCCGGTCCGCCGAGGAAACCCTGTGTCCGCACTGAGCACCGGTGATGTCCCCGTTCGGGCGACGGTGCGAAGACGGCGGAGGGCCGCACCCCCGGGCGGGGATGCGGCCCTCGACTGCCGTGCCGGATCGCCTACTTGCGGATCAGGCTGCGCAGCACGTACTGCATGATGCCGCCGTTGCGGTAGTAGTCGGCCTCACCGGGGGTGTCGATGCGGACGACCGCGTCGAACTCGACACCGGTGTCGGTGGTGACCTTGACCGTGCGCGGCGTGGTGCCCTCGTTGATCTCGGTGACGCCGGTGATGGAGAACGTCTCCTCACCCGTCAGGCCGAGGCTCGCGGCGGACTGGCCCTCGGGGAACTGCAGCGGCAGGACGCCCATGCCGATCAGGTTCGAGCGGTGGATGCGCTCGTAGGACTCGGCGATGACGGCCTTGACGCCGAGGAGCGCGGTGCCCTTGGCCGCCCAGTCGCGGGACGAGCCGGAGCCGTACTCCTTGCCGGCCAGGACGACCAGCGGGATGCCGGCGGCCTGGTAGTTCTGCGAGGCGTCGTAGATGAAGGAGACCGGGCCGCCGTCCTGCGTGAAGTCGCGGGTGTAGCCGCCCTCGGTGCCCGGCGCGATCTGGTTGCGCAGGCGGATGTTGGCGAACGTACCGCGGATCATCACCTCGTGGTTGCCGCGGCGGGAACCGTAGGAGTTGAAGTCGCGGCGCTCCACACCGTGCTCGGTGAGGTACTTGCCGGCCGGGGTGTCGGCCTTGATCGCGCCGGCCGGGGAGATGTGGTCGGTGGTGACCGAGTCGCCGAGCTTGGCGAGGACGCGGGCGCCGGTGATGTCCTCGACCGGGGCCGGCTCCATGCCCATGCCCTCGAAGTACGGGGGCTTGCGGACGTAGGTGGACTCCGGGTCCCACTCGAAGGTGTTGCCGGTCGGGACCGGGAGGGACTGCCACTGGGCGTCGCCGGCGAAGACGTCGCTGTAGGACTTGGAGAACATGTCCTCGCCGATGGCGTTGGCGACGACGTCGTTGACCTCGGCCTCGGAGGGCCAGATGTCCTTCAGGTAGACCGGGTTGCCGTCCTGGTCGGTGCCCAGGGCGTCACGGGTGATGTCCACCTTCATGGAGCCCGCGATGGCGTAGGCGACGACCAGCGGCGGGGACGCCAGGTAGTTCATCTTGACGTCGGGGTTGATACGGCCCTCGAAGTTCCGGTTGCCGGAGAGGACCGAGGTGACCGCGAGGTCGTGGTCGTTGACGGCCTTGGAGACCTCCTCCGGCAGCGGGCCGGAGTTGCCGATGCAGGTGGTGCAGCCGTAGCCGACGAGGTTGAAGCCCAGCTTGTCCAGGTACGGGGTGAGGCCGGCCTTCTCGAAGTAGTCCGTGACGACCTTCGAACCCGGGGCGAGGGTGGACTTGACCCACGGCTTGCGGGTCAGGCCCTTCTCGACCGCCTTCTTGGCGACGAGGGCGGCGCCGATCATGACGTACGGGTTGGAGGTGTTGGTGCAGGAGGTGATGGCCGCGACCGTCACCGCACCGTGGTCCAGCTCGTAGGTCGTGCCGTCGGGGGCGGTGACCCGGACCGGGTTGGACGGTACGGCGCCGGTGCCCTGGCCGTGCTGCGGGGCGCCCGCACCGTTCTCCTCGTGACCGTAGGCCGGGGCGTCGGAGGCCGGGAAGGACTCGGCGCTCGCCTCGTCGACCACGGAGTCGGCGGCCGCCGGCGTCTGCGCGACGGGAGCCTCGACGTAGTCGAGGACGTCCTTGGCGAACTGCTGGGCGGCCTCGGCCAGGACGATGCGGTCCTGCGGGCGCTTGGGTCCGGCGATGGAGGGGACGACCGTGGAGAGGTCCAGCTCCAGCTTCTCGGAGAAGTCCGGCTCGGCCTTCGGGTCCAGCCACAGGCCCTGCTGCTTGGCGTAGGCCTCGACGAGCGCGACCTGCTGCTCGCTGCGGCCGGTCAGGCGCAGGTAGTTCAGGGTCTCGTCGTCGATCGGGAAGATCGCGGCGGTGGAGCCGAACTCCGGGGACATGTTGCCGATGGTGGCGCGGTTGGCGAGGCTCGTGGCCGCCACACCCTCGCCGTAGAACTCGACGAACTTGCCGACCACACCGTGCTTGCGGAGCATCTCGGTGATGGTGAGCACGAGGTCGGTGGCGGTGGTGCCGGTGGGCAGCTCGCCGGTGAGCTTGAAGCCGACGACGCGCGGGATGAGCATGGAGACCGGCTGGCCGAGCATCGCGGCCTCGGCCTCGATGCCGCCGACGCCCCAGCCGAGGACGCCGAGGCCGTTGACCATCGTGGTGTGGGAGTCGGTGCCGACCAGGGTGTCCGGGTAGGCCTTGCCGTCGCGGACCATCACGACACGGGCCAGGTGCTCGATGTTCACCTGGTGGACGATGCCGGTGCCCGGCGGGACGACCTTGAACTCGTCGAAGGCGGTCTGGCCCCAGCGCAGGAACTGGTAGCGCTCCTTGTTGCGGCCGTACTCCAGCTCGACGTTGACCTTGAAGGCGTCGTTCGTGCCGAACTTGTCGGCGATGACGGAGTGGTCGATGACCAGCTCGGCCGGCGCGAGCGGGTTGATCTTCGCCGGGTCGCCGCCCAGCTCCTTGACGGCCTCGCGCATGGTGGCGAGGTCCACGACACAGGGCACGCCGGTGAAGTCCTGCATGATCACGCGGGCCGGCGTGAACTGGATCTCCTGCGACGGCTGGGCCTGGGAGTCCCAGTTGCCGAGGGCGCGGATGTGGTCGGCGGTGATGTTCGCGCCGTCCTCGGTGCGGAGCAGGTTCTCCAGCAGGACCTTGAGGCTGTAGGGCAGGCGGGCCGAGCCCTCCACCTTGTCCAGCCGGAAGATCTCGTACGACTCGTCGCCCACCTGCAGCGTGCTGCGGGCGTCGAAGCTGTTCGCCGACACGACAGTCTCCTTCATTGATGTGCGCGTACCACCACGATCCTGCGCCACGGCATCTCGGCCGATCCGCTAAGGTGAGGCTAAGTTAGGTAACCCTTACCGGAGCGGCTACTGCGGTACGCCTCGGCAGATATCTCGATGTCGAGATAACTCTAGTACATGGGGCCGGGTAGGTCATGCGCGGCCGGAGCTCGCCACGACACACCCCTCTCACCAGGCATCACTCTGCTCCCTTCACTCGAATGGACCCCAGAAGATGCCGCATCTCATATCTGAGATAGCCTCAGTCTCATGTCAGACGACTACCTCGTACGCATCGGCAAGCTCATCCGTGTCGCACGCCAGCACCGTGGCCTGACCCAGGCGCAGCTCGCCGAGGCACTCGGTACCAGTCAGAGCGCCGTGAACCGCATCGAGCGGGGCAACCAGAACCTCAGCCTTGAGATGATCGCCCGCATCGGGGACGCCCTGGACAGCGAGATCGTGTCCCTGGGCTACGCGGGCCCCATGCATCTGCGCGTGGTCGGCGGCCGCCGGCTCTCCGGCGCGATCGACGTCAAGACGAGCAAGAACGCCTGCGTGGCGCTGCTGTGCGCCTCACTGCTCAACAAGGGGCGCACGGTGCTGCGCCGCGTCGCCCGCATCGAGGAGGTGTACCGCCTGCTGGAGGTGCTCACCTCGATCGGTGTGCGGACCCGGTGGATAAACGAGGGGGTTGATCTGGAGATCGTCCCGCCCGCGGACCTCGACCTGGACGCCATCGACGCCGAGGCCGCCCGCCGTACGCGGTCCATCATCATGTTCCTCGGTCCGCTGCTGCACCGCCTCGACCGCTTCAAGCTGCCGTACGCGGGCGGCTGCGACCTCGGGACCCGCACCGTCGAGCCCCACATGATCGCGCTGCGCCGCTTCGGGCTCGAGGTCACCGCCACGGAGGGGCTGTACCACGCGGTGGTGGACCGGTCCGTCTCCCCCGGCCGGGCGATCGTCCTGACCGAGCGCGGCGACACCGTGACCGAGAACGCGCTGCTGGCCGCCGCGCGGCACAACGGCGTCACGGTCATCCGCAACGCCTCCTCCAACTACATGGTCCAGGACCTGTGCTTCTTCCTCGAGGCACTCGGCGTCGAGGTCGAGGGCATCGGCACCACCACGCTCACCGTCCACGGCGTGCCGAACATCGACGTCGACGTCGACTACTCCCCCTCCGAGGACCCGGTCGAGGCGATGAGCCTGCTGGCCGCCGCGGTGGTCACCGAGTCGGAACTGACCGTGCGCCGGGTGCCGATCGAGTTCCTGGAGATCGAGCTCGCGGTGCTGGAGGAGATGGGGCTCGACCACGACCGCACGCCCGAGTACTCCGCCGACAACGGCCGTACGCGGCTGGTGGACCTGACCGTGCGGCCCTCCAAGCTGGAGGCGCCGATCGACAAGATCCACCCGATGCCGTTCCCCGGCCTGAACATCGACAACGTGCCGTTCTTCGCGGCCATCGCGGCCGCCGCGCAGGGCAAGACCCTGATCCACGACTGGGTCTACGACAACCGGGCCATCTACCTGACCGACCTCAACCGCCTGGGCGGGCGCCTGCAGTTGCTCGATCCGCACCGGGTGCTGGTCGAGGGCCCGACCCGCTGGCGCGCCGCCGAGATGATGTGCCCGCCCGCGCTGCGCCCCGCCGTGGTCGTCCTGCTGGCGATGATGGCGGCCGAGGGCACGTCCGTGCTGCGCAACGTGTACGTCATCAACCGCGGCTACGAGGACCTGGCGGAGCGGCTGAACTCGGTGGGGGCGCAGATCGAGATCTTCCGGGACATCTGACCCGCGGGCGCCGCCTCACCCGGCCTGACTGCATCGATGCGGGTCTGGAGAAGGTGGGGCGGCACCTGTCAGGGGAGGACCGGGTCACGATGTCGGCGAGGGGCGGCACTCCCGTACGAGCGGCCACTGCCGCCGGGTCAGCTCCTGGCCGTCACGGTGACGTCCTGCTGCCGTACCGCGCGGAAGCGGGGCAGCGGCAGCCCGGAGCCGCTCAGTTCCATCAGCGTGGCCTCGATGTGCGCGGGGCCCGGGGCGTACGCGCCCCGGCGGGTCTCGGAGTTGGTCCAGCGGTGCTCGGCGCCGTCGCACACGGCCGGGGTGCCGCCGACGCCGTGCTGGACGCGGCGGTCGCCCTGGGAGATCGAGGAGGACACCAAGACCGGGCCCCCGGTGCCGCCGGCGCAGCGATAGGTGCCGGAGAGGGTGAGCGTGCCGTCGGGCGCCAGGTACCCGGCCGGGTCGACGGTCACCTCGTCGGACGAGCGGGACAGGGCACCCGTGGCGGGGGCGGAGAACAGGAGCACAGCGGCGCCGACGACCGGCACGGCGACCTGGCGCAGAGACATGGAAGCACCTCCTGGACTGGGGGGTTCCACAGGTACCGGGAGGACCCGGTACGGCCCGTGATCCTCACCCCTTCGGTGGCGAGTCCCCACCGGGTCCGGCCGGTCCTACGGGAGCACGGCGAAGCCGTCCAGTTCAACGAGCGCCTGCTCGTCCCACAGGCGCGTGATCCCCACGACGGCCATGGCAGGGTAGTCACGGCCCGCAAGCCGTCGCCAGATGCGGCCCAGTTCTGGGCTGTGCGCGCGGTAGTCGGCCACGTCGGTGGCGTAGACGGTGACGCGGGCGAGGTCGGCGGGGGTGCCGCCGGCGGCGCGCAGCGCGGTGAGCAGGTTGGCGAGGGCGTGTTCGAACTGCTCGGGGAGCGTGTCGCCGGTCACCTTGCCGTCGCCGTCGAGGGCGGTCTGGCCCGCCAGGAAGACCACGCGGGTGCCGGTGGCGACGACCGCGTGCGAGAACCCCTTGGCCGGGGAGAGGGCGGGCGGGTTGACGCGCTCGCTGGTCACGGGGCCTCCACGGTGGCGTACAACTCCTTGGCGACGATGCCGCGTTGCACCTCGCTCGCGCCCTCGTAGATGCGCGGGGCGCGCACTTCGCGGTAGAGGTGTTCGAGGAGGTGGCCGCGGCGCAGTGCGCGGGCGCCGTGCAGCTGGACGGCGGCGTCGACGACGTACTGCGCGGTCTCGGTGGCGAGCAGCTTCCCCATGGCGGCCCGCTTCGGGACGTCCGGGGCTCCTTCGTCGTACGCCGTCGCCGCCGAGTAGACCATGAGGCGGGCTGCCTCGGTGCGCAGGGCCATCTCGGCGACCTGGTGGGAGACCGCCTGGAGGTCCTTAAGCCGGGCGCCGAAGGCGTTCCGTGCTGCGGTGTGGGCGAGCGTCGCGTCGAGGGCGGCCTGCGCCATGCCGACCGCGAACGCGCCGACGCTGGGGCGGAAGAGGTTGAGGGTGCCCATGGCGACCCGGAAGCCGCGGTCGGCCTCCCCGAGCAGGTCGTCCTCGGTCACGGGCACCGCGTCGAAGGCGAGCGTGCCGATGGGGTGCGGGGAGAGCATGTCGAGGGGGGTGCCGGTCAGGCCGGGGCGGTCGGCGGGGACGAGGAACGCGGTCACACCGCGGGCGCCCGCGCCGGGGGTGGTGCGGGCGAAGACGGTGTAGAAGTCGGCCTCCGGGGCGTTGGAGATCCAGCACTTCTCGCCGGTGAGCCGCCACCCTGAGGAGCCGTCGGCCTCGGCCGCGAGGGCCAGCGCCGCCGCGTCCGACCCCGCGTCCGGCTCGGTCAGCGCGAAGGCGGCGACCGTGGTGCCGGCCCGGACGCCGGGCAGCCAGCGGGCGCGCTGGGCCGGTGTCCCGTAGGCGTGCACGGGGTGGGCGCCCAGTCCCTGCAGGGCGAGGGCCGTCTCCGCCTCGGTGCAGGCGTACGCCAGCGACTCCCGCATCAGGCACAGTTCCAGCGCGCCGGAGGTGAACAGCCGGTCGAGCAGAGCGAGTTGGCCGAGTTCGGTGACGAGGGCGCGGTTGACGCGGCCGGGTTCCCCCTTCTCGGCGAGCGGACGCAGCCGTTGCTCGGCCAGGGTGCGCAGTTCCGCACACCAGGCCAGCTGGGCGGGGTCGAGCGAGAATGCGGTCATGGCCGGTCCCCTCTCCCTGGCGGCCCCTCGGGGCCGGGTGGGCTGCTCACCCGAACGTATCGCGGACCATTGACTGTCGTCACCAACACGATACGCTCGATGCGCGAGCCCACCACGACAAGGGGGCGAGACGCCTTGGACCCGAGGGACGCCACCAGCGCCACGGACACAGCGAGCGCCACCGACACCGCGAGCGCCACGGACACCGCGGGCGCCGCGGACACAGCGAACGCCCCAGTCACCGCGAGCGCCGTGGACACCACGAGCACCCCAGTCACCGCGAGCCGCGCGTCGGTCGCGGCTCCGCCACCGGCTCCCACCGCCCACCTCGACACCTTCGCCCGTGACCGTCTCCCGCCCCGCGAGCAGTGGCCCGAGCTCCGCTTCGACCTGCCCGAGCTGCGCTACCCCGAACGGCTGAACGCCGCGGTGGAGCTGCTCGACGGCACCGCCCCCGACCGCCCGGCCTTCCGCACGGCGGACGGCGACGTGTGGACGTACGGACAGCTCCGCGCCCGTGTCGACCGCGTCGCGCACGCGCTCACCTCCCGCCTCGGCGTCGTCCCCGGCAACCGTGTCCTGCTGCGCGGCCCCACCACCCCCTGGCTCGCCGCCTGCTGGCTCGCGGTCCTGAGGGCGGGCGCGATCGCCGTCACCGTCCTCGCCCAGCAGCGCCCGCACGAGCTGCGCACGATGTGCGACATCGCCCGGGTCCACCACGCCCTGTGCGACGTCCGCGTGCTCGACGACCTGGTGAAGGCCGATGTTCCCGGGCTGCGCATCACCCCGTACGGCGGCGACGCCCCCGACGACCTGCTGCGGCTGCCAGTGCCCGAGGAGCCGTACGCGCCGGTGGACACCGCGGCCGACGACGTGGCGCTGATCGCCTTCACCTCCGGCACCACGGGCCGCCCGAAGGGATGCATGCACTTCCACCGCGACGTGCTCGCCATCGCGGACACCTTCTCCAGACACGTCCTGCGTCCGCGTCCCGACGACGTCTTCGCGGGCAGCCCCCCGCTCGGCTTCACCTTCGGGCTCGGCGGACTCGTCGTCTTCCCGCTGCGGGCCGGCGCCAGCTCCCTGCTGCTCGAACAGGCGGCTCCGAAGCAGTTGTTGCCCGCGATCGCCGAGCACCGGGTCTCGGTGCTGTTCACCGCGCCGACCGCCTACCGGGCGATGCTCGATGAGCTGGACGCGTACGACACGACATCGCTGCGGCGCTGTGTGTCGGCCGGTGAGAACCTTCCCGAGGCCACCTGGCGGGCCTGGCACGAGCGCACCGGTGTGCGCATCGTCAACGGCATCGGCGCCACCGAGCTGCTGCACATCTTCGTCTCGGCCGCGGACGACCGGATCCGGCCGGGAACCACGGGGGTTCCGGTCCCGGGGTGGCACGCGCGGGTGCAGGACGCGAACGGCGTACCCGTACCGGACGGCGAGCCCGGGCTGCTGGCGGTGCGCGGACCGGTCGGCTGCCGCTATCTCGCCGATGCACGGCAGCGGGAGTACGTACGGGGCGGCTGGAACATCACCGGCGACACCTATGTCCGCGAGCCAGACGGCTACTTCCGCTACGTGGCCCGCGCCGACGACATGATCATCTCCGCCGGGTACAACATCGCAGGGCCCGAGGTCGAGGACGCCCTGCTGCGCCATCCGGACGTGGTCGAGACGGCGGTCGTCGGGCGGCCCGACGAGGTGCGCGGGCAGGTCGTGGTGGCGTACGCGGTCCTCAGGGAGGGCGCGCGACGCGACCCGGAGGCGCTGCGCGCCTTCCTGACGTCGGAGCTGGCGCCGTACAAGTGCCCGCGCGAGTTCGTCTTCCTGGACGCTCTGCCGCGCACGGCGACGGGCAAGCTCCAGCGGTTCCGGCTGCGGGCGGACGCCGACCCGGTGCCCGTGCGAGGTGATCATGAGTGACGCCGACGATCTAAAGTGATCAACGTGTCCGATCAGCACGCCCAGCACGCCCCCAGGTCCCTCATCGTCACGTTCTACGGCGCCTACGGCCGCTTCACCCCCGGCCCGGTCCCCGTGGCCGAGCTGATCCGGCTGCTCGCCGCGGTCGGCGTGGACGCGCCCTCCGTACGGTCGTCGGTGTCGCGGCTGAAGCGGCGCGGACTGCTCGTGCCGGAGCGCACGGCGACGGGCGCGGCCGGGTACGCGCTGTCGCCGGACGCACGGCAGCTGCTGGAGGACGGTGACCGCCGGGTGTACGCGACGGCGCCCCCGAAGGACGAGGGCTGGGTGCTGGCCGTGTTCTCCGTGCCGGAGTCGGAGCGGCAGAAGCGGCACCTGCTGCGCTCCCGGCTGGCGGGGCTCGGTTTCGGCACCGCGGCCCCCGGGGTGTGGATCGCGCCCGCACGCCTGTACGAGGAGAGCCGGCACACTCTGGAGCGGCTGCACCTGGACGCGTACGTGGACTTCTTCCGCGGGGACCACCTCGGCTTCGCGCCGACCGCGGAGGCGGTGGGGCGCTGGTGGGACCTGGCCGCGATCGCCAAGCAGCACGAGGCGTTCCTCGACCGCCACGCAGGCGTGCTGCGCGACTGGGAGTCCCGCGAGGACACACCGCCCGAGGAGGCGTACCGCGACTATCTGCTCGCCCTGGACTCCTGGCGCCATCTGCCCTACGCCGACCCCGGGCTGCCGCCCGGCCTGCTGCCCGCGAACTGGCCGGGCGCCCGCTCGGCGGCGGTCTTCCGGGCGCTGCACGAGCGGCTGCGGGACGCGGGGGCGGTGTTCGCGGGCGTGGCGGATCTGCCGTAGGCGCCCCGGGCGCCTCGCGGCTTCAGCTCCCCAGCGTCAGGCGGGGTTTGGGGGCGTCGGTGCGGCCGGTGTTGGGGCGCCTGCTGCCCGCCCGGTAGGACGCGGGCCACACCGCGCCCTGCCCGCTGTAGCCCTGTTCGGCCGCGGCGTGCAGGGTCCAGTGCGGGTCGTACAGATGCGGCCGGGCGAGGGCGCACAGGTCGGTTCGCCCGGCCAGGATCAGCGAGTTGACGTCGTCCCAGGAGGAGATGGCGCCCACCGCGATCACCGGAATGCCCGTCTCGTGGCGGATCCGGTCGGCGTACGGCGTCTGGTACGAGCGCCCGAACGCCGGCTTCTCCTCCGCCACCACCTGCCCGGTGGACACGTCGATGGCGTCGGCGCCGTGCGCGGCGAACGCGCGGGCGATCTCGACGGCCTCCTCGGCCGTGGTGCCGCCCTCCGCCCAGTCGGTCGCGGAGATCCGCACGGTCATGGGCCGCTCCTCGGGCCACACCGCGCGCACGGCGTCGAAGACCTCGAGCGGGAAGCGGAGCCGGCCGGCGAGCGAGCCGCCGTAGACGTCGGTGCGGTGGTTGGTGAGCGGTGAGAGGAAGCCGGAGAGCAGATAGCCGTGGGCGCAGTGGAGTTCCAGGAGGTCGAAGCCGACGCGGGCGGCGCGGGCGGCGGCGGAGGTGAACTGCTCGCGGATGTCGGTCAGTTGGGCGCGGGAGAGCTCGCGGGGCGTCTGGCCGCCCGGCTTGTACGGGATCGGCGAGGCGGCCACGAGCGGCCAGTTGCCCTCCTGAAGCGGCTCGTCCATGCCCTCCCACATCAGCTTGGTGGAGCCCTTGCGGCCGCTGTGCCCGAGCTGCACCCCGATCGCGGTTCCCGGCACCTGGCTGTGCACGAAGTCGGTGACGCGCCGCCACGCCTCGGCCTGCCGTCCGGTGTAGAGGCCGGCGCAGCCCGGGGTGATGCGGCCCTCGGGGCTCACGCACACCATCTCGGTCATCACCAGCCCGGCGCCGCCGAGCGCCCGTGCGCCCAGGTGGACGAGATGGAAGTCGCCGGGGACGCCGTCCACGGCCGAGTACATGTCCATCGGCGAGACCACGACCCGGTTGCGCAGGGTCAGGCCGCGCAGCCGGAAGGGGGTGAACATCGGGGGTGTGCCGGGCGGGCAGCCGAACTCGCGTTCCACCGCCTCGGTGAAGCGGGAGTCGCGCAGCCGCAGGTTGTCGTGGGTGACCCGGCGGCTGCGGGTGAGCAGGTTGAAGGCGAACTGGCGGGGCGGCTGGCCGAGGTACAGCCTGAGGTTCTCGAACCACTCCAGGCTGGCGCGGGCCGCGCGCTGGGTGGAGGCGACCACCGGGCGTCGCTCCTCCTCGTAGGCGGCCAGGGCCTCGGGCAGCGAGGCGTGCTCCTGCAGGCAGGCCACCAGGGCGAGCGCGTCCTCCACCGCGAGTTTCGTGCCGGAGCCGATGGAGAAGTGCGCGGTGTGCGCCGCGTCGCCGAGCAGGACCAGGTTGCCGTGGGACCAGTGCTCGGTGACGACCGTGCGGAAGGTGGTCCAGGAGGAGTTGTTGGAGCGCAGGGGCCGGCCGCGCAGGGCGTCAGCGAAGATCTTGGCGCAGCGCTCGATGGTCTCGGCGGTGTCCGACTCGGCGAACCCGGCCGCGTGCCACACCTCCTCCCGCATCTCCACGATGACGGTCGATGCGTCTGCGCTGTAGGGATAGCCGTGCAGTTGCATCACGCCGTGCTCCGTCTCGGCGATCTCGAAGCGGAAGGCGTCGAAGGGGAAGTCGGCGGCGAGCCAGATGTACCGGCAGCGGTGCTCCTCGATCGAGGGCCGGAACACCTCGGCGTACGCCTCGCGTGTGCCGCTGTGCACTCCGTCGGCGGCGATGACGAGGTCGTACGCCTCCGAGAGCCGGGCCGGGTACGGAGCCTCGGTGCAAAAGCGCAGGTCGACGCCGAGTGAGCGGCAGCGCTCGTGCAGGATCGTCAGCAGCCGCCGCCTGCCGAGCGCGGCGAAGCCGTGGCCGCCGGAGGTGTGGCGCACGCCCCGGTGCACGATGTCGATGTCGTCCCACCGCACGAACTCGTCCTTCAGCGCGGCGTACACGACGGGGTCGGCGTGCTCGATACCCCCGAGGGTCTCGTCGGACAGGACGACACCGAACCCGAACGTGTCGTCGGGAGCGTTCCGCTCCCAGACGGTGACCTCGCGGGCCGGGTCGAGCCGCTTGAGCAGGACGGCGGCGTAGAGCCCGCCGGGGCCGCCGCCGATGACGGCGACGCGCAGCGGCCGCCCTCCGGTGCCGGTCATGGTCACCTCCCCCGCCACTTCGGTGGCCGTTTCTCGGAGAAGGCCGCGTGGAACTCCGCGTAGTCCTCGCTGTTCATCAGCAGAGCCTGGGTCGCCGCGTCCAGTTCCACCGATGCCGCGAGCGGCATGTCCAGTTCGGCCGTGAGGAGGGCCTTGGTCTGGGCGTACGCCAGCGCCGGGCCGTCGGCCAGGCGGCGGGCCAGCGCCTGTGCCGCCTCGTCGGCGCCGCCCTCCTCCGTCACCTCGCTGATCAGGCCGATCCGCTCGGCCTCGGCCGCCCGCACCGGCTCACCCAGCATGAGCAGCCGGGTCGCGTGGCCGAGCCCGACCACCCGGGGCAGCAGATACGCGGCTCCCATGTCGCCCCCGGAGAGCCCGACCCTGGTGAAGAGGAACTGGAAGCGCGCGGTGGGGTCCGCCACGCGGAAGTCCGCGGCCAGGGCCAGGACGGCGCCCGCGCCCGCGGCCACCCCGTGCACCGCCGCGACCACCGGGAACGGGCATTCCCGCAGGGCCCGTACGACCTGCCCGGTCATCCGGTTGAAGTCCAGCAACTGGGCGGTGTCCATGGACAGCGTGGCGCCGATGATCTCGTCCACGTCTCCGCCCGAGCAGAAGCCGCGCCCCTCTCCGCTCAGGACCAGGGCGCGCACGGACTTCTCCCGGGACAGTTCGGCGAGCAGGTCGCGCAGGTCGGCGTAGGCGCCGAAGGTGAGCGCGTTGATCTTTCCGGGGCGGGCCAGGGTGACCGTGGCGACCCCGTTGTCGTGGACGCACCGCACATGGCGCCAGTCGGAGGTGCGTGCGGCGGAGCCGGTGAAGGGACTCATGACGGGCGGCCTCCTCGGACGGGGGCGGCGGTCCTCGCTGCTGCTCTCCCACTGAAGTTATCACCGATCTGTGACTGTCGTCATGAGCGCGCGATACGACGGAGCGACGGGCGGAGAGACCGCCTGGGCTGTCACACGTTCTCGACAGGCCGGTAACGGCGGGCGCCGGCATGCGCGACGGGCCGTCGGTACGGGTAGCAGCCCTGTGCCGGGGCCGACGGCGCCCCCGGCGAAACCCGCCGACCGCCCCTCGAGGGGCGCGCCGTACGATGCCCTCTGTTGAAAGCAGGACCGCCTGCGCCATGAACGGACCCGCCTTGCACGAATCCCCCGCACTCGCCTCCTGGCGCATCGCCCTGCCGCACACCACCGCCGCCGTGCCCGTCGCCCGCGCGCTGGTCCGTACGGCGCTGGCGGAGCTGGAGCACGCGGCCGACAGCGACACCGCGGAGCTGCTGACCGCGGAGCTGGTCGCGAACGCCGTGGAGCACGCCGCGGGGGACGGGCCGATCGAGCTGGTCGTGGAGCTGCTGCCGACCGGGTGCACGGTGGAGGTGCACGACCCCGACCCGGCGCCGCCCGGCAACCTCACCCACCCGTTCCCCCTGACTGCCGACCCCTGGCAGGAGCACGGCCGGGGGCTGCTGCTGATCCGTGCGCTCAGCTCGTCCTGCGGGCACCGCCCCACCGAGTCCGGCAAGGCGGTGTGGTTCAGACTGCCTGCGGTTCCCGCTCAGCGGCGTCCGCTGTGACGTCCCCGGCCGTGAGCCGGGAGTGCCGGCGCCCGTAGAGCGCGTACACGAGGGACCCGACCGCGAGGAACACCGCGAACTGCGCCCAGGTCGCCCAGCCCGTCTCGTACATCAGGTACAGGCAGAAGCCGACGCCGAGCAGGGGCATCACCGGGTAGAGCGGGACGCGGAAGCTGCGGGCGAGGCCCGGTTCACGGCGGCGCAGCGCGATCACGGCCACATTGACCACCGCCATCGTGGCGAGCGTGCCGATGGTGCACAGGTTGACCACCGAGTCCAGCGAGGCGAAGGCCGCCGGGATCGCGAAGACGATCGCCACGATCAGCGTGCCGCCGACCGGCGTCGAGGTCCTCGGCGAGACCCGTTCGAACACGCGCGGGATGAGTCCGTCGCGCGCCATGGACATGAGGATGCGGGTCTGGCCGTACATCACGGCGAGCACGACCGAGGCGATGGCGACGACCGCGCCGAAGGCGATGACACCGCCGCCGACCGTGGAGCCGGTGACCTGGTTGACGACGTACGACAGCGCGGCGGGCCGACCGCCGACCGCGGGCCCGCCGATCGCGCCGATCGCGGCGAGCGCGACCGCGCAGTACAGCACGGTGACCAGTCCGATGCAGACCAGGATCGCGACGGGGATGTCGCGCCGCGGGTTCCGGGCCTCCTCACCGGCGGTGGTGATCGCGTCGAAGCCGATGTAGGAGAAGAAGGCGGCCGTGGTGCCCGCGCCGATGCCGCCGAGGCCGGCCGGCGCGAACGGCGTCAGGTTGCCGTGCCTGAAGGCGGTGAACCCGATGGCGCAGAAGGCGACCAGGATCGCCAGCTTGAGGACGGCCATGGCGGCGGTGGCCCGGGCGCTCTCGCGCACACCGCGCACGAGGAGGACGCAGGCCAGGGCGATGACGATCACGGCCGGCAGGTTGACTATCCCGCCGTCGCCCGGCCCGGCGGAGAGCGCGGCGGGCAGCTGCCATCCGGTGAGACTGTGCAGCAGCTCGTTGACGTACTGGCTCCAGCCGACCGCGACGGCCGACACGGACACGCCGTACTCCAGGAGCAGGCACCAGCCGACGAGGAAGGCCGTCCCCTCGCCGAGCCCGGCGTAGGCGAAGGAGTACGACGATCCGGAGACCGGGATCGCGCCGCCCAGCTCGGCGAAGGCGAACGCGGTGAACACGCAGGTCAGGGCGGCGAGCACAAAGGAGACGACGACGCCGGGCCCGGCCTGGGCGACCGAGTCGGACAGTCCGACGAAGATGCCGGTGCCGACGATCGCGCCGACGCCGAAGCACACGAGCTGGAACAGGCCCATGTGGCGCTTGAGTCCGTGCCCGGAGAGATCGGTGCCGGCCTCGGCGACGAGCAGCTGGGGTGACTTGATGCGGAACGGGTTGGCAGGACTGCCGGGCATACGGGTGGTGCTCTTTTCAGTGGTGGGGTCGGCCGAGTGGGCCGCTCGACGGGCACGGAAGGGGTGGTTCCGGGCCCGTCGGGGATCGTACGGGAGGGTGCGGGGCTTGCGCTGTGGCCGTCGTCGCAGCCGGCCGGGCGAAGGGCCCGGTCAGAAGAGGACCAGGTCAGGCGAGGACCAGGTCGGGAGAGGACCCGGTCAGGCGAGAGTCGCGACGAGGACCGCCTTGATGGTGTGCATCCGGTTCTCCGCCTCGTCGAAGACGACGGAGTGCCCTGACTCGAAGACCTCGTCGGTGACCTCGAGCTCGGTCAGCCCGTGCCGCTCGTGGATCTCGCGGCCGACGGCGGTGCCGAGGTCGTGGAAGGCGGGCAGGCAGTGCAGGAACCTCACCTGGTCGTTGCCGGTGGCGCGCAGCACGTCCATGGTCACCGCGTACGGGCCGAGCAGGGCGATGCGCTCGTCCCACACCTCCTTGGGCTCGCCCATCGACACCCACACGTCGGTCGCGACGAAGTCGGCGCCGCTGACGCCCTCCTTCACGTCCTCGGTGAGCGTGATCCGGGCGCCGGAGTCCTCGGCGAGCCGCTGGGCGGCCTCGACGACGGCCTGCTCCGGCCACAGCACCCGGGGCCCGACGATGCGGACGTCCATCCCGAGCAGGGCGCCGGTGACCAGGTAGGAGTTGCCCATGTTGTTGCGGGCGTCGCCCAGGTAGGCGAGGGCGATCTCCGTCAGCGGCTTGTCGCAGTGCTCGGTCATGGTGAGCACGTCGGCGAGCATCTGGGTGGGGTGCCACTCGTCGGTGAGGCCGTTGTAGACGGGGACCCCGGCATGCGCGGCCAGTTCCTCGACGATGTCCTGGCCGTGCCCGCGGTACTCGATCGCGTCGAACATCCGGCCGAGCACGCGGGCGGTGTCCTTGACGGACTCCTTGTGCCCGATCTGGGAGCCTGCGGGGTCCAGGTAGGTGGTGTGGGCGCCCTGGTCGGCGGCGGCCACCTCGAACGCGCAGCGCGTACGCGTCGAGGTCTTCTCGAAGACGAGCGCGATGTTCTTCCCCGTGAGGTACCGCGTCTCGGTCCCGGCCCTCTTGGCCGCCTTCAGCTCGGCGGCCAGCTCGATCAGACCACGGAACTCCTCGGCGCTGAAGTCCAGCTCCTTGAGGAAGTGGCGTCCGGCGAGGGCGGTCGGGACTGTCGCCATGGGGGCGCTCCAGAGGTACGAGGGGAAGGGACGAACACGGGAACGAATGGAAGTCTATACGACGCCTCACATTTCTATACGGAGTCTGACCCTTTCACGCACCCACGCGGTCCCTCTCCACCGGACAGCTCATGCAGCGGGGCCCACCCCGTCCCCTTCCCAGCTCACTCCCCGGAATCTCGATCACTTCGATGCCCCGCTTGCGAAGATGCGTGTTGGTGGTGGAGTTCCGCTCGTAGGCGATGACGACCCCCGGCTCCACCGCCAGGACGTTGCACCCGTCGTCCCACTGCTCCCGCTCGGCCGCGTGCACGTCCTGCGTGGCGGTCAGCACCCGGATCTCGCTGAGCCCCAGCGCGGCGGCGATCGCCCGGTGCATGTGCTCCGGCGGATGATCGGTGACCTTCAGCTCCTTGTCCCCTGCGCCGGGCTCGATCGTGTAGGAGCGGAGCATGCCGAGCCCCGCGTACTGGGTGAACGTGTCGCCGTCGACCATGGTCATCACCGTGTCCAGGTGCATGAAGGCGCGGCTCTTCGGCATGTCGAGCGCGACGATGGTCCGGGCCGACCCTGCCGCGAAGAGCTTGGTCGCGAGCATCTCGACGGCCTGGGGCGTGGTCCGTTCGCTCATGCCGATGAGCACCGCGCCGTTGCCGATGACGAGCACGTCGCCGCCCTCGATGGTGGACGGGTAGTCGGACTGGCCCTCGGACCAGAGGCGGAAGTCCTCGTCACGGAAGAGCGGGTGGTGCCGGTAGATCGCCTCGAAGTGGACCGTCTCGCGCTGACGCGCGGGCCAGCGCATGGCGTTGATGGAGACCCCGTCGTAGATCCAGGCGGAGGTGTCGCGCGTGAACAGGTGACTGGGGAGGGGCCACAGGAGGAAGTCGTCGAGTTCCATCACATGGAACCGCACGGAGGTCGGCTCCGGATGGGCGTCGAGGAACTCCCGCTTGGTCATGCCGCCGACGAGTGCCTCGGCGAGCTCTGCGGAGGGCAGAGACTCGAAGGTGGCGCGGAGGTGGTCGGTGGCGAGCGGACCGTACTCCTTCTCGTCGAAGACACGATCCAGGACCAGGGACCGGGCCGCCGGGATGTCGAGGGCCTCGGTGAGCAGGTCGCCGAAGAGATGCACGGTCACCCCGCGGTCGCGCAGCACGTCGGCGAACCCGTCGTGCTCCGCTCGCGCCCGGCGCACCCACAGCACGTCGTCGAAGAGCAGCGCGTCCTTGTTGCTCGGGGTGAGCCTTTTGAGCTCGAGATCGGGCCGGTGCAGAATGACGCGCCGCAGCCGCCCGGCCTCGGAATCGACGTGGAATCCCATGTCTCCATCCTGACCATTCGGGCACGCGTTCACCCCTCGTTCGCGCCGAATCGGACGGATACCGATTCCGGTCGACCGTTCATGGCCCGGGGGCGGCCGCGCGCCGGCCACCGGGCGTGGTGACGGCCGCCCCCCGGCGCCGACTGCCGGCGCACGCGTACGGCAACCACGCTTCAGGTGCCGTCGGCCGAACGCACGCTTCGCGCGACGGGGCCGGGGCGGTGCCCCGGCCCCCACGGCGGCGCGGTCGAGTCACAGGCGGGGGTCCACCGGCTCCGACTCCAGGGCCAGCACCGCGAACACCGCCTCGTGAACCCGCCACAGCGGTTCGCCCTCCGCCAGGCGGTCCAGGGCCTCCAGGCCCAGGGCGTACTCGCGGATCGCCAGGGAGCGCTTGTGGTTCAGGAACCTCTGGCGGAGCCGGGCGAGGTTGTCGGGACGCGTGTACTCCGGGCCGTAGACGATCCTGAGGTACTCGCGGCCACGGCACTTGATGCCCGGCTGCACCAGGCGGCCGGCCGCGCTGCGGGCCAGCGCCTGGACGGGCTTGACGACCATGCCCTCGCCGCCCCGGCCCGTCAGCTCCAGCCACCAGTCGACCCCGGCCCGCACCGACTCCGGGTCGCCGGTGTCGACGTACAGACGGCGGGTCGTCTGCAGCAGGCCGGTTCCGTCGTGCTCGACCATGCGGTCGATCAGCGCCAGCTGCTCGTCGTGCGGCACGGCCGCGAGGCTGCGGCCCTGCACCGCCAGCAGCTGGAACGGGGCCAGGCGGACGCCCTCCAGACCGTCCGTCGTCCAGCAGTAGCGACGGTAGGCCGCCGTGAAGGCCGCCGCGTCGGCGGCACGTTCGCGCTGGCGGGTCAGCAGGCCGGTGACGTCGACGCCCCGGGCCGCCGCGCCCTCCAGCGCGGCCAGTGCGCCCGGGAACGCGGCACCGGACGCGGCGCCCACCGCCGCGTACTGACCGCGCAGCAGCCCCGACGCCTTCAACGACCACGGCATCAGCTCCGCGTCCAGCAGCAGCCAGTCCGTCTCGAGTTCCTCCCACAGGCCCGCGCCGCCGATCCCCGTGCGCAGACGGTCGAGGACCTGCTCCGTCACCGACTCGTCGTCGAAGAACGGGCGGCCCGTGCGCGTGCAGAGGGAACCCGTGGGACCTCCCCCACCCTCGACGACGCTCGAGCGGGAGGTACCCCCGACTCCGAAGCGCTGCCGGGCCGCCTCCGCGTCCCGGCACACCAGAGCCACCGCCCGCGAACCCATGTGCTTCTCCTCGCACACGACCCGCTCGACACCGTCCTCCCGGTACTGCGCGAAGGCCTCCTCCGGGTGCTCCAGGTAGCCCTCGACACGCGAGGTGGCAGTGGGCGCCATGGTCGGCGGCAGGTACGGCAGCAGCCGGGGGTCCACCGCGAAGCGGCTCATGACCTCCAGGGCCGCTGCCGCGTTCTCCTCGCGGACCGAGACCCGGCCCGCGTGCCGGGTCTCCACCACCCTGCGGCCGTGGACGTCCGCCAGGTCCAGCGGACGGCCCTCGTGGCCGCCGGGCGCCTCGGTGGCCAGCGGCCGGGCCGGCTCGTACCAGACCCGCTCCGCCGGTACGTCGACCAGCTCCCGCTCCGGCCAGCGCAGCGCGGTCAGCTTCCCGCCGAAGACGGCACCGGTGTCCAGGCAGATCGTGTTGTTGAGCCAGGTGGCCTGCGGAACCGGAGTGTGACCGTAGACGACCGCCGCCCGGCCCCGGTAGTCCTCCGCCCACGGGTAGCGCACCGGCAGCCCGAACTCGTCCGTCTCGCCCGTGGTGTCGCCGTACAGCGCGTGCGAGCGGACCCGGCCGGAGGTGCGGCCGTGGTACTTCTCGGGCAGGCCGGCGTGGCAGACGACCAGCCTGCCCCCGTCGAGGACGTAGTGGCTGACCAGTCCGTCGATGAACTCCCGTACCTGCTGCTTGAACTCCTCGCTCTCGTCCTCCATCTGCGCGATGGTCTCGGCGAGTCCGTGGGTGTGCTGGACGCTCCGGCCCTTGAGGTAGCGGCCGTACTTGTTCTCGTGGTTGCCCGGCACGCACAGCGCGTCGCCCGACTTCACCATCGACATCACGCGGCGCAGCACGCCCGGGCTGTCCGGGCCGCGGTCCACCAGGTCACCGACGAAGACCGCCGTACGGCCCTCGGGGTGCACGCCGTCGACGTAGCCCAGCTTGCCGAGCAGCGCCTCCAGTTCCGAGGAGCAGCCGTGCACGTCGCCGACGATGTCGAAGGGGCCCGTGAGGTGGGTCAGGTCGTTGAAGCGCTTCTCGGTGACAACGGTCGCGTTCTCGACCTCCTCCACGCCCCGCAGGACGTGCACCTTGCGGAAGCCCTCGCGCTCCAGGTGCCTGAGCGAACGGCGCAGTTCGCGGGTGTGGCGCTGGATGACCCGGCGGGGCATGTCCGCCCGGTCGGTGCGGGCCGCGTTGCGCTCGGCGCACACCTCCTCCGGTACGTCCAGCACGATCGCGATGGGCAGGACGTCGTACTGCTTGGCCAGGTCGATCAGCTGACGGCGCGCGTCCTGCTGCACGCTCGTCGCGTCCACGACGGTGCGACGACCGGCGGCGAGGCGCTTGCCGGCGATGTAGTGCAGGACGTCGAAGGCGTCCCGGGTGGCGCTCTGGTCGTTCTCGTCGTCGGACACCAGGCCGCGGCAGAAGTCCGAGGAGATGACCTCGGTCGGCTTGAAGTGCCTGCGGGCGAAGGTCGACTTGCCCGATCCGGAGGCGCCGATCAGCACCACGAGGGAGAGGTCGGTGACGGGCAGGGTGCGCCCCTCTGTCTGGGTCACGGTCATGCTGCCTCCCCCTCCTTCTCGGTGGTCGTGGTGGCGGTGGTCGTGGTGGTGGTCAGGGTGAACACGGCCATCTGCGTGGGCGGCCCCAGCTCGGGGTCGTCGGGGCCCACGGGCCGGAACCCGACGGTGTATCCGTGCCGCTCGGCGACCCGGACCGCCCAGGCGCGGAACTCCTTCCGCGTCCACTCGAAGCGGTGGTCGCCGTGCCGTACGTGGCCGGCCGGCAGGCTCTCCCAGCGCACGTTGTACTCGACGTTCGGTGTCGTCACGAGGACCGTGCGCGGGCGGGCCGCGCCGAACACCGCGTACTCCAGGGCGGACAACCGGGGCAGGTCGACGTGCTCGATCACCTCGCTCAGCACTGCGGCGTCGTAGCCCTTGAGCCGACGGTCGGTGTACGCGAGCGAGCTCTGCAAGAGCTTGACGCGGGACGCCTGCCGCTCCCCCATGCGGTCCAGTTTCAGCCGCCGGGAGGCGATGGTGAGCGCCCGTATCGACACGTCGATACCGACGATCTCGGTGAACCGCACGTCCTTCAGCAGCGCCTGCACCAACTGGCCCTGCCCGCAGCCGAGGTCCAGGACCCGGGCGGCGGCGGACTCCTTCAGCGCCGCGACGATGGCCTCCCTGCGCTGCACGGCGAGCGGGACCGGTTTCTCCGGCGTCCTGGTCTCCTCCTCGACAGCGCCGTCGGCCCCCTCGACCGCGCCGTCGGCCCCCTCGTCCGCGCCGTCGGCCCCCTCGTCCGCGCCGTCAGCCTCCAGAACCGCGTTGTCGATCTCCTCCACCTCGCTGTCGTCCGCCTCCGCGAGCCGCACCAGCTCCAGCCGCTCCATCGCCTGCCGGGTCAGCGACCAGCGGCGCGCCAGGTAGCGGCTGGTGATCAGCTTCTGCTCCGGGTGGTCGGGCAGCCAGCCCTCACCGGCCCGCAGCAGCTTGTCGACCTCCTCGGAGGAGACCCAGTAGTGCTTGGCGTCGTCGAGGACGGGCAGCAGCACGTACAGGTGCCGCAGGGCCTGAGCCAGCGTCAGGGCGTCGGACTCCAGAACGAGACGCACATAGCGCGAGTCGCCCCACTCCGGGAACTCGGCGTCCAGCGCGACCGGTTCGGCGGTGGCCACCCACCCCAGGGGCTCGAACAGCCGCACTACGAGAGCCGGTCCGCCACGGGCCGGCAGCGCGGGTATCTCGATGCGCAACGGCAGCGGCTGCTCGGCGCGCCCCGGCAGGGCCTTGCACACGCCCCTCATCGCGGTGGAGAACACACTGCTCAGCGCCACGGCGAGCAGGGAGGACGCCGCGTAGGGGCGGTCGTTGACGTACTGCGCGAGCGCCGCGTCGGGCGCGCCACCGCGGCCCTTGCCCTTGCCCCTGCGCACCAGCGCCACCGCGTCGACCTCCAGCAGCAGCGCGGCCGTGCAGCGCTCGGCGTCCGCCTCGGGGTAGAGGACGTGCGCCGTGCCGTAGGAGGTGGAGAACGCCTGCGCGGTGTCGGGGTGCTTGTGCAGCAGAAAGCCCAGGTCGGTCGCAGGGCGTTCGGGTGTGCCGGTAGTGCCGATGGTCAGGAACATGCCCTGAGTCTCCCGGTCCCGGGGCATCGGGAACCACCGGATTTCGAACCGCGCCGCCCCACCCCGAGGGGCGGGGCGCACACGTCTTCGCGGGCCGTCCGGGCTAGTCCAGCTGGGACTGGACCCGGGACGAGATCAGCTCCAGGTGGTCCAGGTCGTCCAGGTCGAGGATCTGGAGGTAGACACGCTGCGCGCCGATCTCCGCATACCGGCCGATCTTGTCGACGACCTCGGCCGGCGTGCCGGCCAGGCCGTTGGCCTTCAGCTCGTCGACCTCGCGGCCGATCGCGGCGGCACGGCGCGCGACCTCCTGGTCGTCCCTGCCGACGCAGACCACGAGTGCCGTTGAGTACGTCAGGGCGTTCGGGCCCCGTCCTGCCTCCTCCGCGGCGGCCCGGACCCGGCCGAACTGACGCTCGCTGTCCTCGATCGACCCGAACGGGATGTTGAACTCGTCGGCGTACCGGGCGGCGAGCCGCGGGGTGCGGGTGGCGCCGTGGCCGCCGATGAGCACCGGGATGCTGTCCTGGGCGGGCTTGGGCAGGGCGGGCGAGTCGGTCAGGTCGTAGTACTTCCCGTGGAAGTCGAAGGTCTCGCCGGTCTTGGTCGCCCACAGCCCGGTGACGATCTCCAGCTGCTCCTCGAGGCGGGCGAACTTCTGCGCCGGGAACGGGATGCCGTACGCCCTGTGCTCCTCCTCGAACCAGCCCGCGCCCAGGCCCAGTTCGACTCGTCCGCCGGACATCTGGTCGACCTGGGCGACCTGGATGGCGAGCACGCCGGGGAGCCGGAAGGTGGCGGCGGTCATCAGAGTGCCGAGGCGGATGCGCTTGGTCTCACGGGCGAGGCCCGCCAGGGTGATCCAGGCGTCGGTGGGGCCGGGGAGGCCGTCCACGTTGCCCATCTTCAGATAGTGGTCGGAGCGGAAGAAGGCATCGAAGCCGAGGTCCTCGGTGGCCTTGGCGACGGCGAGGAGGGTGTCGTAGGTGGCGCCCTGCTGGGGCTCGGTGAAGATGCGAAGATCCATACCTCCATCCTGCACGGTCGATCACGGGTCGCCCGAACCCTCCCGCCGCTTCCCCTCGGCCCCTGGCGGGTGAAAATCCGTCCATCCGACGGGCCGATGTGCGGATGATCGGTGACCGTGTCCGGCGGTGATCGTTGCTGGTGCGGAGCCGGACCGCCCGGCACCCGTCGCCGGCGGCCGCGCCCGGGGGCGTCAGGGCCGAGGAGGTCTCATGTCCCAGCACATGTCCCAGGAAGCTGTGTCCCCCGGCGGGGTGCCGCACGAGGCTGTCTCCGGGCAGCCGGAGGGGCTGCTGGAGCGGATGGAGAGGCTGATGGCGGCGCTCACCGCGGACCTGACGGAACTCGGGGCGGAGCTGCGCGGGCCGAAGACCGGCGACGACGACCGAGGCTGAGCCGCCGCACTCCGGCCCGGGCCGGGTCGGACAGTGCCGTCACTCAGCCCGCCGCCCGGTCCCGCTCCCGTATCTCGCCGTCTCTCGCCGCCAGTCTGCGCAGCATCTCCTTGACCCGGTCCCTCGACTCGTCCGCCGCGTCTATCGCCTCCATGCACTGCCAGTACGTGCCCTCGTCGTCCGCCGCGCTCGCCACCGCGACGAGGGCCATGCCCAGTTCCATGAGGAGGGAGCCGAGGTCAAGGAGCGCCTTGCGGGCGTCGCCCAGCTCGGTGAGCTGGGCCGCGCGCAGATCGGCCACGTCGACGGGCGGCGTGTCCAGCACGCCGCAGCCCCTGCCCGCCAGCTCCGTCAACCCCAGTGCCTCGCCGCGCAGTTCAGGTGGGCCCGAGACCGCCAGGCGGCTGCCGATCGCCTGTGCCAGGGCGTACGCCTGCCACGCCTCCGCCATGATCCTCGGGCCGCCCTCGCTCCCCGCCAGGGCGCGCCTGCTCGCCACGATGAGCCGCACCGCATCCATGCCCTGCCCCCGCTCTGTCCGACGCGCGCTTCCGCACGTCTGCCCGAACTCCGGTGTCCACTACCCAGAGTGAGTGCAGTCGGGCCGAAAAGCCAGAGCTGGTACGAAATCTGTGGACAACCAGGGGGATGTGGACAACTCAATGACTCCGGAGCGTAACCATCCGAGCTTCCGTGATCACTCCTTCCCGGACGCCGGAAACCTCTCCTCGTTGCGGTCGATCTTCGCGTCCAGCGCCGCCAGCGCGTCGATGCCCAGTACCTCGCAGAGCTGGAGCAGGTACGCCAGGACGTCCGCGACCTCGTCCGTGACCCGGTGGGCCGTGCCCGGGTCCTCCATGACGCGCGCGGACTCCTCCGGCGTCAACCACTGGAAGATCTCCACGAGTTCGGACGCCTCCACGCTGAGCGCGGCCACCAGGTTCTTGGGAGTGTGGTACGGCTGCCAGGCGCGGGCGGCCGCGAAGTCGGCGAGCCGGCGCTGCAGCCGCGCCACGGTCAGGTCCTTGCGCTGCCCGGGTTCCTCTGTCACGCGCTCAGGTCTACCACCGTCACCCCGTTCGACCCCGCCGCCAAGGACGTCTCGCTCACCGCGCCCACCAGCCGGATGTGGCCCCGCTCGCACATCAGCGCCGCCAGCCGGAGCAGTTCGCGTGCCTGGAGCCGGTCCATGCGGCGGTCGAAGCCGTCCGCCAGGACCGTGAGGGTCTGCAGCGCCGCCGGTACCTCTCCCACCGGGTCGACCTCCAGGACGCCCGGGCCGGTGAGCAGGACGAGGGCCAGGGCGACGTACCGCAGTTCGCCGTCGCCCAGCAGCTTCAGCGGGGTGCGCTGTCCGTCGCCCCGGTCGAGCAGCGCGCGGACCGTGCCGTCGCCGAGCGGCTCCGCCAGCAGGTCGACGACTTCTCCCGCGCACCCGGCGGCGACCGCCGCCGTCAGCAGCGCGTGCCGCCGGCCGCACTCCGCGCGCGTGCGCCACAGGACGTCCGCGAGGTTGGAGCAGTCCGGCAGCAGCCGGCCCGCGCCCAGCGGGACGGGGGCGCGCATCCGGCGGGGGCTCGGGTCGCAGGCGAAGACCGAGCGCAGAGCGACCACCATCTGCTCGGCGGCGGCGAGCACCCGGCGCTGGCCGTCGGTCTTCCCCGCGACGCGCAGCGGCAGCAGGGCGGTACCGAGACGGTCGTCGGGGAGCGGCCCCCGGGTGACCGGGGAGGCGCCGGCGGTGTGCCAGGCCGCCTGCACCACCGGGCGGCTCGGGTCGCGCAGTGCGGTCTCCAGCAGCACCAGACCACCGGACGTCAACCGCTCGCCGACGATGCGCAGCTCGGGCTCGACCTGCACGGCGACGTCGAGCCGGACGGGCCCTTGAGGGCCGTCGGCCGTGCAGCCGATCCGGAAGCCGCGCCGCCACTGGGCGTCGGGCCGCGCCCGCTCGGGGACACAGGCCACCGGGTCCGTGAACACCTCGGCCAGCTCCGCACCGCCGCCGAGCCGCGCGAGCGCCCCGTACGCCTGCAACGCGCGCGACTTGCCCGAACCGCTCGGCCCGGTGAACAGGGTCAACGGGCCCAGTGGAAAGGTCGCCCGCCGATGCCCGGCGAAGGCGGACAGCCGCAGTTCGGTGACGCACGGCCGGTCCGGACGCGGACCGGCGGGAGCGGCTTGCTCAGGGACAGCGGGCACGGGTGGTGCAGGCGGCAGGGTCATGTCCGGGACCGTAGGTCTCCTGCGGACCGGCGAACCGTTCCGGCCCCGCGGGCTTCCTACGATCGAGCGACCGGCCGGGCCCGTCGGGGACCCACACCCCGGCTCAGACTCCCGGAACCCCTGCCTCCGCCATCAGTCCCCGCACTTCCGTGCCCCGCGGCGTCAGCAGGAACACGTTGCGGTCCACCCGGTGCATCCCGCTGGACAGGCCGAAGACGACGCCGGTGCTGAAGTCCAGGACCCGCTTGGCGACGTCCGTCTCCGCGCCGGTGAGGTCGAGCAGGACCGGTACGCCCGCCATCAGGGTCTCGGCGACGTCGCGGGCGTCCGCGAACACATTGACCCTCAGGACGACGAAGCGGCGGCGCGCCTCGGTCTCCGCCTCGGGCAGCGCCCGGTGGTCGACCGCTGACGGCCAGGCGTCCCGGCCCCGCAGCGGAACGACCTGAGCGAGCCCCTCCCACTGTTCGTCGGTGACATCGTGGCTGTTCACCGGCCCTCCCCGTGTCGGCTCGCACTCATCGTCTGCACCGGGCAATTCTTGCGCATGGTCACCCGTTCGGCCCAACAGCGACACGGACCGCGACACTCCCTTCGGTCACTTCGGCCGGAGGGCGCCCCTCCAGTACCACGCCGGCGTCGCCTCACACGGGCCCTTTGCCCGGTGTGCAGCGCGCGTAACGGCTCAAGATCACGGCGCGTGACATCCGCGTAACGGGCAATTCGTACGGTCGTCGGCATGACCACGAGCCCCGGAACGCAGCAGATACGAACCGTCTGCTCGTACTGCGGCGTCGGCTGCGGGATCGTGCTCGACGTCGCGACCGGTCCAGACGGCCGCCGTCGTGTCGTCAAGGCGTCCGGCGACAAGGAGCACCCGGCCAACCGCGGCCGGCTCTGCACCAAGGGCGCCACCACCGCCGACATGCTGGCCGCGCCCGGGCGGCTGACCACGGCGCTCGTGCGCGACGACCGGGGGGCGGAGCCCGTGCCCGCTCCCGTGGACGCGGCCGTGCGCGAGACCGCCCGCCGGCTGCGGGAGATCGTCGACGAGCACAGCCCGGACGCCGTCGCCTTCTATGTGTCGGGCCAGCTGAGCCTCGAGGCGCAGTACCTCGCCAACAAGCTGGCCAAGGGCTTCGTACGGACCAACCAGATAGAGTCGAACTCGCGGCTGTGCATGGCCAGCGCGGGCGCCGGATACAAGCTGTCGCTGGGCGCCGACGGGCCGCCGGGATCGTACGACGACCTGGACGAGGCGGATGCCTTCCTGGTCATCGGCTCGAACATGGCCGACTGCCATCCGATCCTGTTCCTGCGCCTGATGGACCGGGTCAAGGCGGGCGCCAAGCTGATCGTCGTCGACCCCCGGCGCACCGCGACCGCCGCGAAGGCGGACCTCTTCCTGCAGATCCGGCCCGGCACCGATCTCGCCCTGCTCAACGGGCTGCTCCACCTGCTGCACGAGAACAGGCACACGGACGAGGGCTTCATCGCCCGGCACACCGAGGGCTGGGAGGCGATGCCCGCCTTCCTCGCCGACTACACGCCCACCGCCGTCGCCGGGATCACCGGTCTGGCCGAGGAGGACCTCCGCCGGGCGGCCCGGCTCATCGGCGAGGCGAAGGAGTGGACGAGCTGCTGGACCATGGGGCTCAACCAGTCCACGCACGGCACCTGGAACACCAACGCGCTCGTCAACCTGCACCTCGCGACCGGCGCGATCTGCCGTCCGGGCAGCGGTCCGTTCTCCCTGACCGGGCAGCCCAACGCCATGGGCGGGCGCGAGATGGGGTACATGGGGCCGGGGCTGCCCGGTCAGCGGTCGGTGCTCGTGGAGGAGGAGCGGGCGTTCGTCGAGGAGCTGTGGGGGCTCCGGCCGGGCACGTTGCGCGCGGACGGGGTGGGGCGCGGAACCGTCGAGATGTTCCAGAAGATGGCGGACGGCAATATCAAGGCCTGCTGGATCATGTGCACCAACCCCGTGGCGTCGGTGGCCAACCGCAAGACGGTCATCGAGGGCCTGGAGGCCGCCGAGTTCGTCGTCGCCCAGGACGTCTTCGCCGAGACCGAGACCAACGCCTACGCCGACGTGGTCCTGCCCGGCGCGCTGTGGGCCGAGACCGAGGGCGTCCTCGTCAACAGCGAGCGCGGGCTGACCCTCGCCCGGCCCGCGCTGGACCCGCCGGGCGAGGCGATGGCCGACTGGCGGCTGATCGCGGCGGTCGCGCGGGAGATGGGGTACGCGGAGGGCTTCTCCTACGCAAGCGCCGAGGAGGTCTTCGAGGAGATCAAGCGCGCCTGGAACCCGAAGACGGGCTGGGACCTGCGCGGGGTGACCTACGACCGGCTGCGGAGCGGGCCCGTGCAGTGGCCGGCCTCCCGGGAGGACGGTCCGGCGCGCAATCCGATCCGGTACGTCGACGGCGGGCTGACGTTTCCCACTCCGAGCGGCAGGGCGGCGTTCCACGCGCGGCCCCATCTGCCGCCCGCCGAACTGCCGGACGACGACTACCCGTTCCTGCTGAACACCGGGCGGGTGCAGCACCAGTGGCACACGCTGACCAAGACGGCGAAGGTCGAGAAGCTCAACAAGCTCAATCCGAGGCCCTTCGTGGAGGTGCACCCCGAGGACGCGGCCGCGCTCGGGATCGCGGACGGCGACCGGGTGGAGGTGGCCTCGCGGCGCGGGCGGGCCGTGTTGCCGGCGGTGGTGACGGACCGGGTGCGGCCCGGGTGCTGTTTCGCCCCGTTCCACTGGAACGACCTGTTCGGCGAGTATCTGAGTGTCAACGCGGTGACCAGCGACGCGGTGGACCCGGTCTCCTTCCAGCCGGAGTTGAAGGTGTGCGCGGTGGCGCTGGCGAAGGTGGCCGAGCCGGCGAGCCCTCCGGCGGCCCCCGTCCCGGCGGTCACACGGGTCCCGGTGCCCATCGCCCCGAGCGCCACCGACCCCTTCGGCCTCGCCCCCGCCCCTCCGCCGGTCCTGAGCGCCCAGGAGCGCCAGTACCTCACCGGCTTCCTCGCGGGCCTCGGTTCCGGTGCCCCCGGGGTGCCCGTGCTGCCGCCGGACGCGCCCTTCAGCCCGGAGCACGCCCTGTGGGTCAACGGTGTCCTCGCCGGCATGTACTCCCGGGCCGGCAGCGCGCCCGAAGAGCGGGAGCCGGCCGGCCGTGAGGTCGTCGTGCTGTGGGCCTCGCAGACCGGGAACGCGGAGGAGTTCGCCACGGCGGCCGCCCAGCGGCTCAGCGCGACCGGACACCGGGCGACCCTGGTCGGGATGGACGAGGCCGACGTCGGCAGGCTCCCTCGTGGCGCGGATCTGTTGCTGATCACGAGTACGTTCGGAGACGGCGACGCGCCCGACAACGGCTCCGGCTTCTGGGACGCACTCTCCGGCCAGGAGGCTCCGCGCCTGGACGGCGTCCGTTTCGCCGTGCTGGCCTTCGGCGACTCGTCGTACGACGACTTCTGCGGACACGGGCGCCGTCTCGACGCGCGCCTGCAGGAGCTGGGCGGGGTGCGCCTCGCGCCGCGCACCGACTGCGAACCCGACTACGAGCCGTCCGCGGGCGCCTGGCTCGAGTCGGTCCTCGCGGCGCTCGGCGGCGCCCCGGCGGCGGCCCCCGCGCAGCCGAAGCCGCGCAAACCCGCCCCGGCGACCGCCCGCCTCGTCGGCAACCGGCTGCTCAGCCTGCCCGGAGCGGCCAAGGAGGTGCGCCGGTTCACGTTCGACACCGGCGGGACCGGCCTCACGTACGAGACGGGGGACGCGCTCGGTGTGCGCCCGGTCAACTCCGCCGCGCTGGTGGAGGAATGGCTGGAGGTGACGGGCATCGACCGAGCCGCCGCCGTCGAGGTCGCGGGAGCGGGAGAGGTGCCCTTCACCGAAGCCCTGCTCAGGCATCTCGACATCACCCGGATCACCCCGGACCTGCTGCGCTTCGTCGCCGAACGCACCCGCGACGACCGGGAGCTGCGGCAGCTGCTGCGCCCCGACAACAAGGACGGCCTGGCGCGCTGGTGCTGGGGCCGGCAGGCCGTCGACGTGGCGGCCGAGTACGCGGTACGGGCCACGGCCGAGGAATGGACCGGAGTGCTCAAGCGGTTGCAGCCGCGGCTGTACTCGATCTCCTCCAGCCCGCTCGTCGACCCGCACCGGGTGTCGCTGACCGTGTCCGTGGTGCGCTACGAGAGTCTGCGCGGGCGGCCCCGCGCCGGGGTGTGCGGCGGCTTCCTCGCCGACGCGGAGCCCGATGCGCCGGTGCCGGTCTTCGTGCAGCGCTCGCCCCACTTCCGGCCGCCGGCGGACGGCTCGACCCCGATGGTGATGGTCGGACCCGGCACCGGGGTCGCCCCTTTCATCGGTTTCCTCCAGGAGCGTCGCGAACTCGGCCACACCGCACCGAACTGGCTGTTCTTCGGCGAGCAGCACCGCGCCACCGACTTCTACTACGAGGAGGAGCTGACGAAGCTGCGGGAGGACGGCGTGCTCACGCGCCTCGACACCGCCTTCTCCCGCGACCAGCGCGCCAAGGTCTACGTCCAGGACCGGATGCGCGAGCACGGCCCCGAGCTGTGGCACTGGCTGCGGGAAGGCGCCCGCTTCTACGTCTGCGGGGACGCCTCCCGCATGGCCAGGGACGTCGACCAGGCGCTGCGGGACGTCGCCGTCCTGCACGGCGGCATGAGCGAGGCGGAGGCGACCGCGTATGTGAAGCAGCTCGCGGCGGAGAAGCGGTATGTGCGGGACGTCTACTGAGGCGGCGTGCGGTGCCTCGATGGTGGCCGGCAGGCAGAGGGCAACCGTCGGCGCAACCCCCCGTACGAGCCCTCTTCACCTCACTGCTACCGGGCTCTTCACCTCCGGGCCCCCGGCGTTCATGATCTCCCCCTAGCGTCCTTCCGTGCATGTGGCAGAAGTGAAGCCGTCGACAAGCGCCCGCCGGGTGCTCCCGCTGGTGGCACGGGGCGAGGCCGAGCCGGACGGGGCTCCCGCACAGTGGCACCGCATTCTCACGTTGCTCGCGAACATCAGCCTGTTGATCGGCACGCGCAACGTGTGGAACAGCGCCGCCAGCCATCAGCCGCCGATCGCCGCAGTGATCTCCGTCTGCTACGCGTCGATCCTGGTGACGGGCGTCCTGACACTGGTGGTGCGGCGCAGCCGCTCGCTGGCGCGACTGGATCTCGTGGTCCTGGTGACGGCGATCACGCTCGTCTACTGCGCGTCCGGCGCGCTGCACGACTACAGCGACGAGTCGATCCTCACCATCCAGGCCGCCCGCGAGCTACTGCACGGCGACCCGGTGTACGGGCAGGCCTGGCCGTGGCTGTTCGGGCACCACAGCACCGTCGCCTACACCCAGACGGTGGAGGGCGGCTACGACTTCACCTACGGCTATCCGCCGCTGACCGCGATCCTCACCGCGCCGCTGCTGTGGATGGGCCACGGCGCGCTGCCCGAGGTCCTGGTCCCCACCACCGCGATCGCGCTCGGCACGATCGTCATGTGGAAGATGCTGCCGACGCCGTGGCGCTCGGCGGCCACCATGGTCTGCCTGGGCTTCGGCATGATCCCGATGTACGCCCGGCTCGGCTACCCCGCGATCGTCGCGCTGGCGTTCCTGATCCCGGTGGTGGTCCGCTGGACGCGGATGGGCATGGGCGGCCCGGCCGACTGGGCGCGGGCGGCCTGCCTGGGCGCGGCCTGCGCCAGCCAGCAACTGCCCTGGTTCCTGACGCCGTTCCTGCTCGCCGGGGTCTACGCGTTGCGGCGCGGCGAGCTGGGGGCGCGTGAGGCGGCCCGCGCCGTGGGACGGATCGTGGGCATCGCCGCCGGAACGTGGCTGCTGATCAACGCCTACTTCATCGTGACCGAGCCGCGTACATGGATCGAGGGCATCGCGCTGCCGCTCACCCAGGGCGCGATCATCCACGGCCAGGGCCTGGTCGGCATCTCCCTGTACTACACCGACGGCAGCGACCGCCTGTCCTGGTACTCGCACGCCAGCATGCTGCTGGCGGCGGGCCTGCTGGCTCTGTTCGTGCTGTTCGTGCGCCGACTGGGTCCGGCGGCGACCGTGCTGCCCTGGTGCGCGTTCTTCCTGGCGACCCGTTCGCAGGACGGCTACTACCTGATGATGACGCCGCTGTGGCTGGCGGCCGCGGTCACCGTGCCGCCCTCCGCGTTCGCCACCGCCTGGCAGCCCCGGCTGCTGCACGGCCGGCGGACGGCCCGCGCGGTGCTCGCCGGGGCCCTGGTGGCGCCGGCCCTGGTGGCCGCACTGGTGGCGGCGACCGGCAAGCCGCCGCTGCGGATGCAGGCCGTCGGCTCGACCCGGACGACCCCTCAGACCGTCAAGACGCTCACCGTCCGCGTGAACAACACCGGCGACTCCGCCGTCGAGCCCCACTTCGCCGTGACCACCGGCCAGGGCATGAGCCGCTATTGGAAGGTGCTCCAGGGTCCGTCGTCCGTCGGCGCCCACGCTTCGGCGACGTACCGGATCCAGGCGCCGGGCAAGGGATTCGCCATACCCGAGAAGGGCACCCGCATCCGGCTGCGGGCCTTCACCGCGTCGCCGATGACGCTGTCGAGCCAGGACATCCACCTGGCGGCACAGAAGGTCCCGCCCTCGCAGAAGAAGTGATGCCGGTCAGGTCACCTGCTTGAGCAGAGCCGGGCTCGACCTTGACAACGTGGGCTTCGTCATCGTCGGGTCGTCCGTGGTGGTATGGGCGGCGGCCTTCGGGCACGGGCGGCCGGCGAAGGCCGAGGAGCGCCGGGCTCCCCGCCCCGCCGACGGCAGGTGACGCCGGCGGGGCGGGATCCGGTCACTCGGACGAGGACGGGTGAGAGGTGCCGGAGGACCCGGCGGTGCGACCGCGGGCGAGAGTGAAGCCCGCGGCGGCAAGCCCGAGCACGCCGACGACCAGACCGGCGATGCCGAGCCCGCGGGCGGTGGAGTCACTGGTGGCCGCGGTCTTCGTCGTGCCGGCACTCGGCTTCTCCCCGGTGCCCGCGGGTGCCGCGGTGGAACCGCCGCCCTCCGCCGTGCCCTTGGCGGTCAGTTGGAGCACCGGCGCCGGGTTCTCCGGCTCGTCCTGCCCCTTCTGGGCCTCCTCGATCCAGCGGACGACGTTTCCGTCGGAGTAGGTCTGCAGCGTCTTGAACGTCAACTTGTCGGCGTCTTCCGGAAGTTGACCGAAGGCGACGTTGAAGTCCTGGTACTGGCCGTGCCGGATGCGACCGCCGGTCCAGGTGATCTGGGAGACGGCGTCGGTGATGGTGCCGTCGTCCGTCTTGACCGGGGTCTTGAGCTTGGTGGTGGTCACCTGCGCCGTCCAGCCGTCCTGCGGGCTGACCAGAACGCCCAGGATCGGGTGGTCGGTGGGCAGGAAGACCTGCACCTTGGTGGTCGCGGCGGTGTCCTCCTCGTTGGGCACCCGGAAGGTCAGCACACCGTCCGTGGCGCCCTTGGCGTAGGTCTCGGGGTGGACGGTGACATGGGCGAAGGCCGCCCCGGCCGCGGTGAGGACACCGGCGGCGGCGAGCGCGGCGACGGTGGTGGCGCGGCGCAGGGTGGTATGCATCGGGGACATGGGTCGGCAAGCTCCGTACTGGTACTGGGTGTTGGGGGGTTCAGACGGTGTACGGGGCTGCCGGGGGCGGGCCGCGCCGGTGGAGGGCGTGGCGCAGCAGCGCCTGTCCGGGGAGCCGGCGTCGGCGGGCGTAGGGGCGCGGCGGCCGGACGTACGCGGGCAGCGGTGCCGTACGCCACCGGACGGCGAGGCGCGGGACGAACGCGGCGGCCTTGCGCAGCAGCGTCCACAGGGCGGCCTCGCCACGCCGCAGGCACCAGGAGGCCAGCAGGGCGGCGGCCAGGTGGGCGGCGACGGCGTGCGAGGTCATGGCGTGCGGCGCGGCGGCCATGGGCGTGCCGTGCGCCATGCCCGGCATGCCCATCGGCATCTGTGCCGGCCCGGCCGCGCCGAAGGCGAGATGGAGCCCGCCCTGGACGATGAGCATCGCGAGGGCGATGCCGGGCAGCGAGCGCTCACGCCCGGCGAGCACCGCCCCGGCGGCGAACACGGGCAGGAACCCCGCCGCGTCCGCCCACACCGGCGGCACCGCGCCGGTGGCCAGCGTGTGTCCGCCGACGGCGAGCAGCACGCACACGACGGCGAACACCGCCGCGCGCAGGCTCCGCACCGTCCAGGACACGTCCATGGGGTGGGATCCTGCCATGCGGACGCCCGCGATCATGTCCGTTTCCGCAGATCCGGCGTGCCGGGGACGCCGAGGGGCGCGTTGCTGAGGGGGTGGCGCGGGCGCCTATCGTGGCGCGCATGCAGTCCTACACAATCGGCCAGGCCGCCCGGCTGCTCGGGGTGAGCCCGGACACCGCGCGGCGGTGGGCGGACGCGGGGCGGGTGGCGACCCGGCGCGACGAGAGCGGGCGGCGGGTCATCGACGGCAGGGACCTGGCCGCGTTCTCGGTGGAGCTGGCGCGCGGCGGCGCCGGCGAGGAGGACGCCCCCTCGTACACCTCGGTCCGCAACGCCTTCCCGGGGATCGTCACCGCCGTGAAGCTCGGTGACGTGGCGGCCCAGGTGGAGATCCAGGCGGGCCCGCACCGTCTGGTCTCCCTCCTGACCCGGGAGGCCGTGGAGGAACTGGGCCTGGAGGTGGGCATGGAGGCCACCGCCCGGGTGAAGTCGACGAACGTCCATATCGACACGGCCTGAGACGGTCCCCGACGACACCTCCGGACGAACGCACACGCCAACCCGATCCCCCGGCAGACCGGCTTGTGCGATGCCGCAGTGCACTTCCGGGTCGCATCTGCGCCAGTATGATCGGCGTATCGGAGGGGTGCCCTGCTCCCTCCTGGACGAGCAGAGGGAGTGGACCCGTGATGACCCGTTCCGCGCGCCGGCCCCGCCGGATGGTGCAGGTGGCCGGTGCGGGGGCCGCCGCGTTGCTGGCCCTGAGCGCCTGCTCCTCCTCGTCGGACTCCCCCAAGACGGCGGCGTCCGCCGCGTCGCCGTCGCCGAAGCCGTCCGGCACGGTCACCGTCTTCGCCGCCGCCTCCCTCAAGGAGAGCTTCACGGCCCTGGGCAAGGAGTTCGAGAAGGAACACCCAGGCACCAAGGTGTCCTTCAACTTCGGCGGCAGCGACACCCTCGCCGCGAGCATCACCGGGGGCGCCCCGGCGGACGTCTTCGCCGCGGCCAGCCCCAAGACCATGGCGATCGTGGCGGACAAGAAGGACACGGCCACCACCCCGGTGACCTTCGTGCGCAACCAACTGGAGATCGCCACCCTGCCGGGCAACCCGGACAAGGTCTCGTCTCTGAAGGACCTCACCAGGTCCGGCCTGAAGGTCGTCCTGTGCGACAAGACCGTGCCGTGCGGGGCCGCCGCGCAGAAGGCACTGGCCGCGAGCGGCCTGAAGCTGACACCGGTGTCGTACGAGCAGGACGTCAAGAGCGCCCTGAACAAGGTGGAGCTGAAGGAGGCCGACGCCGCGGTCGTCTACCGGACCGATGTGAAGGCGGCGGGTGACAGGGTGCAGGGCGTGGAGTTCCCCGAGTCGGCCAAGGCCGTCAACGACTATCCGATCGCCCTGCTGAAGGACGCGCCCAACGCCGAGACGGCGAAGGCGTTCATCGCGCTGGTGACCTCCGCCGAGGGCCGCAAGGTGCTGACCGAGGCCGGGTTCCTGCAGCCGTGACCCGGATCGACGCGTCCGGCACCGCGGCCGACACCCTGCTGGGCGGACCGCGGCGCGGACGTGTCCGCCGGCCCGGCGTTCCGCTGCCGCTGCTGCTCCCCGCGCTCGTCGGCCTGGCGTTCCTGCTGCTGCCGCTGGTGGCGCTGCTCGTGCGGGCTCCCTGGCACACCCTGCCCGACCAGTTGACCAGCGCGGAGGTGTGGCAGGCGCTGCGGCTGTCCCTGGTCAGCGCCACCGCGGCGACCGCCGTGAGTCTGGTCCTCGGGGTGCCGCTGGCCTGGCTGCTGGCCCGTACGGACTTCCCGGGCCGCGGATTCGTGCGGGCCCTGGTGACCCTGCCGCTGGTGCTGCCGCCGGTGGTGGGCGGTGTGGCCCTGCTGCTGGCGCTCGGGCGCAACGGCGTGGTGGGGCGGTGGCTGGACTCCTGGTTCGGGATCACGCTGCCGTTCACGACGACCGGTGTGGTGGTCGCCGAGGCGTTCGTGGCGATGCCGTTCCTGGTGATCAGCGTCGAGGGCACGCTGCGGGCCGCCGATCCGCGCTACGAGGAGGCCGCGACGACACTCGGCGCGTCCCGCTTCACCGCGTTCCGCCGGGTGACGCTGCCGCTCATAGCGCCCGGTGTCGCGGCCGGCGCGGTGCTGGCGTGGGCGCGGGCACTCGGCGAGTTCGGGGCGACGATCACCTTCGCGGGCAACTTCCCGGGCCGTACGCAGACCATGCCGCTGGCCGTCTACCTGGCCCTGCAGAACGACCCGGCGGCGGCGATCGCGCTGAGCCTGGTGCTCCTCGCGGTGTCGATCGCGGTCCTGGCGGGGCTGCGGGACCGCTGGATGACGGCGTCATGACCCACACCGACCGGACCACCCCGCGCAGCACCGCCACCGGCGTGCGCGGCGACGGCCTCGACGCGCGGATCGTCGTCGAGCGCGGTTCCTTCCGGCTGGACGTGGCGCTGGCCGCGGCGCCCGGGGAGGTGGTCGCGCTGCTCGGGCCCAACGGCGCCGGGAAGACCACCGCCCTGCGTGCGCTGGCCGGGCTGGTCCCGCTCTCCGGCGGTCATCTGCGGCTCGACGGGGCCGGGCTGGAGCGCACTCCCCCCGAGGCGCGCCCCGTCGGTGTCGTCTTCCAGGACTATCTGCTCTTCCCTCACCTGTCGGCGCTGGACAACGTGGCCTTCGGCCCGCGCTGCCGGGGCGCGTCCAAGGCCGAGGCCCGGGCGGTCGCCGCAGGGTGGCTGGAGCGCATGGGGCTCGCCGAGCACGCGAGCGCCAAGCCGCGCCGGCTCTCCGGCGGCCAGGCGCAGCGCGTGGCGCTGGCCCGGGCGCTGGCGACCCGGCCCCGGCTGCTGCTGCTCGACGAACCGCTCGCCGCGCTCGACGCCCGTACCCGGCTGGAGGTGCGGGGCGGGCTCCGCCGCCATCTGGACGGGTTCGAGGCGGTGGCCGTGCTGGTCACCCACGATCCGCTGGACGCGATGGTCCTGGCCGACCGGCTGGTGGTCGTGGAGCACGGCAGGGTCGTCCAGGAGGGCGCCCCCTCCGACATCGCCCGCCGTCCGCGCACCGACTACATCGCCCAGCTCGTCGGGCTCAACCTGTACCGGGGGACGGCGCAGGGGCACGCCGTACGGCTCGACGCCGGTTGCTCGATCACCACTACGGAGGACCTTTCCGGACCCGTCTTCGTGGCGTTCAGGCCGAGCGCGGTGACCGTGTACCGGGACCGGCCCGACGGCTCCAGCGCGCGCAACCTGTGGCGCTGCCGGGTGGCCGGGCTCCAGACGCACGGCGACCAGATCCGCGCCGACCTCACAGGTGAGCTGTCCCTGGCCGCGGACCTGACCACCGTCGCCGCCGCCGAACTCGGGCTGCATCCGGGCGCCACGGTGTGGGCCACGGTCAAGGCGGCGCAGACGCACGCCTATCCGGCCTGAGCGGCGGACCGGGCGTATCCGGCCTGACGCGCGGACCGGGCGTGTCCGCCCTGAGCTGCGGACCGAGACGTATCCGGCCTGACGCGCCGCCCGGAGACGGCCCGCGCATCCCGCTACCGTGGACCGGCCGGGACAGAATCAGCCATTCTCCACATTCCGCGAGGGCCGCCCATGAACCTGAGCATCCGCAACCAGATTCCCGGGACCGTCACGTCCATCACCCCGGGCGACGTCATGGCGGCCGTCAAGGTCAGGTTGAACGGGGGGCAGGACATCACGGCGGCGGTCACCGTGGAGGCCGTGGACGAGCTGAACCTCGCTCCGGGCGCCTCGGTGTACGCCCTGGTCAAGTCGACGGAGGTGGCGCTCGCCACCGAGGCGGTGGAGGGCGTTTCCATCCGGAACCAGCTGCCCGGTACCGTCGACCGCGTCACCACGGGCGGGGCCATGGCGTCGGTGAAGGTCACGATCGTGGGCGGGGCGCTCACGGCCGCGATCACCAAGGACGCCGCGGAGGACCTCGGTCTCCTGCCCGGTTCCTCCGTCGTCGCACTGATCAAGTCGACGGAGATCTCGCTCGCGACGCCCTGAGGGAACGTTCGCCACCCGATCATCGTCTACAGTTCCGTAGACGTCTACACGAATGTAGTCAGTAGCCGGGTGACGCCGCGTCGCGCCCGGTCTCCGCACCGGAAGGGCTCCCGACGATGGCCACCTCCTTGTTCCTGGGATCACAGCTGGCGGTGAACGTGCTGGACGCCCAGTCCCTGCTCGCCGCTTTCGGCGTGCTGGGCGTGGGGGTGGTGATGTTCGCGGAGACCGGCCTGCTGATCGGATTCTTCCTGCCCGGCGACTCCCTGCTGTTCACCGCGGGCCTGCTGTGCACCGGCTCAGGGCAGCAGGGGGTGAAACTGTCGCTGCCCGCGCTGCTGGTCGCCGCGGCCGTGGGCGCGCTCGCCGGGTCGCAGTGCGGTTATCTGCTCGGCCGCAAGGCGGGCGGTGCGCTGCTGACCCGCAGCCGCTCGGCCCGCCTGCACGAGGGTGCGCGCCGCGCCGAGGAGCTCCTGGAGCGGTACGGACACGCGAAGGCGATCGTCCTGGCCCGCTTCGTCCCCGTGGTGCGCACGGTGCTGAACCCGATGGCGGGCGCGCTCCAGGTGCCGGTGCGGACCTTCACCGTCTGGCAGGTGGTCGGCGGCCTCCTGTGGAGCCTCGGTCTCACCCTCGCCGGGTACGCGCTCGGCTCCTCGGTGCCGAACGTCGACAAGTACCTGCTGCCGATGGTCGCGGTGATCGTCCTGGTCTCCCTGATCCCGGTCGCCCTTGAGGTCCTGCGCTCCCGCCGGGCCGCGAAGGAGGGTGTCCGCGGATGACGTACGCCTTCGACGGTGCCCCGATCGACGGCTGGGCCTACACGGATGTGGTGGACCTGGCCCGCCGTACCCCCTCCTGGCTGGACGCGCCGATCTCCGCCTGGTCGACGTACGGGCTCGGGGTGTTCGCGGTGCTGATGGTCCTCGCCTGGTGGCGGGCGCGCCGCACCGGCGCCGGGGCCGCGCTGCTCGCCCTGGCGGTGCCGCTGCTGGTGGTGCTGGCCTACGCCGTGAACTCCGTGCTGAAACTGCTGGTCCGTGAGGACCGGCCCTGCCAGAGCCTGCACGTGGTCACGCTGGAGGCGTGTCCGGCGCCGGGCGACTGGTCGTTCCCGAGCAATCACACGGCGATAGCCGCGGCCGCCGCGGTCGCCCTGTTCCTCGTCTCGCGCCGGATCGGGTACGTCGCTCTGGTGGCGGCCGGTGCGATGGCGGTCTCCCGCGTCTGGGTCGGCGCCCACTACCCGCACGACGTGGTGGCCGGGTTCGTGGTCGGTGCGCTGGTGGCGTCGCTCACGATGATCCCCCTGAGCCGCCGCCCGGACGCCCTGGCCCACCGCCTGGCGACCACTCGGCTGCGTCCGCTGCTGGTGGCGTCCACGGCGGCCCGCCGGGACACCACCCCCGAGCGGACGGGCACTCCCACGTAGAGCCCGGACCATGCGTCACAGGTTTCCTGGTCGACCGCCCGGCGGGCACCACTGTCACAGCACCCTGCGCCGTACCAGCAGGCCCAGCACCAGCAGCCCTGGCAGCAGCGGCAGCCAGACCGTCAGCAGGCGGTAGCCGAGGACCACGGAGGCCACCGCTGATCCGGGTGCGCCGCTGAGCGAGAGGGCGAGGGCGAGTGCGGCGTCCAGCCCGCCGATACCGCCCGGGGTCGGCAACAGGACCGCCGCGCTGCTCGCCACGAAGTAGGCCAGCGCCACCCGCCCGGGTGGCACCGGAACGGCGAGGGACCGGGTCACCGCGATCACCACCAGCGCGTGCAGCGACGCGAAGGCGAGCGAGCCGCCCCACAGCGCCAGCGCCCGCCCGGGCATCCGGTGCACGGCCCGTACGTCCGCCAGTACCGCCCCGGCGGCACGGCGCACCGGCCCGATCAGCAGCAGCGCGAGCGCGGCGGCCACCAGGACCGCGGCCACCACCAGGACCGTGGAGGCGCGCGGCAGGCGCAGCAGCCCGGGCCCGGCGAGCGCGAGGACCGCGATCAGCGCGCCGCGTGTCATGCCTCCGGCTGTGGCCTTGACCGCGAGCGAGGTCGCCGAGCGGGTCACGGGCAGCCCGCAGCGGGTCAGGAAGCGCAGGTTGACGGCGCCCGCGCCGACGCCCGCGGGCAGCAGATGGTTGGCGGCGGACGCGGCGAACTGCACGGCCACCAGCCGCCCGCCGGGCAGCGCCTCGGGCACCGCCCCCTGCTGTGCGAGCGCCGAGCAAGCCCAGGTCGCCGTCGCGGCCGTCGCCCCGAGCAGCAGCCAGCCCGGGTCGGCACCGGTGAGCCGGTCCGCACCGGACGCGATCACCGGCCAGTGGCGCAGGGCGAGCAGGGCTGCGGCGGCGAGCACGGCGAGGGTGAGAGCCGCCTGCCAGTGGGCGCGGCGGCGCAGGAAGGCGGTCCCGGTCCGGGCGGCCGCCGCCACCCGGGTGTCCGGCGCCGCCTCGGTCGCCGTCGGAGGACTCATCCGCGTCCGCCCCTCGCCGTGGGCGAGACGAGGATGCGGACGCCGTCGACGGTGTACGCCTTCCAGCCGCGGGTGTACGACGGCGCGCGGCCGGTGGGGGTGCCCAGGTGGGCGACAGGGATGCGCCCTGCGGTGCTCGCGATGCCGGCGGCGGTGTCGTTGGCGTTGTGGCCACTGGTGGCGGCGGAGGCGCAGCCGGCGTAGAAGGCGATGGGGACGGCTTCGTCACCGGTGAGCAGGCAGGGCGGGCGGACCCCGAGTCGGTGCAGTTCGGCTGCGGTGCGGGACCAGCCGCGGTGGTCGGCGGTGGTGCGGGCCACCGTGCGGTGCAGCACCGCGAACTGGACCGCCAGATGCCCGGCGAGCCCGATCGCCACCAGCGTCGCGGTGACCGGGCGCCACCGGCCGTCCGGCCCGGTGACCAGGTGCAGGAGCGCGTCGCCGACGGGGATCGCGAGCAGGGCGTAGGAGGGGAGCAGGAAGCGCGGCGCGGCGTAGCCGATGAGGAAGAGGTACGGGAAGGCCGCCGTCGCCGCGCAGGTCAGGGGCACCAGGGTGCGGGAAGGGGGTGCCGGGCGGCGGGCCCGGAGTGCGACGGCCGCCGCGAGCACCGCGAGCAGGGGCAGCACGAACCACCAGGCGGTCACCGCCGGGTTGGGCAGTGGGCCGGAGCACGGGCGGCACAGGGCGCGCCCGCCGAGGCTGCGCAGCTGGTCGCCTATGGCGATGCTCCAGCCCAGACCGCCCTGTATCCGGGAGCCCTCGGCGAGACGGTGCGGGATGCCGCCGTAGTCGGCGTAGGCCTCGGCGATCCACTCGGCCGCGCCGGCGAGGAGCCCGCCCACCAGGGCCGACAGCAGCCGCAGTCGGCGCCACCGCGGGAAGAACAGCGCCAGGGCCAGCAGCGGCGCGGTGGTCCAGACAGCGTCGGTGGGCCGCATCCACGTCATCAGCGCCGCGCCCGCGGCGAGTCCCCACAGGGCCGCCCGGCCGGTGCTGTCGGCGTGGGCACGCAGGAAGCAGCCTGTGGCCGCCAGGGCGCCGATCGCGACCCAGTAGTTGGGCATGACCTGCGGGCCGTAGAACAGGGTCACCCACAGGCTCGCGAACAGGGCGCCCCCGAGGGCGAGGACGCGGGCCGGGAACAGTCCGCGCCAGGCGCGCAGCGCGACGAACAGGGCGGCGGAGGAGAGCACCGCCAGATAGACCCTGAGCAGTGCGGTGGAAGAGGACCACCAGGTGACGGGGGCGACCAGCAGGGATATGCCCCGCGCCCGGGGGGCGCTGAAGTACGCGGCGGGGGCGTGGGCGCTGATCTGGCTGACATAGACCGTCTCGTCCCAGCCGAGCCCCATGCCCGGCCGTACGAGGACGAGCTGGGCCAGCGCGAACGCGCCCGCGACCGCTGCGATCAGGCCCTGGCCGCGGTCCCGCCACGACATGCCGGCGACCGTCGGCGCTGCGAGCCGACGGACGCCTGCGAGCGTGGTGCGCGAGCTGTTGGCCATGACCCACCTCTCACCCCTACGGGCCGCAGGGGCATCACACCCTACAAGTCGTAGGGCTGACGATGGAAACCAGGAAAGAAGCAGGTAAAACACGGACAAGCTAACGCGTACGGCCAAGGGGTGCAGCGCGAAAACGGCGGTCACCCGGCCTCCCCGTGGGCGGTATTGCTCCGATGGAGTGAGTCGGGGCCGTGGCGGTACGCGGGGGCACGGCTCCGTCCCGCCACCGACAAGCCCCCTACGCGCTGTAAGGTTACGGGCATGGCCGGCAGAGGCCCTGGGGGCAGGGCGGAACGACGCAGCAGCGGTGAGCTGGAGAGCGAGGTGCTCGCGACACTGTGGGCCACCGAGGAGGCGCTCACCCCGGCCGAGATCCAGACCGAGATCGGCGGCGGCCTCGCCTACAACACCGTGCACACCATCCTCAAACGGCTGTACGACAAGGGGCTCGTGCTGCGCGACGTGGACGGGCGGCGCGGTGCGTACCGGCCCGCGAAGAACGCGGCCGAACTGACCGCCGAGGCGATGCACGAGGCACTGGACCGCGGCCCTGATCCGATCGCCACGCTCCAGCAGTTCGTCTCCGGTCTCAGCCCCGAAGAGGGACAGGCGCTGCGCGACCTGCTCGGCGGGGGCCCCCTCCCCGAGAGGGGTGGCGCATGAAGATCGACGTCTACGTCCCGCTCCTGCTGTCACTTCTGCTGGCCGCCATCGGCCCGCTGGTCGGCCGACGGGTGGCGCCCGCGCTCGCGGCCCGGGTGCTGACGGCCTCCGCCGTGTTCACCGCGGCCGCCACCGTCTGGTCGCTGGCGCTGCTGGCGATCACCCTGGTGGGCCAGGTGCCGCCGGTCGCCGCGGACGCCCGCGAGGACGGCCGTCGACTGCCGGACCCGGTACCGGAGGCGATCGCCGTCGCCGCGATCCTGGCTCTCGCAGGGGTGGCCCTGCGCGTGTACCGGACCGTCCGCACGGAACGCGTGACGCGCCGCACGCTGCGGGCACTGTGCGCCGGACAGCCGCCGGACACGGAACTGGTCGTCGCCGCCTCACCCGTGCCGCGGGCGTTCGCCATTCCCGGCAGTGGCGGCGCGCCCGGCCGGATCCTGGTCACCTCGGCGATGCTGAGCGCCCTGGAGCCGTCGGAGCGCCGGGTGCTGCTGGCGCACGAGCGGGCGCATCTGGCCCACCGGCACGCGTTCCTGTCGACGGCCGTGGCGCTCGCCGCGGCGGCCGATCCCCTGCTGGCGCCCGTCCGTACCACGGTGACGTTCCTGATGGAGCGGTGGGCGGACGAGCGGGCGGCCGACGTGGTCGGGGACCGCGGCACCACGGCCCGCGCCCTGGCGCGCGCCGCGCTCAGCGCCGGGCGCCGAGCTCCGGCGTGCGCGTTGGCCTTCACCGACCGCGCGGTCACCCGCCGCATCGCCGCCCTCCAGGCGGGGCCGCCCCCGCACCTGTGGCCGCTGGCCGCGACCACACTCGCACTGGGCGCCCTGCCCGCGCTGGGAGCGGCGGACGCCACGGGGGATCTGCTGCGACTGCTGGGGCACGCACTGGTGTGACACGACTCAACCCGTCAGGCACCTGACGACCCGTCAATGCCACGAATCGTCAACCCACAGAAAATTTCCAGGAGTTCAGCGGGCGGTGTCGCTCTCCCCCACCGGGCGGGCCGAGGCAGTCTCCCCGGGGGCCGCCTGGATCAGGCGCTGCGCCGACGGCTCGCCCGAGGAGGACTGCGCGGTGTCGCCGTCCTCCTTCATGGCCTTGGCCTCGCTCTTGAGGATGCGCATCGACTTGCCCAGCGCGCGAGCGGTGTCCGGGAGCTTCCTGGAACCGAACAGCAGGATGATGACGATCGCCACGATCAGCAGATGCCAGGGTTCCAGGCCATTGCGGAGCATCCCCGCCCACCCCTTCTCTTCCCAGGACCGGAGTGCCCGCCGGGCGCGCGGCACCACCTCAGATTATTGCTATATTGCGCAACTGTACAACCGTCAGGCGGCGCCGGCCGTCCCCTCCGTATGAGTCTCGCGGATGAAGGCGCAGCACGCCGGCCCCTCGGCCTCCCCCACACCCGCCTCCCTGCCCTCCTCGGTGGCGGCCGACGCCCGCTCCGCCGACGACGACCCGTGCGCCGACCTCTCGTACGGGTGTCAGAACGCTAGGGCCCGACCGCCTGGCCCGCCTTCGTCCAGTTGGCGTGCAGGCGGTCGAGGTAGGAGCGGGCCTGGGTGCCCGGGGCCGCTCCGCGCGCGAAGGCGAGCATGTTGCCCACGCCTGCGTTGTAGCCGAGGGCCAGCAGGTCGTCCTTGGTGTAGGAGGCGGGCCAGGTGGTGGGCAATTGCGCGGCCAGGTCGTGCAGGTACCAGGCCGCGGACTCGATGGCCAGGTCCCGGTCGTCGGGCAGGTCCTCCCAGCGGCGACCGGCGAAGTCCCGGCCCTGTTTGACCGCGTCGAAGGTGGCGCGGTGCATGTCGGCGATGCCGAAGGACGCATCCGGTTTGTACTTCTGCCAGGCCCGTTCCAGGACGGGATCGTGCGGTTTGTAGGCCTCGTTGTAGAGGATCGCCATCAGCAGCCGGGCGTCGATCCCCGCCTGGCGGGCCCGGGCCCGTACCTGCGGGGCGTAGTCGGCCGGGTCGTACGCCGACGCGCTCTTCGACGCGGACGCACTCGGAGAGGGGGAGGCGGATGACGGAGCGGGGGCGGGGGTGGACGCGTCGGCCGGGGGCGGCGCGCTGGACTGCGGGGTGCCGGCGGCGCGGACGATGACGTACAGGGCGAGGGCCAGCACCAGCAGGGGAAGCCACTTTCGCCGCAGCCGGGACTCGGCCATCTCTCGCCCCTCTCCCCCTGCGCCTTCGCACTCGGGGAACCGGCGGACACCCGACGCACCGTGTGCCCGTGCCGAACGTACTCCCGCCCCTTCTGCATCCGGCGCATTGAGGCCCGCGTGCGCGACAGTCGGTGGCGTGCGCGGGGCGCGGGCCCCGACGTCCTCTCCGGTCCCGCCGCCCGCATCGTCAGTCCTCGTAGTAGTTGTTGACCACGACCTCCGGTTCGTCGTCGTCGAACGCCTCGTTGAGCAGCGCCCCGCCGATCAGTCCGGCCGCGCCCGCACCGATGAGCGCGCCCGTGCCGAAGCGGCGGCCGCCCCCGTGCTGGTGATGGTCCGCGTACTGGTCGGGGTGGCCCTGCTGCGGATACCCCTGCTGCACGGACTGCGGGTAACCCTGCTGTACAGGCTGCGGATAGCCCTGCTGTACGGGCTGGGGGTAGCCCTGCTGGGGCGGGGTGTAGAACGGCGGCACCGTCGTCTGCACGCGCTGCGCACAGCCGCCGCAGGTCTGGATCTGCCGGGGCACGCCCCACTGCGGCGACCAGGTCACCGTCGTCGTGCCGGGGCCGTGGGTCGGGTCGAAGAAGCAGGTCACGGGGGAACTCCCTGGGGGTTGCGACGGCGTGGTGACCGCCTGCGGCTGCGGGGCGGTGGTGGGGGCGGACGGAAGCGACGGACCGGTCATCGCCGGGGACTTGGCGACGGTTACGGGCGGCACCGGGCTCGCGCTCTCCTTGAGCACGTTCACGCCGTAGTCGGCGGCGATGCCCGCCGCCCCGGAGGCGTAGCCCTGGCCGACGGCGCGGAACTTCCACTCCGCGCCGTGCCGGTACAACTCGCCGAAGACCAGGGCGGTTTCCGCGGACAGACCGGCGGTCGCGAGGTCGTAGCGGGCCAGTTCGGCGCCGCCCTCCTCGTCGACGACGCGGATGTATGCGCCGCCGAGGTGCTCGAAGGCCTGGCCGCGGGCCGGGGCGTCGTAGAGCGACACCAGGAAGACGATCCTGGTGACCTCATCCGGGACCCTATGAGGTCGACGTGGATCTGCTGGTCGTCACCGCCGGTCGGCCCGCCGCTGCCACAGTGGCGGACCGCCCCGTCCGGGCTGCTCAGGTTGTTGAAGAAGACGAAGTGCTCGTCGGACAGCACCTTGCCGCTCCGGTCGCACAGCAGTGCGCCGGCGTCCGGTTCGTAGCCCGTGTCCGCCTGCCAGCCCAGTCCCACCGTCACGGCGGTCAGGCCGGGGGCCTGCTTGCTCAGCGACACGTTGCCGCCCTTGGTCAGGGCCACACCCATCGACGTCCTCCACGGCCATGTCGTCGTCCGCGTCCACCATGATCGACGCTTCCGGACGCCAATCAGTTCCCGGATTGCGCAAGAGACAAAGCAAGCGAGGAGGACCGTCACCCGGGCGGACCCATGCGGGCCGCGTCGCAGGCGGACCAAGGGCGACGCGTGACTCACCCCAAATGACCGCGCAGCGCGAGGAGTTGAACAACCGTCGAACATGCCTTCGCGCACGGAGCGGCCGGCCGCCAAGTCGTGCGGGGACCTGATGCCGCGTCATCGGGGCGACGAGTGCGGCACATCGATGTCCGGACGCGCGCCCGCCCTGCGTCCATTCGTGGTCGGACTAGTACTGACGGGGGTGCTGCCGACCGGGTTACTTTTCGGCCCGCAGGCACCCGGAGGGAGTACGAGCTAGCTCCGTTGCCGTGTTCTGCGGTGGTGAGAGGCGGTCCTCGGGTTGAAGGTGATCACGTCACCGCTGCGATTTCCCGTGCCGACGTGGTGTCGGCCTTCGTGGTGGCGATGAAAGGACTACCTCTCATGCGAGCGACCCGGACCATGTTCGCCTCCGCGGCGATCGCCGCTGCCGTCGTGTTCTCCGCTCCCGCCGCGTACGCCCTGACGGTGCCCGAGCTTCGGGCCGCGGACGGCGGTTCCTACGGCGGCGAGGAGCACGGCGGCCACAAGGGCAAGGAGCACGGCCACCACAAGGGCGAGGAATCCAAGGACGAGGAGTACGGCGGCAGGGGCGAGGAATCCAAGGACGAGGAGTACAGCGGCAAGAGCGAGGAGTCCAAGGGCGAGGAGTCCAAGGGCGAGGAGAAGGGCGAGGAGAAGGGCGAGGAGCACGGCGGCAAGAGCGAGGAGTACAAGGCCGAGGACAAGGGCGAGGAGTCCAAGGGCGAGGAGAAGGGCGAGGAGGGCGACAACGCCAAGGGTGGGGAGTCGAAGGGCAAGGAGCACGGCCATTCGAAGGACAAGCCGCGCGGTGGGGTGAAGGCCGGTGGCGGCGCCCTGGCCATGGCCAAGCAGGAGGAGGGTGGCTGGTCGGGCGAGGACGAGCAGTCCTCGCAGGACGACGAGCAGGGCGGCGAGCGCGCCCATGGCGGATCGCGGTCGAAGGGCGACGAGGAGGAGGGCGCGAGCGGGAGCGAGGAGCGCGCCTCGAAGAAGCCCCGCGGTGGGGTGAAGGCCGGTGGCGGCGGGCTGGCGGAGTCCGGCAGCGGCCTGGCTGCGGGCTCGGTGCTGCTCCTCGGCGGCCTCGGCGCGGGGGCGTACATGCTGCGGCGCCGGGGCGCGTCGAGTGTCGCCGGTGCCTGATCGGCGGCCCTCGCCGGTTGCTGCGCGGTCGCGGCCGCCGTCGCCCTGGAAAGGGTGACGGCGTCCGCGGCTTCGGCACTTGTGTCGGCCGCTGCCGGCCCCTGAAGTCCGATCCTCACCCCCGTCGATGAAGAGGCACTGTCCGATGGCCCTCTCGCAGCCCACCCCACCGGATCGGCCGCGGAGCGGAGCCGCGCCCCGCCGTACCGCCGGCCGAGCACTGCTGTGGCCGGCCGTGGCGGTGGGGGTGGGCGTTCTGCTCATCCACAACTCACTGACCGGCACTCCTGCGGACCCCAAGCCGGGGGCCCCGCCCGCGGTAGCCGTCTCGCCCGCGAATCTGGACCCTCCGGTGGACGCCGCTCCGCCCGAGGACGCCGCCCCGCCGTCGGCCGTCACCCCGGTGGCTCCGCGGCCGGACGCCACGGCGAGTCCGCAGAAGCAGGGGCTGCCGCGGTCGGCGCCGAAGCGGATCGAGATTCCGCAGATCGGAGTGGACGCGCCGTTCACGGAACTCTCCCTGGGGGCCTCCGGGCACCTCAACCCGCCGCCCGGGAGCAACACCAACCTGGTGGGCTGGTACCGGGGCGGCGCCTCGCCGGGCGAGCGGGGCACGTCGATCGTGGTGGGGCACGTCGACACCAAGACCGGCCCGGCGGTGTTCGTCCTGCTGCGCACCCTCAAACCGGGCAGCAAGGTGGACATCACCCGCGCGGACGGCACCATCGCCAGGTTCAAGGTCGACTCGGTCGAGACCTTCAGCAAGGCCGGCTTCCCGGACAACCGTGTGTACGCCGACGCTCCGACCCCTCAGCTCCGGCTGATCACCTGCGGCGGCGACTACAACCGCAGCGCTCACGACTACGAGGCCAACGTGGTGGTGTTCGCCCATCTCGCGTCGGTCAAGCGCCCCGCGGCATGACCACGCGGCGGGGCGGACGGGCGGCCCGGGACACCTGGTGACCGGTCGTCCGTGACGCGCCGCTGTCCGCGCCCGCCCTCGGCCCGGCGCGGACAGCGGCGCGCGCCGGCACGAGGGAGCGCACTCCCGGACGAAGGATGTAGCGGGCTGCACCACGAGCTGTCCGGTCAGGCTCTCTCCGGCTGCGGCCTTCCCCGCTTCTGCAGGAGACCGAAGCCCGATCCGAGCGACACGACTCCCATTCCCGCGGCGGCCATGAGTCCCTGGGTGCCGTCGACGGCGACGGCGCAGAACGCGGCGACGGCGCCGTTGAACAGGAACAGGAACCACAGCACCGGCCGCGAGGCGAGGAAGAACGCGGTCTGCTCGGCCACGCGGGCGCCGAGGCGCTCGGCGGTGGCGATGTCGGGTGGCGGCGGAACCGCACCGTCTGCGGCGCGTGGTCGCCGCGCGACCGGCCCCACCCTTCCGAAAGAACAGACCAGGAAAAAGAGTCATGCGAGCAACTGTCATTCACGCCCCCGGTGACATCCGGGTGGAGGACGTTCCCGAGCCGGAGATCATCGAGTCGACCGACGCGATCATCCGTACCGTCGTCACCTGTGTGTGCGGCTCGGACCTGTGGGCCCTACCGCGGGGTGGAGCCCGTGGAGGCCCCCCACCCGATGGGCCACGAATACGTCGGCATCGTGGAGGAGGTCGGCAGCGAGGTCACCTCGGTGAAGCCGGGGCAGTTCGTCATCGGCTCCTTCGCCACCTCCGACAACACGTGCGCGAACTGCCGGGCGGGCTACCAGTCCAACTGCGTGCACCGCGAGTTCATGAGCACCTGCCAGGCCGACTACGTGCGCATCCCCAACGCGCAGGGCACCCTCGTCGCCACCGACGAGCACCCGGCCGAGGGCTTCTGGCCCAGCCTGCTGGCGCTGTCGGACGTCATGGGCACCGGCTGGTGGGCCGCCAAGGCCGCCGAGGTCAGGCCCGGCTCCACCGCCGTGGTGGTTGGTGACGGCGCGGTGGGCCTGTGCGGTGTGATCGCCGCCAAGGAGCTCGGCGCCGAGCGGATCATCGCCATGAGCCGGCACGCGAGCCGGCAGAAGCTGGGTTTGGAGTTCGGCGCCACCGACATCGTCACCGAGCGCGGCGAAGAAGGCATCGCCCGCGTCAAGGACCTGACCGGCGGCGTCGGCGCCGACAGCGTCCTGGAGTGCGTCGGCACGCCCGAGGCTATGCAGCAGTCCCTGCGCTCGACTCGCCCGGGCGGCAACGTCGGCTTCGTCGGCGTCCCGCACGATGTCGCGATCGACGGCCAGGAGCTGTTCTTCTCCCACGTCGGTCTGCGCGGCGGCCCCGCTCCCGTGCGCGGCTACCTGCCCGACCTCATCCAGCGGGTCTTCGAAGGCCGTATCAACCCCGGCAAGGTCTTCGACCTCACCCTGCCCCTGGAGCAGGTCGCCGAGGGCTACAAGGCGATGGACGAGCGCCGCGCCATCAAGACCCTGCTCAAGCCCTGAGCCCGTCCTGCCCCCAGTCCACTCGTGGGCGTGCGCCCGTTCCCCCGTCAGCGCTCACGCCCGCGAGGCCCAACGCCCCGTTGTACGGCCGCGGCCCAGCCGCCGACTCGGCGGTGTCGCTCCAAGACCCGCGCCCCCAACCAAGAAGGAGACGTGCCGATGACGACCTGGACGAACGACGAACTCGACCGCATCGGGCACGCCGACGAGCTCGAGATGGCGCCCCTGCGCAGCGACGGAACGCCGCGCAAACCGGTGCCGATCTGGGTCGTCCGCGACGGCGACGACCTCTACGTCCGCTCCTACCGGGGCAGCGCCGGCTCCTGGTACCGCGCGGCCCGGGCGAGCCACGCCGGCCGCATCCGCTCCGGCGGCGTCGCCAAGGACGTCAGCTTCGTCGAGGTCACCGACACCGACGTCAACGACCGCATCGACGCCGCATACCGCGCCAAGTACGGCCGTTACGGGGCCGGTTACGTCAGCCCGATGGTGGCCTCGCGGGACACGACCCTCAAGCTCGTCCCGACCGGCTGACCCCGACCGAGGCGAACCGCCCGAGGAAGCCCACCGGTTGCCGCGCGTCGACGGCCTCCAGCGGGCTGAGGAAGAAGCAGGTCTGCCTGGGCTGGGCTCCTGGCGAGGCCGGAGTGGCCGCCGAGCCCGGCTCGGCGGCCGCCCTCCTCGCGCCGCTCCTACGCGGCGAGGCGTTCCGCCACGGCCTTGGCCTTGGCGGCCGCCTCCCGGAGGGCGCGGTCACGGGAGTCCTCGAAGAGGGGCACGAGTTCGGCCATGGCGGGGTTGTGCGGGGCCATGGTCAGTTCCGGCACGATGAAGTCGACGTCGAGGCCGAGAGCGTCGGCGAGGACCGCCGTCAGGTAGTTCTGGACGTACTCGTAGGACTCGCGGGGGGTGCCCGGCGCGTAGGAGCCGCCGCGGCTGGCCACGACGGTGACCGGGGTGCCCTTGGCGGAGGGGGTGTCGCCCGCCGTACGGCCGATCAGGATCACGTTGTCCAGCCACGCCTTCAGGGTCGACGGGATTGTGTAGTTGTACATCGGGGCGCCGATGAGGACCGCGTCCGCCTGCTCCAGTTCCTCGATCAGCTTCACGCGGGCGGCGAATTCGGCCGCCTGCTCGGCCGTGTGCGCGGCGGGATCGGCGAAGCCGGCTGTGTGGGCGGCCGCGGTGATGTGGGGCACGGGGTTCGCCGCCAGGTCACGGTAGATCACCGTGCCGTCGGGGTGCTGCTCCTGCCAGGCCGAGCGGAAGGCGTCCGTGACGGCGCGGGAGGCGGACGCCTCGCCCGGGAAGACGGATGAGTCGATGTGGAGCAGGGTGGCCATGAGTGTCTCCAAAGAACGAGCCCGGAGCGAAACACGGGCGGGCTGAGGTTTTGTACCCAACTACATATAACACAGGTACTTACTTTTTCTCACTCGCCTACGGTGAGGTAGTACCCTGATCCCATGGCGGTGGAGCAGACCCATGACCCGGATGCGTGCAAGCGCGTGGACGACGGCATCACGCGCGTCTTCCAAGTGCTCGGAAAGCGCTGGAACGGCCCGATCCTGTCCGTCCTGATGGGCCGCCCGGCGCACTTCGCCAACCTGCGCCGGGCCATCCCCGGCATCAGTGAACGCATGCTCTCCGACCGGCTCGCGGAACTCGGGGCCGCGGGGCTCGTCGTGCGCGAGGTCGACGAAGGACCGCCGCTGCGGGTCTCGTACCGCCTGACCGAGGCCGGAGCCGCACTGGAGCCCTCGCTCAAGGAACTCGGCGAGTGGGCGCAGAAACATCTGCCGGACGCAGCGCCCTGCGGGGAGTAGGGGAAGAGCGGCGGCCTTCACTCGATCGCCCGGCAGTGCCCTGGTACGGTCCTGGACCGCGCACCCGCCGGCTCGGCATCCGCCGGCTCACGAGGGCGGTTCCGTCCCGGCCTGCTCGCTCACCATGTACCGCGCGTACCAGTCCGGCCAGTTCGGATCCTCCGCACCGATGCGCGCTTCGTGCTCGCCGTGGGCTGCCGCCGCCCGCCGCAGGGCGCTCGCCAGATCCTCGGCCGAGGAGAACCAGGTGGTCGCGGGATCCAGCCGTCCCGGAAGCCGTGTGGTGACCTCCTGAAGGGACCATAAGTCTCTGACGTCCCTCCTGTACTTGTCCTGTCCATGCCATCGTCCTGCCCGGTGCGGCCTGTTCCCGCGTGTCCTGTCCGTTGGCCCCTGCGGACCGGACGACAGCCCGGGACGCGCGGCCGTGCGCGCTGCGCTGGAACGTCGGACTCGATCCGGGCCTCCGCCACGTGCCGCTCCCCCGGCTTCTCTTCGTCCTGGAGTGCTGGCGTGTTGCGGATCAGGGCCCGGCACCCGGGCGTCGGTGCCGGCGTGGTGGAAGACGCCGCCGGCGTCGTGAAACACATCGCTCACCCCCGCCACCGTCGTCAGGGCGATCGTCGCGGCGGCGACCGACCCGAAGCCGAAGCTGCGCTACACCGCCGGTTCACTGGCCCGACGCGCCAGCGCACCCCGAAGGCGGGCCGCCCTGAACGCCGATCACGGCTGGGCTCGTAAGGGCACCGGCCGGGCATCCCGGCGACACCGATACCCACACGGCTGCTGATGCCTTTCGGACGGCGCCCTTCGTGATCCGCCGGCGGCGAAGTGGGCGAGCGTCCACGTGTGGCCTGATCGAACGCGTGTCTACGCTGGAACACGGCACAGCCCGTTCGCCGAGGACCGGGCGAAGGACTTCTACACGGCGCTGGGCTGGAGGCTCGACGCGGACCTCGCCTTCGACGGGGACTTCCGGGGGTGGTGCAGGTGACCCCTCCGGGTTGAGTTCGCGCTCAGGGGCTACTACGGCACCTTGCAGACGCAGATGCGGCTGTAGATGCAGATGAGATGCAGGGACACTCCCTCGTGGCAGCTGCCGAGGCGCAGGGTGATGGCCGGATCGGCGAGCTCGTCCGGGCCGGCTGGATGAGCCTCTGGGAAACCGCGCACCCGCCGCCGGGGGTAGATGCCGAGGAGGCCACGGCCTTCCTCGCGCACGGCATGCTGATCAACACCCTTACGACCGTCGGGCTTCCCTCCGGTTGCAGGGAGGGAAGCCGGTAAGGCCGTCGGTCCTGCTCCTGGTGCCGGGAGGGAAGGTGGTAAGGCCGTCGGTCCTGCTCCGGGTGCCGGGAGGCAAGCTGGTAAGGCCGTCGAGCCTGCTCCGGGTGCCGGAGGTGGGCGTCAGCCCCTCGGGCCCATCAGTCGCCGGGCCCACTCGAAAAGGTGATGCGTCAGCGCACGCCTGCCGCATCGAGCAGGGTGGCCACCGTGGGGGCGATGAGCCCGGTGAGGTTGTCGGCTCCGATCCCCGCGCGGGCGCTGGCGCCGTCGAAGACCAGGCTGAGCTGTCGGGCCAGCAGGTCGGGATCATCCGCTCCGCCCTGTTCGGCCTCGGCCCGGAAGAAGGCCGTCAGGTTTCCCTTGACCCGGTGGGCCACCCGGCTCGCAGGGTGACTCCGGTCCTTGAGCTCGATCTGCACCGCCAGATACCGGCAGCCCCGGAACTCGGGCGCACCCGCCTGCAGTTCCACCTGCTCGAAGACGTGCAGGATCCGCTCGCGGGGTGAACGGCCATCGTCCGCCGCGGGCAGGAGTGTCGCCACGAAGGCGGAAGCCCGTTCCTCCAGGCTCGCCGCCAGGAGCTCGTCCTTGCTCTCGAACAGCTGGTACATGGAGCGCTTCGACACCCCCGCCGCCTTGCACAGCGCCTCGATGCCGATGCTGACGCCGTCGCGGTAGGTGAGTGTGGCCGCCGCCTCCAGGAGCCGCTCTCGGGGACTTGCCTTCACTTCGGTGCCCATACCGTGAGGTTAACCCGATTCGGGAGAAATATAAACCGATCGGTTTACTACCTCGACCGGGACGTCTGGCCCGAGGGTCGGCGACGGCCCGGGGGGACAGGCACCGTCGCCGAGCCCTGAGTGTGTGCGTGTCGCGCCCGCGGGCGGCGCTCACGGGGGCCACCCCGCACCGTGGCCCCGTCCGGAGTGGATCGCGGGTCCGCTACGTCAGGGCGGCGGTCTTCTCGGGCTTCGTCGCGGCGGGGATGCGGTGCAGCCCCCTGCGGTCGCACCAGCCCGTCACGCCGAATCCGAACAGCGCAGCCGCCGCGAGGCCGGCGGCCATCATCACCCTGCCCCGGGTCAGACCGGCTTCGGCCCGCGCGTCGTAGTAGAGGATCGAGCGGACACCGCCGAATGAGTCCGGCCGCAAGGTGGCACCCCGTCGGAAGGAGCGTCATCTCAGAGGAAATAGCAGGTCAGCGGTTCTTCGCAGCGGGCTCAAGAATCGCCACGCACTCCACGTGATGCGTCATCGGAAACAGATCGAACGCCCGCAGCGTCCGCACCCCGTACCCGCCCTCCCGGAAGTACGCCAGGTCCCGTGCCAGGGCGGCCGGGTCGCAGGCGACGTAGGCGATCCTGCGTGCGCCCAGCGAGGAGAGGTGGGCGACCGTCCCGCGGCCCGCGCCTGCCCGTGGCGGGTCGAGGACGATCAGGTCGACCTCCGTGATGCCCGTGCGCGGCAGGACCGACTCGACCTTGCCCTGTTCGATGCGGACGCGCGGGAAGTCGGCGAGGTTGTGCCGGGCGTCCTCGACCGCGCGCCTGCCCGACTCGATGCCGAGCACCGCGCCCTTCTCGCCGATCCGGTCGGCCAGCGCGCCCGCGAAGAGGCCGACACCGCAGTACAGGTCGAGCGCCATGTCGCCCTTGCGCGGCAGCAGGCCCTGCATCACCGCCGTGACCAGGGTGTCCGCCGCCTTGGGGTGGACCTGCCAGAAGCCGCCGGCCCCGACGCGGTGCGTACGGCCGTCGGCGCGTTCGCGGACGAAGGGGCGGCCGTGGACGCGGTGGATGCCGCCCGTCTTCTCGTCCACGCGCAGGACGGAGACCGGCTTGTCCAGTTCCACCAGCGGCAGGCGCGCGCCCGGCTTCGGGGTCAGGATGACCTGGCGGTCCTGGGAGCCCGTCGCCGCGATCGCCTCGACGGAGTCCATGCCCGTCCAGTCCCGCTTCTCGATGCCCAGCTCGCTGACGCCCTCGGCGGCGATCAGGCAGTGGTCGATCGGCTCCACCTCGTGCGAGCGGTGCCGACGCAGGCCCGCCCTGCCGGAGGCGTCCACCGCGTACTGCACCCGCGTACGCCACTGGGGCACCTGGCCGGCGGGCAGCTTGTCGCCCTCGGCCGGCACCACCGTGCCGTCCCAGCCCGCCTCCTCGGGCGTGAGACCCGCGAGCCGGCTCAGCTGCTCGGCGATCACCTCGGCCTTCAGCCGGCGCTGCGCGCCCGGCTTGGCGTGCTGCCAGTCGCAGCCACCGCAACGGCCGGGGCCGGCGTAGGGGCAGGGGGCCTCCACGCGGTCCTTCGACGCCTCCAGCACGCGTACGGCGTCCGCGCGCAGGAAACGGGCTCCCTCCTCGCCCTCGGTCACCCGCGCCACGACCCGCTCGCCGGGCAGTGCGTGCCGGACGAAGAGGACCTGACCGGCGTCCGTACGGGCGATGCAGTGGCCGCCGTGGGCGACGGGGCCGATCTCGACCTCGTACTCCTCCCCCACCAGCGACTTCTTCGGTTCTGCCTGCATGGGGGGCGACTCCAGATCCAGATGCGGGGAAGGGGCGCGAACACGACGACGGCGCGTCAACGGCTCGGCCGGACAACAGCCCACCAGTCTACGTGGGTGCCGTCCGGCCGTTCACCATGGTGGGCGGGACTCAGCTCTGCGAGGCCTGGGACGCCTGGGATGATGAGGACTCCCGCGTCCGCTCCTGAGCCGGACCGCGCCGCACCGCACCCGGCGCGTTCCACTCCTGCCGCTTGCGGGCCCGCCGCTTGGCCGCCTCGGAGGACGCCAGCTGGTACGGCACCGAGGTCACCATGATGCCCGGCGTGAACAGCAGCCGGCCCTTGAGCCGCAGCGCGCTCTGGTTGTGCAGCAGATGCTCGTACCAGTGGCCCACCACGTACTCGGGGATGATCACGGAGACGGCGTCGCGCGGGGACTCGCGGCGCAGGCCCTTGACGTACTCGATCACGGGACGGGTGATCTCCCGGTACGGCGAGTCGAGGACTTTCAGCGGTACGTCGATGCCGCGCCGCTCCCACTCCTCCCTCAGCGCCTTCGTCTCCGCCGGGTCGACGTTGACGCTGAGTGCCTCCAGGCTGTCGGAGCGCAGCAGTTTGGCGTAGGCGAGTGCGCGCAGCGTGGGGCGGTGGATCTTGGAGATGAGGACCACCGAGTGGACCCGGGAGGGGCGCACGCTGTCGTCGCTGGGGCCCTCGGGCGCGGCGAGCTCCTCGGCCACGCCGTCGTAGTGGCGGCGGATCGCGGTCATCGTCACGTAGAAGATGCACATGCCCAGCAGGGCGACCCAGGCGCCGTGCGTGAACTTCGTGACCAGGACGACCACCAGCACCAGGCCGGTGAAGAAGGCGCCGAAGGCGTTGATGGCGCGGGAGCGGATCATGTGGCGGCGCTTGAGCTGGTCCTCCTCCACGGCCAGGTGGCGGTTCCAGTGCCTCACCATGCCGGTCTGGCTGAGCGTGAAGGACACGAACACGCCCACGATGTAGAGCTGGATCAGCCGGGTCGAGTCGGCGCCGTAGATGAAGATCAGCAGCGTCGCCGCGCCGGCGAGGAGCACGATGCCGTTGGAGAAGGCGAGGCGGTCGCCGCGGGTGTGCAGCTGGCGCGGCAGGTAGCGGTCCTGGGCGAGGATCGAGCCGAGCAGCGGGAAGCCGTTGTAGGCGGTGTTCGCGGCGAGGAACAGCACCAGCGCGGTGGCGGCGGCAAGGACCACGAACAGGAAGCTGCCCTTGCCGAAGACGGCCTCGGCCACCTGCGAGATCACCGGGTTCTGCACGTATCCGGAGCCGAGCGGGCTGCCGTTGTGGATCAGGTCGGTGGCCGGGTTCTCGGCCATGCGGACCTTGGTCGTCATGGCGAGGACGATGATGCCGCAGAACATGGTGACGGCGAGCAGGCCCATCATCGCGAGCGTGGTCGCCGCGTTCTTCGACTTGGGCTTGCGGAAGGCCGGGACGCCGTTGGAGATCGCCTCCACGCCGGTGAGCGCGGCGCAGCCGGAGGAGAAGGCGCGCAGGAGGAGGAAGACGAGCGCGAAGCCCGCTATGCCCTGGTGCTCGGCCTTGATGTGGTAGGCGGCCGTCGGCGCCCGCATGGTGTCGTCCAGGACCAGCCCGCGGAACGCGCCCCACGCGATCATGATGAAGACGCCCGCGACGAAGACGTAGGTCGGGATCGCGAACAGCGTGCCGGACTCCTTGACGCCGCGCAGGTTCATCAGCGTGAGCAGCAGGACCACGGCTACCGCGCAGAACACCTTGTGCTCGACGACGAACGGGATCGCGGAGCCCAGGTTCTCGATGCCGGACGAGATCGACACGGCGACCGTGAGGACGTAGTCGACGAGCAGGGCGCTGGCTACGGTGAGGCCGGCCTTGGGGCCGAGGTTGGTGGTGGCCACCTCGTAGTCGCCGCCGCCGCTGGGGTACGCGTGCACGTTCTGCCGGTAGGAGGCGACCACCGTGAACATGAGCACGACGACGGCGACGGCGATCCAGGGGCTGAAGTGGTAGGCCGACACGCCCGCGATGGAGAGGACCAGCAGGACTTCTCCGGGCGCGTACGCGACGGAGGAGAGCGGGTCGGAGGCGAAGACGGGGAGTGCGATGCGCTTCGGCAGGAGCGTTTCTCCGAGCCGGTCGCTGCGCAGTGCGCGCCCGATCAGGATCCGTTTGGGCACGTCGGTCAGTTTGGACACAAGAGAGGATCGTAAGGGGTCGTTCGGGCCCCCCTCCACCCGCCGGAGGAGATCTGCCTCACGAGTGAAATACGCGCGGGGGCGCGCTGCGGATTCCGCAGGTGAGGAGTTCGGCATGCCTCCATGACAAAACCCTCTCGGCTGCCGGCTCTCAGGTCGCCCGCACGACGGGTCCGGCATGGTGCACGGGGGTCCCCTGCAGGACCGCGCGTGTGTAGCTTGGGCGGCGGTCTGAGAACCTGTTTGGACTGAGTCGTAACCATTGACATCGGAAGGACGGTCGTGCACATCGTCATCATGGGCTGCGGAAGAGTGGGCTCCGCTCTGGCCCAGACCCTTGAGCAACAGGGGCACACGGTCGCCGTGATCGACCAGGACCCCACCGCCTTCCGACGACTGGGCTCCGGGTTCGGCGGCCGTCGTGTCACCGGCGTCGGCTTCGACCAGGACACCCTGCGCGAGGCGGGCATCGAGGAGGCCGGCGCCTTCGCCGCCGTCTCCAGCGGCGACAACTCGAACATCATCGCGGCGCGGGTCGCCCGTGAGATGTTCGGCATCGAGAACGTCGCGGCCCGGATCTACGACCCCCGCCGCGCCGAGGTGTACCAGCGGCTCGGCATCCCGACCGTCGCCACGGTCCGCTGGACGGCGGACCAGATGCTGCGGCGTCTGCTGCCGTCCGGTGCGGAGCCGCTGTGGCGCGACCCCACCGGCGGCGTCCAGCTCGCCGAGGTGCACGCGTCGCCGAAGTGGGTCGGCCACAAGATCAGCAAGCTGCAGGAGGAGACCGGCGTCCGGGTGGCGTTCCTCACCCGGCTGGGCGAGGCCATGCTGCCCACCTCGCAGACGGTGCTGCAGGAGGGCGACCTCGTGCACGTGATGATGCGGACAGACGACGTCGAGAAGGTCGAGTCGGCGTTCGCCGAGGGCCCTGAAGAGGAGAGCGGTCACTGATGAGGGTCGCTATTGCCGGTGCCGGCGCGGTCGGTCGCTCGATCGCGGGCGAACTGCTGGAGAACGGCCACGAGGTCCTTCTCATCGACAAGGCGCCGACCGCGATCTCGGTCGAGCGCGTCCCGCAGGCGGAGTGGCTGCTGGCCGACGCCTGTGAGATCACGTCCCTGGACGAGGCGGCGCTCCAGCGCTGCAACGTGGTGATCGCCGCGACGGGCGACGACAAGGTGAACCTGGTCGTGTCGCTGCTGGCGAAGACGGAGTACGGCGTCCCGCGCGTCGTCGCCCGGGTCAACAACCCGAAGAACGAGTGGCTGTTCAACGAGGCGTGGGGCGTGGACGTGGCCGTGTCCACCCCGCGCCTGATGTCGGCGCTGGTGGAGGAGGCGGTGAGCGTCGGCGACCTGGTCCGCCTGCTCCGCTTCAGCCATGGCGACGCGAACCTGGTCGAGCTGACCCTGCCGCCCGAGTCGGCCCTGGCCGGTACGCAGGTGGGCGATGTGCAGTGGCCCGAGGACACGTCCCTGGTGACGATCATCCGCGGCACCCGGGTCCTGACCCCGTCCCAGGAGGACTCCCTGGAGGCGGGCGACGAACTGCTCTTCGTGGCGGCCCAGGCACGCGAGGGCCAGCTGGAGGAACTGCTGTCGGTGCGCAAGGAGGACGCGGCGGGCTAGGCCGAGAGGGCGCGGGCCTCGGGTGCGCCCGGCATGTCCGGCGCACTCCTGAGTGACGCGCCGTCGAGTGGCGCAGTGGTGCACCCCTCAGTGGGCGGCCCGATGGCCGGGGTCGGCGACATCCAGCCCGTCCGGGGGCTGCCCGCCTGCCCGCAGGGGGAATTCGAGGACGAGGCCGTTCGGGCCGCAGCGGGAGTCCGGCGGCGGCAACCCCCGGACGGCCACCCCATCACCGGGGACTAGGCCTCCCGGCGGTGCCGCCCGGCCCCTTCGCTCTTGGCGGCAGCCGCCTGCGCGGCCTCCTCCGCCTCCATCTCCGCGAACACGTCGATCGGCGCGGGCGCCTTCGCCAGGAACACCCACGTCAGCCACACGGCGAGCAGGAAAGGCGGGATCTTCAGCGCGATCAGTACCCAGCCCAGTTGGGCTGTGTTCGCCCACCAGTACAGGGGGAACAGGATCGCGCACTTGCCGAGCAGGATCAGCCCCCAGGCCCAGCTGGCCTTGGCGTAGGCCCTCTTACGGCCCGGGTTGCGCGTGCGCCAGGAGAGGTTCTCCTTGAAGACCGGGCCGAGGATCAGGCCGATCAGCGGGACCCCGGCGAGCGTGGTGATGATGTACGCGAGGCCGAGGCCCAGCGTGTAGAGCATGCCCGGCAGGTAGAAGTCCTTCGCGTTGCCGGTCATCATCGCGAAGACCACGCCGAACGCCACGCCGAAGACACCGCTGAACGCGTGCTTCACGGTGTCCCGCATGGCGAGGCGGACCACCACCAGCAGCAGGGACACCGCGAGCGCGACGATCGCCGACCAGTGCAGGTTCTTGTTGATGGTGAAGATCGTGACGAAGAACAGGCCGGGCACCACGGTCTCGACCATGCCGCGGACCCCGCCGAACGCCTCGAAGAGCGCGGCCTCGGTCACCGCCCGCGAATCATGCTGGGCGCCTTCGGTCGGCTTCTCGAGTGACGTCACCGGCTACTCCCGTCCGAGCGGTCTGAGTTCGTACTTGGGGTTGAACAGCACTCTGCGGCCCCGGCTCATCGAGATCCGGCCGGACGCGATCAGCTTGCGTCCCGGCTCTATCCCGACGATCGAGCGCCTGCCGAGCCACACCACGTCCAGCGCGGCCGAGCCGTCGAACAGCTCGGCCTCCAGCGCCGGGACACCGGCCCGGGGGCGCAGCGTGACCGTGCGCAAGGTACCAGTAACCGTGACGATCTGCCGGTCGTGGCAGTCGCCGATCCGCGTACAGCCCGCGGTCTCGGCGTCCTCCCGCAGTTCCTCGGACTCCAGATCCTCCTGCGACGAGGAGAGCCGGTCCAGCATGCGCCGGAGGCGGCCCACCGGCTTCTCGGAACGAGAAACAGCGCTCATACAGAAAGCGTACCGGGGGGCGCCGGCACGGACGCACCGGCGGCACGGGCCCCTCGCTGCCCCGCCCGGATCCCGGCTCACCTCTCGAACCGGTACCCCATCCCCGGCTCCGTGATGAAGTGCCGGGGGTGCGACGGGTCCGCCTCCAGCTTCCGCCGCAGCTGCGCCATGTACACCCGCAGGTAGTTCGTCTCCGTCCCGTACGACGGCCCCCACACCTCCTGCAGCAGCTGTTTCTGGCTGACCAGGCGGCCCGTGTTGCGGACCAGCACCTCCAGCAGGTGCCACTCCGTGGGGGTGAGGCGCACGTCCTTCCCGTCCCGGTTGACCTTCTTCGCGGCCAGGTCGACGGTGAAGCCCTCGGTCTCCACGATCACGTCGTCCTCGCCGCCCCCGTTCGGCTCCGCACGGCGGACCGCGGCGCGCAGGCGGGCCAGCAGCTCGTCCATGCCGAACGGCTTGGTGACGTAGTCGTCGGCACCCGCGTCCAGCGCCTGGACCTTCTCGTCGGAGGAGTGGCGGGCGGACAGCACGATGATCGGCACCCGGGTCCAGCCGCGCAGCCCCTTGATCACCTCGACGCCGTCCAGGTCGGGCAGTCCGAGGTCCAGCACCACGACGTCGGGGTGGCGGGCGGCGGCGAGCTGGAGCGCGGTCGCGCCGTCGGTGGCCGCGTCGACGTCGTACTTGCGCGCCTTAAGGTTGATCACGAGGGCGCGCACGATCTGCGGCTCGTCATCGACCACGAGCACCCGGGTCATGTGGTCTGCCTTTCTGGTTCGGCGACTCGTACGGAGTGGTGGGCGCCGTTCACGGCCCGCAGGGTGAGGACCATCGTGAGCCCTCCGCCAGGGGTGTCCTCCGCGTTCAGAGTGCCGCCCATGGCCTCGGCGAAGCCGCGGGCCACCGCGAGGCCGAGGCCGACGCCGGAGCCGCGGGGGGCGTCGCCGTAGCGCTGGAAGGGCTCGAAGATGCGTTCCTTCGCCTCGTCGGGGACGCCGGGGCCGCGGTCGACGACGCGCACCTCCACCCGGTCGGCGAGGGCGCTGGCGGCGACCAGGACGGATGCGCCGAGGGGGCTGTACTTGACCGCGTTCTCGACGAGGTTCGCCACCGCGCGCTCCAGCAGCCCGGCGTCCACGGCGACCATCGGCAACGTCTCCGGGATGTCGAGCTCCACGCTGTCCTCCGGCACCCCGCCGAGCGCCATCGGGACCACCTCGTCGACGTCGATCTCCCGGATCAGCGGGGTGACGGTGCCGGTCTGGAGCCGCGACATGTCGAGCAGGTTGCCGACCAGGTGGTCGAGCCGGTCGGCGCCCTCCTCGATCGCCGCCAGCAGCTCCGCGCGGTCCTCCTCGGACCACTCCACGTCGTCCGACCTGAGGGAGGTCACCGACGCCTTGATGCCCGCGAGCGGGGTGCGCAGGTCATGGCTGACGGCGGCCAGCAGGGCGGTGCGGATGCGGTTGCCCTCGGCGAGGGTGCGGGCCTGTTCCGCCTCCTGCTGCAGACGCCGCCGGTCCAGGACCACCGCGGCCTGCGCGGCGAAGGCGGCCAGCACTCGGCGGTCGGAGGCGGGCAGGACACGCCCGGACAGCGCGAGCGCCATGTGGTCCCCGGCGGGCACGTCCACGTCGGCGTCCTCGGGCCGCCCGACCGGGGCGCCGGGGCCGACGCTGCCCGCACAGGTCCAGGGCTCGACGTCGCTCTCGCGCTCCAGCAGCGCCGCGGACTCCATGCCGAAGGTCTCCCGCACCCGCTCGAGGAGCGCTTCCAGGCTGGTCTCGCCGCGCAGCACGCTGCCCGCGAGGAAGGAGAGTATCTCGGACTCGGCGCGCAGCCGGGCCGCCTGGTGGGTGCGACGGGCGGCGAGGTCCACCACCGAGGCCACCGACACCGCGACCGCGACGAAGATCGCGATGGCGACGATGTTCCGGGGGTCGGCGATCGTCAGCCTGTGCAGCGGGGGCGTGTAGTAGTAGTTCAGCAGGAACGAACCCAAGGCCGCCGAGGCGAGCGCCGGGAGGAGCCCGCCGAGCAGGGCCGCCGCCACGGTCAGCGCCAGGAACAGCAGCATGTCGTTGGCGAGGCCCAGGTCGACGGTGTTCAGCAGCAGCGCCAGGACGACCGGGCCGAGGACGCCGGCCAGCCAGCCGGCGAGGATGCGCGTACGGCCGAGGCGGGCGCCCCGCGCGACCGGCAGACCGCGGCCCTTGGCGACCTCCTCGTGGGTGACGATGTGCACGTCGAGGTCGGGCCCGGACTCGCGGGCGACCGTGACGCCGACGCCGGGCCCGAAGACGTACTGCCAGGCCTTGCGGCGCGAGGAGCCGAGGACGATCTGGGTGGCGTTCACCCCGCGGGCGAAGTCGAGCAGCGCCGCCGGGATGTCGTCGCCCACCACGTGGTGGAAGGTGCCGCCCAGGTCCTCGACGAGGGTGCGCTGGACGGCCAGTTCCTTGGGCGAGGCGGAGGTGAGTCCGTCGCTGCGGGCGATGTAGACGGCCATCACCTCGCCGCCGGCGCCCTTCTCCGCGAGACGGGCGGCGCGGCGGATCAGGGTCCGGCCCTCGGGGCCGCCGGTGAGCCCGACGACGATCCGCTCGCGGGAGCCCCAGATCGCCGACACATGGTGCTGGCTGCGGTACTCGTTCAGGTATTCGTCGACCCGGTCCGCCACCCACAGCAGGGCCAGCTCGCGCAGGGCGGTCAGGTTTCCGGGCCGGAAGTAGTTCGACAGGGCGGCGTCGATCTTGTCGGGCTGGTAGATGTTGCCGTGCGCCATGCGGCGGCGCAGGGCCTGCGGAGACATGTCGACGAGCTCTATCTGGTCGGCGCGCCGCACCACCTCGTCGGGGACGGTCTCACGCTGCCGTATGCCCGTTATCGACTCCACGACGTCGCCGAGTGACTCCAGGTGCTGGATGTTGACGGTGGAGACGACGTCGATCCCCGCGGCCAGCAGCTCCTCGACGTCCTGCCAGCGCTTGGCGTTGCGGGAGCCGGGGACATTGGTGTGGGCGAGTTCGTCCACCAGGGCGACGGCGGGGGCGCGGCGCAGCACGGCGTCCACGTCCATCTCCGTGAAGAAGCCTCCGCGGTACTCCAGCTCCCTGCGCGGGACCTGCTCCAGTCCGTGCAGCATCACCTCGGTACGGGACCGGCCGTGGTGCTCCACGAAGCCGACCACGCAGTCCGTGCCCCGCTCGACGCGCCGGTGCGCCTCGGACAGCATGGCGTAGGTCTTGCCGACACCCGGTGCCGCACCGAGGTAGATCCGAAGCTTGCCGCGTCCCATGGCCCCATTGTCTTCCGGTGTCTCGCCGCCGCAGCTGCGCACGCTGCGTCGACCTTACGGCCAATAATCACGGCATATGGGACAGGGCACGGAGGGTCGGGCATCTTTGACGCAACCCTGATACCCCCCCTGTGGACCGGCGTCCGGCGTGGGGAAAGCATGTGGGGCCGCCCCCTCGGCAAGGGGTGCGGCCCCGTGGTGTGCCCGTCGGCGGCGGTGCCCCGGCTGTCAGCGGACCTCGGTGATCTCCGGGCCGCGCTGCAGCTGGCCCATGCCGCCGGAGAAGCGGGAGCCCTCCTCCTGCTGGACGCCCTCGGGCACCATCTGGGCGTCGTTCGGCAGTTTCAGGACGATCGGGTCGCGCGGTGCCATGGGGCCCTCGCCGCGGACCACGACCGTGTCGCGGAAGATCTGCTCGAGCAGGCCGGCGGCCTGCGGCTGCACGGCGCCCTGCCCGGAGATCACGCCGCGCAGGAACCAGCGGGGACCGTCCACGCCGACGAACCGCACGACCTGGAACCCGCTCGTGCCGTCCGGCAGCTGCACCGGCACCTGGGCGCGCAGCTCCCAGCCCAGCGGCCCCTCGACCTCGTCGACGATGCCACCCTGCTGGGTGATGCCGCCGGCGATCTCCTCGCGCACCTCGCCCCAGATGCCCTCGCGCTTGGGAGCGGCGAACGCCTGGAGCTGGATGGCGCTGTCACGCAGCACGACGGTCGCCGCGACGATCGCGTCACCCGCGACCTCGACCCGCAGCTCCATGCCCTCGACCCCGGGCACGAACAGCCCGCCCAGGTCCACCCGGCCCTCGCCGGGCTCCCGGACCTCGGACACGTCCCAGGGCCCGTCGGGCCGGGGCTCGGGCTCCAGCCTCACGCGCTCGCGCTCGACCTCGTCGTCCGCCTCAGTGTCGACACCGTCGACGACCTGCTCGGCCTCGCCGGCCGCGTCCTCGGCGGCACCCTTCTTCTTGCGACGTCCGAACACGTCACTGTCCTTCCCGGTCGGATACGACCGAAGCGTATCGATTCCCACCCGTTGTGCCGCCCACGGCGGCATGACCGCCGGTGGACCCGAAGCCCCCCTCGGCCCGCGCGGAGTCGGGAAGCTCCACGACCTCCTGGAAGCGGACCCTCTCGACCTGCTGGACGACCAGTTGGGCAATCCGGTCGAAGCGCTCGAACCGCACGGTCTCGCGCGGGTCGAGATTCACCACGATCACCTTGATCTCCCCACGGTACCCGGCATCCACCGTCCCCGGGGCATTGACGAGGGCGACACCGCAGCGTGCGGCGAGACCGGACCGCGGATGTACGAAGGCCGCGTACCCCTCGGGCAGCGCCACAGACACGCCGGTGGGCAGAACGGCCCGTTCCCCGGGCGCGAGTTCGCAGCCGACGGTGGTGCGCAGATCGGCTCCCGCGTCACCGGGATGCGCGTACGCCGGAAGCGGTACCTCCGGGTCGACACGCCGGATCAGCACGTCCACGGGCTCGCTGCTCACGGATTCACCTCGAAGGCTCGTACGCGCCGGAGCCGGTCCGGGTCGTCCATGGCCGCCCGGATCTCCTGCGGGCGGCCGTGCTCGGTGAAGTGGTCCACCTTCACCTCGATGAACAGGGCCTCGGCACAGACGGCGACGGGCCCCTCCGGGCCGCCGATCCGCCCGGTCGCCCTCGAGTAGATCTTCCGCCCCGCCACCGCCGTCACTTCGGCCTCCAGATACAGCACGGTACCCACCGGCACGGGCCGTACGAAGTCGGTCTCCAGCCGTCCTGTGACCGCGATGGTGCGCAGCAGCCAGTTCAGGGAGCCCAGGGTCTCGTCGAGGGCGGTGGCGAGGACCCCGCCGTGGGCGAGACCGGGCGCGCCCTGGTGGGCGGGGCGGACGGTGAACTCGGCGGTGACGGACACCCCGTCACCGGCCCGCGCCGCGAGACGCAGCCCGTGCGGCTGCTCTCCCCCGCACCCGAAGCACTGTCCGTAGTGTGCGCCGAGGGGCTCACCCGGTGCCGGGGCGTCGGGGTGCCGTACGGGTGCCACCGCGTCGGCGGGGGGCGTCAGACCGGAGGAAGTACCACTCACAGGCGCAGACCTTACCCGCGCGTGAACGGGCCGCGGACACCGTGCCAAGCTTGGCTCCATGCAGCTCTCCGCGTCGCCGTACGAAGAACGCCTGACCGCGCCCCGCTCCTGGTGGCTGATGTGCCTCCTGGTCGGCATCGCCATGGCCCTGGTGCTGCTGCCGTTCGGCACGCTGCCGCTGCTCGGTGGACTGGTGGGCGGTACCGCGGCCTCGGCGGTCGTCGCCAGTTCCTACGGCTCCCCCCGCATCCGTGTGGTCGGCGACGCACTGATCGCGGGCGAGGCGAGGATCCCGGTGTCGGTGCTCGGCGAGGCGGAGGTGCTGGACCGGGAGGAGGCCCGCGCCTGGCGCACGTACAAGGCCGACACCAGGGCTTTCATGCTGCTGCGCGCGTACATTCCGACGGCGCTGAAGGTGGAGGTCACGGATCCGGCGGACCCGACGCCGTACCTGTACCTGTCGACCAGGGAACCGCAGAGGCTGGCGGCGGCGATCGAGGCGGCCCGGGCGGAGAGCCGGGGCACGGTCTAGAACCGCTCAGTCCTCGAGCGGCGAGGGACCCGGTGCCTTTTCCAGGGGCGGCAGTTCCGGCAGCGCCTCCCACGGCACCTGCATCATGCGCAGGTCCTTGCGGATGCGCTGCGCGACCCTCCGCGTGTCGCGGCGGTTCATGACCGCGCCCACCGCGGCCCCCACCATGAACGGCATCAGGTTCGGCAGGTCCCGCACCATGCGTTTCATGATCCGCTGCCGCAGTTCCCGCTTCATGCGCCCGCCGAGGGCGGCGTCGATCGTGGCGGGGTTGGTCATGTCGATCCCACGTTCGCCGGCCCAGGACCTCAGGTACAGGGTGCTGCGCTGAGCGAGGGTGCCCGGCGGCCGCAGCCCGTACACCTCGTGCAGTTCGGCGATCAGCTTCAGCTCGATCGCCGCGACGCCGGTGATCTCCGCGGCCAGCTCGGTCGGCATGGCGGGCGGCACCGGCAGCATCGCCGCGGCGCCGACTCCGGCCCCGACCGTGGCCGTCGCCCCTGCCGCGCCCGCGACGAGTTTGTCGGCGATCTCCTCGGGCCCGAGGCCGGGGAACTGCCTGCGCAGGGTCTCGAGGTCCCGTACCGGGATGCGCGGGGCCATGTCGATGATCCGGTCGGCGAGATACGCCAGAGCCGCTCTGGCGGCACTGCCGCCCTTGCGGACGCCCTCCCGGACTCCTGTACGGACTCCGTGACGGACGGCGACCGCACGGCGTCGTGCGGCAGGTGCCGGAGGATCGGCCGGCACCAGGGGCCCCACAGGGGCCGCCGGAGCGTGCGGTTCGAGCGAGGCTGTTCCCTCACCGGAAGAGCCCCGCTCGTCGTCACGTACGCCGTGGGAGCCCTCGTCGGGCTCCTGCTCCGCTCCCCTGTGCGAGAAGCGGCGCTTCCAAGGAGGGGTCGAGCCGGTCACGGCCGACCCTGCCTCAGTCGCAGTCGCGGCAGATCGGCTGACCGTTCTTCTCCCGGGCCAGCTGGCTGCGGTGGTGCACCAGGAAGCAGCTCATGCAGGTGAACTCGTCCTGCTGCTTCGGGAGCACCCGGACGGCCAGCTCCTCGTTGGAAAGGTCGGCGCCCGGCAGCTCCAGGCCCTCGGCGGCCTCGAACTCGTCGACGTCTACGGCGGAAGCGGACTTGTCGTTCCGCCGGGCCTTCAGCTCTTCCAGGCTGTCGGAATCGACGTCGTCGTCGGTCTTGCGTGGGGTGTCGTAATCCGTTGCCATTTCGCTCTCCCCCTCTGGGTGTCTGCGGTGTCTCCAGCGCACGTAACGCGTGAGAGGCCGGACTTGTGCCCGCCTCGAGGCGGAGATTTTGCCTCACATCAAGGTCTGTTACTCAATCGACACCCAACCGGACTCCTCAAGAGTGATCGGCTTGGATGGCGAAGCGGACCGTACACGGTCGCGGTGGCACAGTACAAAGGCATCTCACCGCGTACTACCCGTGATCAAGGCACCGGAAAACCCGGATATTCCGGCTTTGTGGGCACTCGTAGCATCACGGAGAGTAAGTGGCTGGAAAAATGTCCTTGTGATTGATCACACATGACCAAACCGGAGCCCATGCCCGAAAATTCCGCGCAAAGCGAACGTCGGGCGAGATCCCGGCAATCTGTCAGAGCGGCAGGGTGACACGCATCACAAGCCCACCCCCTTCGCGCGGCTGTGCGCTGATGTGGCCGCCATGGGCGCGCGCCACGGACCTCGCGATGGACAGGCCGAGGCCCACGCCCTTGTCGCTGCCCGTGCGCTCCGTGCGCAGCCGCGTGAAGGGCTCGAACAGATTGTCGATCTCGTACGCGGGGACGATCGGGCCGGTGTTCGAGACGACCAGCACCGCCTGGCCGTGCTGGGCCTGGGTGGTCACCTCGACCCAGCCGCCCTCGGGAATGTTGTAGCGCACCGCGTTCTGGACGAGGTTCAGGGCGATCCGCTCCAGCAGGACGCCGTTGCCCTGGACGACCACGGGCGCTCGCTCGCCGCGGATCTCGACGCCCTTGGCCTCCGCCTCGGCGTGCACCTGGTCGATGGCCTGGGAGGCGACCTCGGCGATGTCGACCGGCTTGCGCTCGACGATCTGGTTGTCGCTGCGGGCGAGCAGCAGCAGGCCCTCCACGAGCTGCTCGCTGCGCTCGTTGGTGGCCAGCAGCGTCTTGCCGAGCTGCTGCAGTTCGTCGGGCGCCCCGGGGTCGGACAGGTGCACCTCGAGGAGCGTGCGGTTGATGGCGAGCGGGGTGCGCAGCTCGTGCGAGGCGTTGCCGACGAACCGCTGCTGGGCCATGAACGCGCGCTGCAGCCGTTCCAGCATGTCGTCGAAGGTGTCCGCGAGCTCCTTCAGCTCGTCGTCCGGGCCGTCCAGCTCGATACGGCGGGACAGGTCCGAGCCGGCCACCGCGCGCGCGGTGCGGGTGATCCGGCCGAGCGGCGAGAGCACACGGCCGGCCATGGCGTACCCGAAGGCGAAGGCGATCACGGCGAGGCCGAGCAGGGCCAGCAGCGACTGGCTGAGCAGGTTGTCCAGGGCGTGCTGGCGCTGCTCGTTCACGCAGGCGTCCAGGGCGTCGTTGAGCGCGCTCGCCGAGGTCTGCTGCGGGAGGTTGCAGGTGTCGCTGGCGACCTGGCCCTGAAGGATCTTGAACGGCAGTTCGCTGCCCACGTTGAGGGCGTGCGCCGCGAACAGGTAGATGATCGACAGCAGCAGGATGCCGGCGATCAGGAACATGCCGCCGTACAGCAGCGTGAGCCTTATGCGGATGGTCGGGCGCAGCCAGGGGAAGGGCAGTTCCGGCCTGCGGGGGTCCCAGGTGGGCTTGGGCGGAGCCGTGGGTGGTGCGGGTGTCGTGGCCACGGTCATCAGATCCGGTATCCGGAGCCGGGAACGGTGACGATGACGGGCGGCTCGCCGAGCTTGCGGCGCAGGGTCATCACGGTCACGCGTACGACGTTGGTGAAGGGGTCGGTGTTCTCGTCCCAGGCCTTCTCCAGCAGCTGCTCGGCCGAGACGACCGCGCCCTCGCTGCGCATGAGGACCTCCAGGACGGCGAACTCCTTGGGGGCGAGCTGCACCTCGCGGCCGTCACGGAAGACCTCGCGGCGGTTGGGGTCGAGCTTGATCCCGGCGCGCTCCAGGACGGGCGGCAGCGGCACGCTCGTACGCCGGCCTAGGGCGCGCACGCGCGCGATGAGCTCGCTGAACGCGAACGGCTTCGGAAGATAGTCGTCGGCGCCGATCTCCAGGCCCTCCACGCGGTCGCTGACGTCGCCGGACGCGGTGAGCATCAGCACGCGCGTGGGCATGCCGAGCTCGACGATCTTGCGGCAGACGTCGTCGCCGTGCACGAGCGGGAGGTCACGGTCGAGGACGACCACGTCGTAGTCGTTGACGCCGATGCGCTCCAGGGCGGCCGCACCGTCGTACACGACGTCGACGGCCATGGCCTCCCGGCGCAGTCCGGTGGCCACCGCATCGGCGAGCAGTTGCTCGTCCTCGACGACGAGTACGCGCACGTCGCTTGTCCTTCCTCTGTCCACCCGGGTGACCCGTTTGCGGGCAGCCCACGGGCAGTTTCTGTCACGGGTTGAGGGCTCCATCCTGCCCTTTTCGACCGTAAACCGGCTGTAAGGCGGCGGGAAGCGGCTCCGGGGGCGGATCCTGAGGTCCGGGAATGCGAAATTTTCTCGCGCGGTTGAGGTTTCCGCGGAAGGGAGCGGGGGGAGGACGGCTTTACACCCCGCGATCACGCTCTGCATGTGGCACACCACCACGTGGTGGGCTGCTCACCGCTTCCCGTAGAGCGGGCGTGGGTGTCCGGCACCGTCGCCGCCCAGCCAGGGCTGCGCTGGGCACCCAATGGAGACGTGATCGCCCCTTCCCATACGGCACACCCCCGTGCCACCGACCCACGACCCAGGACGAGGGGGCGCAGCATGGACGCATTCACCGCAGGACTTCTGCAGCGCATACGGGCGACCGAGTCCGACCTGACGCGGGCTCGCGAAACCGGCGACGACTTCCTCGCGGAGGTCGAACAGTCGGAGCTCGACGACCTGCACCGCCTTGCCGCCGAGCACGGTGTGGAAGTCACCGCGACGCGCGTCTGATCAGCTCGCAGCAGGCGGGGCCCCGGCAGATCCAGGCCGGGGCCCCGCTTCGTGCGTGGGGGAGCCTGCTGCGACGTGCGGGCCCGGCGCGGCCCCGCGCGGGTGCGCGGAGGACGGTCGCTGTGGCCTTGATGACCGGGTCCGGCCGGCGTCGGGCACACCCTGGCCCGACCGCCGCCGCCCTGGGGCGCACACGCGGGGCGCGCCGTCAGGTCCTCAGTCGTGCCACGCCCCCAGTTCCTCCAGCCGCGTCTGGAGGTGTTCGAAGAGGGGCGGTGGGGCCGCTATCGTCAGTTCCGGTGAGACCGGCTCCCCGGGGCGGCCGCCGGTTCGGGCGCCCGCCTCGCGGGCGATCAGCTCGCCCGCCGCGTAGTCCCAGGGGTTCAGGCCGCGCTCGTAGTACGCGTCCAGGCGGCCGGCCGCCACGTCGCACAGGTCGATCGCGGCGGAGCCGCCCCGGCGGATGTCCCGCACCTCGGGGATCATCCGCCGGACCACCTCGGCCTGCCGGGCCTTGCGCTCGGCGAGGTAGCCGAAGCCGGTGCCCACCAGGGCGAGGCCCAGCTCGGGCGCGGGGCGCACGCGCGCGGGGCGGTCGTTCAGGAACGCGCCCCCGCCCAGGACGGCTCGGAAGGTCTCCTGGCGCATGGGCGCGTGGACGACCCCGACGAGCGTCTCCCCGTCCTTGCGGGCCGCGATGGAGATCGCCCAACTGGGCAGTCCGTAGAGGTAGTTGACGGTGCCGTCGATCGGGTCGATCACCCACTCGACACCGCTGCTGCCCTCGACGCTGGCACCCTCCTCGCCGAGCAGGCCGTCGTCGGGCCGGCGGTCGGCGAGCAGCCCGGTGATCAGCTTCTCGGCGGCGATGTCCATCTCGGTGACCACGTCGATGGCGCTGGACTTGGTGGCGGCCACCCCGAGGTCGTCGGGGCGCCCGTCGCGCAGGAAGGCGCCCGCGCGCGTGGCGGCCTCCAGTGCGATCTCGAGGAGTTCGGCCTTCAGCCGCTCGGTCGGTTCTGACTGCTCGGTCACGGTGCTCCTCATGCGTACGGGCTGTCGGCGCCCGCCGCGGCGGGCTTGGGGGCGCGGGCCGGGCAGCACCCGGCCGGACAGACGTTGTGGCTCGGGCCCAGGGCGCCGAGGGCGCAGGGGGTCACCTGCTGCCCTCGCTCGGTTTCGGCGCGCTCGACGATCAGGTCACGGATCGCGGCGGCGAACCGCGGGTCGGCGCCCACGGTGGCCGAGCGGCGCACCGGCAGTCCCAGCTCCCCGGCCTTCGCCGTGGCCTCCGTGTCCAGGTCGTACAGCACCTCCATGTGGTCCGAGACGAACCCGATGGGTGCCATCACGACCGCCGGGACCCCGGCACCGTGCAGCTGCTCCAGGTGGTCGCAGATGTCCGGCTCCAGCCACGGGATGTGCGGGGCACCCGAGCGCGACTGGTAGACGAGTTGCCAGGGGTGGTCGACGCCGGTCCGCTCGCGCACCGCGTCGGCGATCAGCCGTGCGACGTCGAGGTGCTGCCGCACGTACGCCCCACCGTCCCCGTGCTCCTCGACGGGACCGGAGGTGTCCGCCGCGGAGGTCGGGATGGAGTGCGTGGTGAAGGCGATGTGCGCCCCGGCCCGGACATCCTCGGGGAGGTCGGCCAGCGACTTCAGGACGCCCTCGATCATCGGCTCCACGAAGCCGGCGTGGTTGAAGTAGTGCCGCAGCTTGTCGACGCGCGGCAGCTCGAGACCCTCGGCCTCCAGGGTGGCCAGGGCGCCCGCGAGGTCCTCGCGGTACTGACGGCAGCCGGAGTAGGAGGCGTACGCGCTGGTGGCGAGGACCAGGATGCGGCGGTGCCCGTCGGCGACCATCTCGCGCAGGGTGTCGGTCACATAGGGGGCCCAGTTGCGGTTGCCCCAGTAGACGGGCAGGTCCAGGCCGTGGTCGGCGAAGTCCTTGCGGAGGGCGTCGAGCAGGGCGCGGTTCTGGCTGTTGATGGGGCTGACCCCGCCGAAGAGGAAGTAGTGCTGCCCCACCTCCTTCAGGCGCTCCTTGGGGATGCCCCGTCCCCGGGTCACGTTCTCGAGGAACGGGACCACGTCGTCCGGGCCCTCCGGGCCTCCGAACGAGAGGAGCAGCAGGGCGTCGTACGGGCTGGCGTCGAGTGCGTCGGGCATGTCTCCGATCCTGCCACCCGCCACCGGCATGAGGACCGGCCACCCACCGCCGACGATTGCTGGGCGCATGTGCCAGGGCCGTGAGTATGATCCCCTTCCTACTGGTCGGAAACTTACCGTCTCCGATCATGGCGCTGTTCGTTGCGGGCCTGTCCGTCGCACCCCGGTGATCACAACGGCCCTCGTCGAACGGCCGTACGGGCGTCACCGGCCGGGCAGGCCGGATCCGCGGCGGGGAGGGTCCCATGAGCACCACAGTGAGCGGAAAGAACGGCACGTGGCGTAACTGGGCGGGGAACGTCACCGCCCGTCCCGTACGGGCGGTCGCCCCCGCCTCGGTCGAGGAGCTCTCCGCCGCCGTGCGGAAGGCGGCCGAGGACGGGCTCAGGGTGAAGGCTGTCGGCACCGGACACTCCTTCACGGCCACCGCCGCCACCGACGGCGTGTTGATCCGCCCTCAACTGCTGACCGGGATCCGCGGCATCGATCGTGCGGCCGGCACGGTCACCGTCGAGGCGGGCACTCCCCTCAAGAGACTCAACACGGCGCTCGCGCGCGAGGGACTGTCCCTCACGAACATGGGCGACATCATGGAGCAGACCGTCTCGGGCGCCACCAGCACCGGCACGCACGGCACCGGCCGGGACTCCGGCTCGATCGCCGCGCAGATCAAGGGGCTGGAACTGGTGACGGCGGACGGCTCGGTGCTCACCTGCTCGGAGCGGGAGAACCCGGACGTCTTCGCCGCCGCCCGCATCGGCCTGGGCGCACTCGGGATCATCACCGCGATCACCTTCGCGGTGGAGCCCCTCTTCCTGCTCACCGCCCGCGAAGAGCCGATGCCGTTCGAGAAGGTTCTCGCCGAGTTCGACGAACTGTGGGCAGAGAACGAGCACTTCGAGTTCTACTGGTTCCCCCACACCGGGAACACCAACACCAAGCGCAACAACCGCAGCCTCGGACCCCGTCGGCCGATCGGGCAGGTGAGCGGCTGGTTCGAGGACGAGTTCCTCTCCAACGGCGTCTTCCAGGTGGCCAACTGGGTCGGCCGGGCCGTGCCCGCCACGATCCCGGCGATCGCCCGTATATCGAGCCGCGCCCTGTCGGCCCGTACGTACACCGACATCCCCTACGAGGTCTTCACCTCCCCGCGCCGGGTGCGGTTCGTAGAGATGGAGTACGCCGTTCCGCGCGAGGCGCTGGTGGAGACGCTGCGCGAGCTGAAGGCCATGGTCGACCGATCGGACCTACGCGTCAGCTTCCCCGTCGAGGTCCGCACCGCCCCCGCCGACGACATCGCCCTGTCCACGGCGTCCGGCCGGGACAGCGCCTACGTCGCCGTACACATGTTCCGCGGGACGCCCTATCAGGCGTACTTCACCGCCGCCGAGCGCATCTTCACGGCGCACGAGGGGCGCCCGCACTGGGGCAAGGTGCACACACGCGATGCGGAGTACCTGGCCAAGGCCTACCCGCGCTTCGGCGAGTTCACCGCGCTGAGGGACCGCCTCGACCCGGACCGGCGTTTCGGCAACGACTATCTGCGCCGGGTGCTGGGGGACTAGAGGACTTCGCCCGGCCGAAGCACGCGAGTTGAGGGACGCTCAGACAGGCGACGACACCCGAAGCGAATCGTTCCGTTTCTGCCGGTCAGATGAAGTACGCCACGTTTGAGGGGCACGAAAACGGCGCATCGGACGGCCAACTCGTACCCCTTGCCAGAACTTGGGCGGCGTGCCGATCCACGCGCGTGGCCCGAATGGAGTACTGTTGCGAGCCCTGGGTCCGGTCTCCCGCCAGGGTGTCCGGGGCCTTGCTGGACCGCCGGGAGGGGGCTAGTTGCACAGGGTGACAGAGTTGGTCACTTTGCGTTGCGAATAGGTAACCGTGCCATAACGGCGATCCAGGGCCCGTGCCCGACACGCCGGGCAACTCGGCAAGGTTGTGGCAGGCTGCACCCGGGCAGGCCACACTCGACTAGCGGAAGCAGCGACGCACGTGACGTCGGCAGGCACCACCCGGGAGGTCCCCATGCCCGAACTGCGTGTCGTGGCCGTCTCCAATGACGGCACACGGCTGGTGCTGAAGGCTGCGGACAGCACGGAGTACACGCTTCCGATCGACGAACGGCTCCGCGCGGCCGTGCGCGGCGATCGTCCACGCCTCGGCCAGATCGAGATCGAGGTGGAGAGCCATCTCCGCCCCCGCGACATCCAGGCCCGGATACGTGCCGGTGCGTCCGCGGAGGAGGTCGCCCAGCTCGCCGGCATCCCCGTCGACCGCGTGCGCCGCTTCGAGGGCCCCGTGCTGGCCGAGCGTGCCTTCATGGCCGAGCGGGCCCGCAAGACACCCGTGCGCCGGCCGGGCGAGAACACCGGCCCACAGCTCGGCGAGGCCGTCCAGGAGCGGCTGCTGCTGCGCGGCGCCGAGAAGGACACCGTCCAGTGGGACTCATGGCGCCGTGACGACGGCACCTGGGAAGTGATCCTGGTCTACCGGGTGGCGGGCGAACCGCACTCGGCGACCTGGACCTACGACCCGCCCCGCCGGCTCGTCCAGGCCGTCGACGACGAGGCGCGCGCGCTGATCGGCGAGTCCGACGACCTCGCGGCTCCAGAGCCGAGCTACCCCTTCGTGCCGCGGATCGCACGTCTGCCCCGCGAGGGCCGGCTCGACCGCGCCCCGGAGCGCCAGACGGACCGTCCCGCACTGCCCTCGCAGGCGACCGAACCGCCGGAGGAGAGCACCGGCGAACGGGACTCGCTCACCAGCCTTCTGGAGGCGGTGCCGAGCTTCCGCGGCGACCTGGTGGTGCCCGAGCGGCCCGCCGAGGAGCCGGAAGAGCCCGTCCAGGAACCCGAGGCGGAGGAGCCGCCCGCGCCCGCGGCCTCGGCCGGATCCGCGTACGCGGACGTTCTCATGCCGCGCACGGTCGGCAGCCACCGCGACCGGCTGATCGGCGCGACGGACCGTCAGGCCGAGGCGGACGGTGTCCGCCCGGGCCGCAGAGCGGCGGTCCCGAGCTGGGACGAAATCGTGTTCGGTACGCGCCGCAAGAAGCAGGAGTAGCCGGACCGGGACACAAGCTCTGGCGGGTGGGGTGTACGTCGAGGTGGCGTACACCCCACCGTCGCGCTCACTGCGGGTCGGGGCCCACCGCCACGGGGCGGTTGCCGTCCGACGACCACTCCGACCACGACCCCACGTACAGCGCGGCCGGGATGCCCGCGAGCGTCAGCGCCAGCACCTGCTGGGCCGCGGACACGCCCGAACCGCAGTACACGCCGACCTCGGTGCCCTCGGTGACCCCGAGCGCCTTGAAGCGCTCGGCGAGTTCCTCCTCGGGCAGGAAGTGGCCGGTTTCGGTCAGGTTCTGCACCGTCGGCGCCGACACCGCGCCCGGAATGTGCCCGCCCACCGGGTCGATCGGCTCGACCTCGCCCCGGTAGCGCTCACCGGCCCGCGCGTCCAGGAGCAGCCCCGTCCGGGCGAGCGCCGCCGCGCCGTCCGCGTCGAGCAGCGGCAGCGCGCCCGGCACCGGCCGGAAGTCGCCCGGCTCGGGCGCCGTTTCGATCCCGGAGGCAAGGGACCCCTCCCAGGCGGGCAGACCGCCGTCGAGCACTCGCACGTCCGGGTGACCCGTGAAGCGCAGCAGCCACCACGCGCGCGCGGCGGCCCAGCCATGCCCGCCGTCGTACACCACGACCGGCCGGTCCGAAAAGACGCCGGCGGCCCGCATCGCCGCACCGAAACGCTCGATGTCGGGCAGCGGATGCCGACCGGCCGGCCCCGGCGGATCCGCGAGATCGGTGTCCAGGTCGACGAAGACGGCCCCCGGAATGTGCCCGGCCGCGTACTCGGCACGGCCGTCGAAAGGAGCGGAGCCGGCCGCCGTCGCGGTGCTCAGCTGCCAGCGGATGTCCAGGAGCGCCGGCGGCCGCGCTCCCGCCAGTTCGCTCGCGAGTTCGGATGCGGAAATGATGGCCTTCATGGCCCCCATCCTCGCGCACGGGGTGGCCCTCTCGCCCGGGTCCGACTAGTCTGCTCCGCCGGACAGGTCCGATCACCCGCTGTACGGGATCGGGCACATGCCGTGAAGCCGATGACCGCACCCGGCGATCACACCGCGAGGCGCGACCACCGTCCCACCGGGCCTCCTGCGGCCGGAAGGCGCCGCAGCGCACGGCGCGGCCCGAGCCCGTGGTGCGAGGGTGGTGCGACCATCGGCACGGACCGTGCACTCGCGCCCACCCGGCACAGGTGCACGCGGGCGGAAGCTGAACGGCCACCACGAAGGGCCGAGGAGAGAGTGACGATGATCGAGGCACCGGGGTCGGCGGGCCTGACCGGCACGGCGCACGAGAGGCCGGCGCCCGGCGCACCGTGCTGGGTGAGTCTGATGGTGCACGGAATGGACGGGACCCAGGAGTTCTACCGGGCGCTGTTCGGCTGGGAGTTCCGCCCGGGGCCGCAACAACTCGGGCCCTGTGTGCGGGCCATGCTGCACGGCCACGAGGTGGCGGGCATCGGCCGGCTGCCGCCGGACCGCCATCTCCCGATCGCCTGGACGCCGTACCTCGGCTCGGAGGACGTGGACGCGACCGCCGAGGCGATCCGCAGCTGCGGCGGCACGGTCGGGGTCGGTCCCCTGGGCGCCGCCGAGGCGGGGCGCCTGGCGATCGCCAGCGACCCGATGGGCGCGGTGTTCGGCGTCTGGCAGGCGGCCGAACACCTCGGCACGGGACTGACGGGCGTCCCCGGCACTCCCCTCTGGAACGAGCTGCTCACCTACGACACGGCGAGCGTCACCCCGTTCTACCGGACGGTCTTCGGCTACAAGGAGCAGCCGGTGGCCGGCTCCGACTACCGCACCCTGCACATCGAGGGCCGACCGGTCGCCGGCATCCACGGCGTCGGGCACGCCCTGCCCCGCGACCGGGGCCCGCACTGGATGACGCACTTCCAGGTCGAGGACGCCGACGCGGCCGCCGAGCGGGTCACCGAGCTGGGCGGACACGTCGTGAGTCCCGCTCGCAGCACCACCCTGGGCCGTACGGTCACCGTCGCGGACCCGGAGGGCGCGACGTTCTCGGTGGTGAGCCCGGGCGACTGAGCCGACCCCCGACGGGTGAATCGCCGGGGCGTCAGATGGACGACACCGGCACGACGTCCGGGAGAGGGCCGCGGCGCGCGCGGCGGCCGCCGTCATGCGGCGCCGGTGGTGGCGGCGGCACAGCGCCTCGCAACCGATCTCGTCCGCCGACCGGGTCACGTCACCCACGACGACCTGGGCACCCTCGACCACCATCTCACCGCCCACCGTGCGGGCGTTGTGCGTCGCGGGGGCGCCGCACCAGCACAGCGCATCCACCTGGAGGACCTCGACCCGGTCGGCCGGCTCCACCAGGCGCTGCGAGCCTGGGCAGAGCTTGGTGCGGAAATCGGTCGTGATACCGAAGGCGTAGACGTCGATGCCGAGGTCGTCGACCACGCGGGCCAGCTGGTCCATCGGGTCCACGATGCGGCCTCTGCGGTTCCCCGCACCGGGGGTTCCGAGCTCCTTGCAGAGCTCGGCGCCGTTCGGTGTCGGGCTGCTGAGGTTGAACTCGTGGAGTCGGAGTCGGAGTCGTAGGAGCCGCCGTTCCGACTCCGCGATCCGACGGCTTTGCGCAACGTTCCGCAATGGCTGCTCCGTTGTTCCCTGAGGCCGGAATAGCCGTGGCCTGCCCCGTGTTGCCGCGAGCATGACGACGGACGCACCGCAGCCCGAGGTGCTGCGCTACACCGCTTTCTCCAGTGACCCCGACGGCGGGAACCCGGCCGGGGTCGTCCTGGACGCCACCGGCCTGGACGACGGTGACATGCTGGCCATCGCCGCCGACCTCGGATACTCGGAGTCGGCGTTCCTGACCGCGCCCCCGGAGGGCCTCGGCGGCCGGGAGGGGCGGGCGTACGGCATCCGTTACTTCAGTCCCAAGGCCGAGGTGCCGTTCTGCGGGCACGCCACGGTCGCGGCCGCCGTCGCGCTCGCCGAGCGGATCGGTCCCGGGGAGCTGGTGTTCGCGACGCGCGCCGGCACCGTGCCGGTGGAGGTGACCGAGGAGGGCGGGACGGTCAGGGCCACGCTCACCAGCGTCGAGCCGCACGTCGAGGAGATCGCCGGCGCCGACCTCGCGGAGGCGCTCGCCGCGCTCGGCTGGCCGGCCGCCGACCTCGATCCGGCCTTCCCGCCCCGCATCGCGTTCGCCGGCGCCCGCCATCTCGTCCTCGCGGCGGCGACCCGCGCCCGCCTCGGGGACCTCGCGTACGACTTCACGCGCCTCGAGGCGCTGATGCACCGCCTGGACCTGACCACGGTCCAGTTGGTGTGGCGGGAGTCGGCCACCGTCTTCCACGTCCGTGACCCGTTCCCCGTCGGCGGCGTCGTCGAGGACCCTGCGACCGGCGCCGCTGCCGCCGCGTTCGGTGCGTACGCCCGTGAGCTCGGCCTGGTCCCCGAGGACGCCGTCCTCACCCTGCACCAGGGCGAGGACCTGGGCCGTCCCGGCGAGCTCACGGTGACGCTGCACGCGGGCGACCCGCGCATCCGGGTCGGCGGAGCGGGGGCTCGCATCGGCTGAAGCGCGGTGACGCGCCGTGGACGGCTTTCGAGCGCCGACAGGGGAGGCACAGCGCCGAACGGCTTCGCCTCCTGAACGGCCTCAGGCCGGAGTGACGGGAAGCACGTCCGGCGACAGCGCGGCCGCCCGTGCCGTCGCCGCCGTCATCCGGCGCCGGTGGTGCCGGCGGCACAGCACCTCGTATCCGATGGTGTCCGCCTGGTTGACGTCCCCCACGACGACCTGGGCGCCCTCGACGACCATCACACCGCCGACGGTGCGGGCGTTGTGCGTGGCGCGGGCGCCGCACCAGCACAGGGCCTCGACCTGGAGGACCTCGACGCGGTCGGCGAGTTCGACGAGCCGCTGGGAGCCGGGGAACAGCTTGGAGCGGAAGTCGGTCGTGATGCCGAAGGCGTAGACGTCGATGCCGAGGTCGTCGACCACGCGCGCGAGCTGGTCGATCTGCTCCTCCGCGAGGAACTGCGCCTCGTCCGCGATCACATAGTCCGCGCGGCCGCCGTGCGAGAGGTGGCCGACGAGGTACGCGTAGAGGTCCTGCCCGTCCTTGACCTCGACGGCGTCGGTGACGAGACCGAGGCGGGAGGAGAGCTTGCCCTCGCCGGCCCGGTCGTCACGGGTGAAGATCATGCCCACGAGGCCACGCGCGGACCGGTTGTGTTCGATCTGGAGAGCCAGTGTCGACTTCCCGCAGTCCATGGTTCCGGAGAAGAACACCAGCTCGGACATGGGTGATTGAGGCCTTTCGGGCGGGTCGGAGGGCATGGGGGATCTTCAGAGCGTACTGGGCGCGCGGGCGCGCGCCACGCTCGGGTGGCGGTCAGATGGAGGTCAGGTGAGCACTTCCAGCAGGGGCACCAGCTGTTCCACGGCCGTCATCGAGCCGTGGTTGCCGACCATGGCCGACTCCTTCGGTTCCCGCTCGGAGGCGATGATCAGCACGTCGTCACGTGCCGCCGCGACCACGTCACCGATGCGCGCGCGCACGCGGTCGTCGATGTGCGGGCCGAACCAGCCCGCCGCGATCGCCTCGTCCCGCGAGGCGACCCAGAACTGTTCGCCGAGGACCTCGCGCCAGCAGGTCAGGACGTCGTTCTCGGCGCCCGGCAGCGCGTAGACGTGCCGTGCGCGCCCCTCGCCGCCGAGCAGGGCGACTCCGGCGCGCAGCTCCCAGTCCTCGTCGAAGTCGATGCGGTGCCGCTCGTCGAACGGGATGTCGATCATGCCGTGGTCGGCGGTCACGTACAGGGCGGTGCGCGGCGGCAGCTGCTCGGCCAGACGCTGGACCAGCCGGTCGACGTACATGAGCTGGCCGCGCCAGGTGTCGGACGCGACGCCGAATCGATGGCCGGCGCCGTCCAGCTCGGAGTAGTACGTGTACACCAAGGAGCGCTCCCCGGCGGCCAGTTGCTCGGCCGCCAGGTCCATGCGGTCCTCCCCGGTCAGCTTCCCGTGGAACGTTCCGCCACTGAGCGCGACCTTCGTCAGCGGGGTGTTCTCGAACGCAGGGGAGGACACCTGCGCGGTGTGCACACCGGCGTCGTGGGCCAGCTGGAAGACGGTGGGGTACGGCTGCCAGACCTGCGGCGCGGTCCACGGCTGCCAGCGCAGCTGGTTCATCAGCTCACCGGTGTCCGGGTTGCGCACCGTGTAGCCGGGCAGGCCGTGCACGCCCGGGGGCAGGCCGGTGCCGACGGAAGCCAGCGAGGTCGCCGTGGTCGCGGGGTAGCCGGCGGTGATGGGCCGGCCGGTGCCGCCGCGGGAGGACGCCAGGAGCGAGGTCATGAAGGGCGCCTCGTCGGGGTGCGCCCTCAGCTGCTCCCAGCCGAGCCCGTCGATCAGGAAGACGCAGCTGCGGTCGGCGGCGGCCAGTTCCGGTATGGCGGCATTCTGGCCGGGCACCCCCATGCCCGCCGCCAGGGTGGGCAGGAGATCGGCGAGCGAGCCCGAGCCGTACTCGGGGACGGGGGCGGAGCCGAGGGCCAGCGGCTCCGGGTGGTCGGCCCAGGCGGGGAGTGCCATCAGCGGGAGTCGTCCGCGGTCGCCTCGGAGAGGGCCTGCGCGAAGGCGAGCGCCTGGTGCACCGTCTCCGGACCGTCCCCGGCCTCGCTGACACGCAGGCTCAGGTCGTCCGCCGTCGAACTGCCCGTGTAGCCGTGGTCGGCCTCGCAGTTGGGGTCGCCGCAGGCCGCGGGCTCCAGGTCGATGCGGGAGACGGCGCCCCAGCCGATGGTCAGGACGACCTCGCGGGGCAGCGTGCCCGGTGTGTACGACTCCGGGTTGGCGACGACGCGGCTGAGGACGACCGAGGCGATCCGGCCGAGCTTCACGGATTCCGTGGACGTCGTCGCGTACGGCGTCGGGGAGGTGTCGTCGGCGGCCTGTTCGTCGGTGTGGCTGACGATGAAGCGGGTGCCGGTGAGGACCAGCACGGTCACGTGCCGGCGTACCTCGTTGGCGTCGAAGGTGGTCTCCTGGTGGACCAGGTACGACCGGATGGGCTCGCCGCCCACCGCGGCTTCCACCGCCTCGGCCACGAGCGCCGGGTAGTAGCCGCTGCGCTCGATCGCCGTGCGCAGCCCCTGGGTCGTCGTACTGGTCTTGGCCATGCCGTCCATCCTACGGGGGCGCACTGACTGCGAGGCACCGCTCGCCGCTGCTCAGTACACCGGGAGCCTGCGCGGTCCGAGGTCGTCGCGGGCGGGTGGGGGCGCCAGCCGGACGGTGGCGCCGAGCACGCTGAGGCCGCGCGGGGCGACCACGACGGGCTCCAGGGTGACCGCGACGACCTCCGGATGGTCGTCGACCAGCCGTGACACGCGCAGCATGAGCTCCTCGAGGGCGGGTGTGTCCACCGGATCGGAGCCGCGCCAGCCGAACAGGAGCGGGGCCGTCCGGATCGACCGGACCAGGGAGGTGGCGTCGCGGTCGGTGACCGGAATCAGTCGGTGCGCCATGTCGTCGAGCAGCTGGGAGGCGGCCCCGGCGAGCCCGAACGACAGGACGGCCCCGGCCGCGGGATCGATGACGGTCCGTACGAAGGTGTCGACGCCGCGTGGTGCCATGCCCTGCACGACCGGCCGCAGTTCCTCCGGCTTGCCGAACAGGGACGTCAACTCGGCGTACGCCCGCCGCAGTTGCTCCTCGTCCGCCAGGTCGAGGCGTACGCCGCCCAGGTCGGCGCGGTGGCGCAGGTGCGGGGCGGTGGCCTTGAGGGCCACCGGGTAGCCGATCGCGCGGGCCGCCTCGAGAGCGGCCTCCGGAGTGGGAGCGGGCAGCGCCCGGCGGACGTGGATGCCGTAGCGCGCCAGCAGGTCACAGGTCTCGTCCGTGCCGAGTGTGAGCCCCTGGCCGCGCGAGAGCAGGTGGTCGATCAGCTCGGCGGCGCCCTTCTCGTCGATGTCGTCGAACTCGGGCACCTTGCCGGGCTCGGCGGCCTCCCGCCGCCACTGCGCGTACTTGACGGCTTCGGCGAGTGCCCGGACCGCGCGCTCGGCGGCGGGGTACGCGGGGATCAGGCGGGAGTCCGGTGGCGCCTCGGCCGCGGGCCGCGGTACGGCGTCCACGACCTCGGGGTGCGGTCGTTCCACGGTGCCGGCCTGGGGACCCGTACTCGCGGCGGCAGACAGGGCCTCTGCGAGCCCGCCCAGCTCCACGTGCACCACCAGCACGGGCTTCGCGGGAGCCGCCGCGGCGGCGGACCGCAGCGCCTCGGCCAACTCCGCGTCCCCCGGCGACGTCTCCCCCACCGCCGGTATCGCCGTCACGACGACGGCATCACAGGAGTCGTCGGCCAGCGCGGCGACCAGCGCCCGGTGGAAGTCCTCGGCCGACGCCTCCGTCGTGAGATCGAGCGGCGGCGAGGGCCGCAGGCCCTCCGTGAGGCACGCGTCGTACGTCAGCAGCCCCAGCGACTCCGAGTTCCCGAGGATCGCCACCCTGGGCCCCGCGGGCAGCGGCTGGCGGGCCAGCAGCAGGCCCGCGTCCACCAGTTCCGTGATCGTGTCCACCCGGATCACCCCGGCCTGCCGCAGCAGCGCGGACACCGTGGCGTGCGGCAGGCGTGTGGCCCGTACCGCGTGCCCCTGCGGCGCGCCCCCGTGCCGCGCGCCCTGCACCACCACCAGCGGTTTGGCGGCCGCCGTGCGCCGGGCGAGGCGGGCGAACTTGCGCGGGTTGCCGATGGTCTCCAGGTACATCAGGGCGACGTCGGTGTCCGGGTCGTCGTACCAGTACTGGAGGACGTCGTTGCCGGACACGTCCGCCCGGTTCCCGGAGGAGACGAAGGTCGAGACGCCCGTGACGCCGGTCACCCCTCCGCCGCGCCGATGCAGCCGTGACAGCAGGGCGATCCCGATGGCGCCCGACTGGGCGAACAGTCCTATGCGCCCGGGGCGGGGCATCTCGGGGGCGAGGGAGGCGTTGAGCCGGACCTGCGGCGAGGTGTTGATGATCCCGAAGGCGTTCGGCCCGATGATCCGCATGCCGTACGACCGCGCCTGCCGTACCAGCTCCCGTTGCCGCTCCCGTCCCTCGGGCCCGCTCTCGGCGTACCCGGCGGAGACCACCACGAGCCCCTGCACCCCGTGCTCGCCGCACTCGGTGACGACCTCGGGGACGTGCTCGGCGGGCACGGCCACCACGGCGACGTCGACCGGTTCGGAGATGTCGCGGACCGAGCGGTGGGCGGGGATGCCGTCGAGCTCCGTCCCGTCCGCGGCGAACGCCCGGTTCACCGCGTACAGGCGGCCGGTGTACCCGCCCTCCCTGAGGTGGTCGAGAACGCTGCGGCCCACTCCCCCGGGCGTGCGGCCGGCGCCGATCACGGCGACCGCGCCGGGTGCGAGCAGCCGCTGCACGGAGCGTGCCTCGGCCCGCTGCTCCCGGGCGCGCTGGACGGCCAGCGACCGGTCGGTGGGCTCCAGGTCGAACTCGAGGCGTACGACACCGTCCTCGAAGCTGCGCTTCTGCTGGTACCCGGCATCCGTGAACACCTTGATCATCCTGGTGTTGGCGGGCAGCACCTCGGCGGCGAACCGGCGGATGCCGCGCTCCCTGGCCACCGCCGCGATGTGTTCGAGCAGGGCGGAGGCGACGCCCCGTCCCTGGTGCGCGTCCTGCACGAGGAAGGCGACCTCGGCCTCGTCGGCAGGCGCGGAGGCGGGCAGGCCGTCGGTACCGATGCGGTCATAGCGTACGGTTGCGATGAACTCGCCGCCGACCGTGGCCGCGAGTCCCACCCTGTCCACAAAGTCGTGGTGCGTGAAGCGGTGGACGTCCTTGGCGGACAGGCGCGGGTACGGCGCGAAGAAGCGGTAGTACTTCGACTCGTCCGAGACCTGCTCGTAGAAGCTGACGAGGCGCTCGGCGTCATCGACGGTGATGGGCCTGATGCGCGCGGTGCCGCCGTCGCGCAGCACCACGTCGGCTTCCCAGTGGGCGGGGTACTCGTGCCGGTCCGACGTGGTCTGCATGGGCCCCAGAGTAAGGCTCGCGTGCGCAGGCGGCGCGAGGCAGGCTGAGGGGACCGGTCCCGGCCCGCCGAGGACGGACGACGGCCTTCCGGGCACGCTTCACCTATGGAACACTGGTCTAGACAACCCTGATACACCTGAAGGGCAGCAACACATGGCTGAGCGCCGCGTCAACGTCGGCTGGGCCGAGGGTCTCCACGCCCGCCCCGCCTCCATCTTCGTCCGGGCAGCCACCGCCTCCGGCATCCCGGTGACGATCGCCAAGGCGGGCGGCACCCCCGTCAACGCCGCATCCATGCTGGCGGTTCTGGGCCTCGGCGCCCAGGGCGGCGAGGAGATCGTCCTGGCCTCCGACGCGGAGGGCGCGGACGCCGCGCTCGACCGCCTGGCCAAGCTGGTCGCCGAGGGCCTCGAGGAACTCCCCGAGACCGTCTGACCCTTCGGGCAGCAGCACCGTGCTTCAGCCGCGCCGCCGTCATGGCGGCGCGGCTTTTGCCATTCCGGGCAAGCTCCGCCGGAGAGGGGCGGAACCGGCGATGCCCGCGGTCCCGGCGCAGGCGACGGCGAGGAAGGGGCAGAACGGCGAGGAACGGCGCACGCAATAAAAACGGCGCACGTGTTTTTTCGTCACGACGAATAAAGCCGCACAGGACATGCCGAAACGACGCACGCCGAATTTACGGACGTACGCGGAAAACGGGCAGCCGAAAACAGGGCTCCAACCGAATATCCCTCTTTGTATACGGCGCCCGTGTTAATGCCGGAGCGCCGACATGTTTACGGGGTGTTGCGAAGTTCTCACGCGGTCCGCGCGGTCCGTCCCGCCGGGAAAGCGGAGCCGGTGCGCGGCCGTGGAGTGTTCCGTGTGCAGCGCCGTGATCGCCCGCGCCCGCTCGCTGTCCCCGCGCGCGACGGCGTCCACGATGCCGCCGTGCTCGGCCCAGGACTCCACGGGGCTGACCGGCGCATCGACCGCGTACATCCATGTGATCTTGTGCCGCAGCTGGGCGAGCGTCGAGGTCAGCGCGGGGCTCCCGCAGGCCTGTGCCAGCGTCTCGTGGAACCAGCCGCCCAGGGAGCGCAGATCATCGCTGTGGCCCCTCCTGGCCCGCTCCTGGCCCAACCGGACCAGGCCGCGCAGCACCTTGAGGTGGGCCTCGGTACGCCGCTGCGCGGCCCGCGCGGCCCCGAGCGGCTCCAGCAGCATCCGCATCTCCAGCAGGTCGGCGGCCTCCTGCTCGGTGGGTTCGGCCACGCACGCCCCCGCGTGCCGGCGGGTGACGACGAAGCCCTCGGCCTCCAGGGTGCGCAGCGCCTCGCGCACGGGGACGCGGGAGACGCCGTAGCGCCGCGCGAGGAGTTCCTCGGTGAGCCGGCTGCCGCGCTCGTAGACACCCGCGACGATGTCATCACGGATCGCCGTGCAGACCGAGTGCGCCGGAATACGCATGACCGACCTCCGTCTTAATCCCCGTGAAACGTACGCGATTGACGCGCGTTCAACCGACTCTATTGCAGTGGGCCGGAATTTCCGACGGCGGGCCGGAATCCAGGGATATTTTTTGGACAGACAACCGTTCGAAAGCCGACGACGGCCCCGGCTGATCAGCCGGGGCCGTCGGATGCGGGCGAGCCTGTCGCGGGCGCGGACCGTCAGACGTTCACGCCGTGCGAGCGCAGGTAGGCGACGGGGTCGATGTCCGAGCCGTACTCGGGAGTGGTGCGGGCCTCGAAGTGCAGGTGCGGCCCAGTGGTGTTGCCGGTGGCCCCGGAGAGGGCTATCTGCTGGCCCGGGACGACCCGCTGGCCCACGAAGACGCCGATGGACGACAGGTGGCCGTACTGGGTGTAGGTGCCGTCGTTCATCCTGATGACGATCTGGTTGCCGTACGCGCCGCCCCAGCCCGTCTGGACGACGGTGCCGGCGCCGACGGCGTGCACGGGCGTGCCCGTGGCGGCGTGGAAGTCGATGCCCGTGTGGGAGCCGGAGGACCACAGGGAGCCACCGGACTTGTAACCGGTGGAGACGTAGGAGTCGGAGATCGGCGGCACGAACATGTTGAGACGCCTGCGCTCGGCCTCGCGTGCGGCCCGCTCCTTGGCCTCGCGCTCCTGGCGGGCCTTCTCGGCGGCCTTCCTGCGCGCGGCCTCCTCGGCCTGCTTCTGTTCGGCGGCCTGCTTCTGTGCGGCGGCCTGTGCGTCGATCTTCTCGGCGACCGAGTCACCGAGGGTGACGGCCTGGATCAGCCCGGTCTGCTCGACGGGGGCGCCGGCGGCGAGGGCCGGGGCGGCCAGGGTGCCGATGACACCGGTGGTGGTGAGCGCGGCGACACCGACGGCGTTCGCAGTCGTACGCTTCACGCGGCTCGGGCGACGGTGCTTCCCGGTGGCGCAGGTGAACGCCATGAAGTGGCTGGTCCTTTCCTTCCCTCTCGCCTACCGGGTTAGCTGACGGGTTCGGAGCAGGAAGGTCTCCTACGGGCTCGCGCCCGATTCACCCCAGGGACTGTGGTTTTGGGTCCCCGGCTCCCCTGGCTCGCGCCGTACGGGGACTCGGCGATGACTGTCCGGTGCCGCGGGTGCGGCGCACTGCCTGACGGACAGCCCGAACGAAGCTAAGGGGACTGGCTTTCAATCAGCAAACGGAGAACGGGGTTTGTAGCGCATCCCACAGGGCAGAGAGGCAGCCTCTGTGGCAATACGGACAAACCCGCCAACGGGTGGGGCCCTGGTGACACGGAAAGTCACCAGGGCCCCGGGACAGCGCGGCGCACGCGCGCGTACGGTCCGCTCTACTCGGCGGCGACGACGCTCACTTCACCGATGCCGAGCGCCTCGACAGGCTCCTTGATCTGCGCGGCGTCGCCCACCAGCACGGTGACCAGACGGTCCACGGGGAAGGCGCTCACCACCGCCGCGGTGGCCTCCACCGTGCCCGTGGCGGCCAGCTGCTGATACAGCGTCGACTGGTAGTCGTCCGGCAGGTGCTGCTCGACCTGGTCGGCGAGCGTGCTCGCCACGGCCGCCGCCGTCTCGAACTTCAGCGGTGCCACCCCCACCAGGTTCTGTACGGCGACGTCGCGCTCGGCGTCCGTCAGGCCCTCGGCGGCCAGGGTGCGCAGCACCTTCCACAGGTCGTCGAGCGCCGGACCGGTGTTCGGCGTGTCGACGGAGCCGCTGATGGCGAGCATCGCGGCGCCCGTGCCGTCGGGCGCGGAGCGCAGCACCTGTCCGAAGGCCCGCACCCCGTAGGTGTAGCCCTTCTCCTCGCGCAGGACGCGGTCCAGGCGGGAGGTGAGGGTGCCACCGAGGCAGTACGTGCCGAGCACCTGGGCCGGCCACACGCGGTCGTGGCGGTCGGGCCCGACACGGCCGATGAGCAGCTGTGTCTGGACGGCGCCGGGACGGTCCACGATGATCACGCGGCCGGTGTCGTCGGCGCTCACCGGGGGCACCGGTCGCGGCTTGGAGGGCTCCCCCGTCCAGGCGCCGAGGGTGTCGCCCAGGAGCTCGTCCAGATCGATCCCGGTGAGGTCGCCGACCACGACCGCGGTGGACGTCGCGGGGCGCACGTACCGCTCGTAGAAGGCGCGGACGGCCGCGGCGTCGATGTTCTCGACCGTCTCCTCGGTGCCCTGGCGCGGGCGCGACATGCGCGAGGACGCCGGGAACAGCTCCTTGGAGAGCTCCTTGGCGGCGCGGCGCGCCGGGTTGGCCATCTCGTGCGGGATCTCGTCGAGGCGGTTGCGTACCAGGCGCTCCACCTCGCTGTCCGCGAACGCCGGCGACCTCAGTGCGTCGGCGAGCAGTCCGAGCGCCTTGGGGAGGCGGGAGACCGGAACCTCCAGGGAGAGGCGGACGCCGGGGTGGTCGGCGTGCGAGTCGAGGGTGGCGCCGCAGCGCTCCAGCTCGGCGGCGAACTCCTCGGCGGAGTGCTTGTCGGTGCCCTCGGAGAAGGCGCGCGCCATGATCGTGGCGACGCCGTCGAGGCCGGCCGGCTCGGCGTCCAGGGGAGCGTCGAGGAGCACCTCGACGGCGACGACCTGCTGGCCGGGGCGGTGGCAGCGCAGCACGGTCAGGCCGTTGTCGAGCGTGCCCCGCTCGGGCGCCGGGAAAGCCCAGGGCCGGGCCTCGCCGGGCTGGGGCTGCGGGTGGAACTCCATGGTCGCGAGCTCGCTCACTTCGCCGACTCCTCGGTCTCGTCGCTGGTCTCGGCTGCTTCCGGGGCCCCGGCCTCGGCCCCGACCGGTTCGTACACGAGCACCGCGCGGTTGTCGGGGCGCAGGCGGGCCTTGGCGACCTCCTGCACCTCCTCGGCGGTGACCTCGAGCACGCGCTTCACGGCGGTCAGGGCGAGCTGGGGGTCGCCGAACAGCACGGCGTACCGGCACAGTTCGTCGGCACGGCCCGCGACCGTGCCGAGCCGGTCCAGCCACTCGCGCTCCAACTGGGCCTGGGCGCGCTCCATTTCCTCGGCCGTCGGGCCCCGCTCGGCGAACCGGGCGAGCTCCTCGTCGATGGCGGCCTCGATGACGGGCACCTCGACGTCGCCGGAGGTCTTCACGTCCAGCCATCCGAGCGAAGGCGCTCCGGCGAGCCGCAGCAGGCCGAACCCGGCGGCGACGGCGGTGCGGTCACGGCGCACGAGCCGGTTGTACAGGCGGGAGGACTCGCCGCCGCCGAGGATCGTGAGCGCCAGGTCGGCCGCGTCGCACGCGCGCGTACCGTCGTGCGGCAGCCGGTAGGCGGCCATCAGGGCACGCGCCGGAACCTCCTCCTCGACGACCTCGCGCAGCTGCTCGCCGATGATCTCGGGCAGCGAGCCGTCGCGCGGCTGGGGCTTGCCGTCGTGGGACGGGATGGACCCGAAGTACTTCTCGATCCAGGCCAGGGTCTGCTGGGGGTCGATGTCGCCGACGACGGACAGCACCGCGTTGTTCGGCGCGTAGTAGGTGCGGAAGAACGCGCGTGCGTCCTCCAGGGTGGCCGCGTCCAGGTCGGCCATCGACCCGATCGGCGTGTGGTGGTAGGGGTGGCCCTCCGGGTAGGCGAGGGCGGTCAGCCTCTCGAAGGCGGTGCCGTAGGGGACGTTGTCGTAGCGCTGGCGGCGCTCGTTCTTCACGACGTCCCGCTGGTTCTCCATGGACTCGTCGTCGAGCGCGGCGAGCAGGGAGCCCATGCGGTCGGCCTCCAGCCAGAGGGCGAGCTCCAGCTGGTGGGCGGGCATGGTCTCGAAGTAGTTGGTGCGCTCGAAGCTGGTGGTGCCGTTGAGCGAGCCGCCCGCTCCCTGCACCAGCTCGAAGTGGCCGTTGCCCTTGACCTGGGCGGAGCCCTGGAACATCAGGTGCTCGAAGAGGTGGGCGAGACCCGTGCGCCCCTGAACTTCGTGGCGGGAGCCGACGTCGTACCAGAGGCACACCGCCGCGACCGGGGTCAGGTGGTCCTCGGAGAGCACCACGCGCAGGCCGTTGGCCAAGCGGTGCTCGGTCGCTGTCAGGCCCCCGGAGCCTGCCTCGGCTGTGGCCGTGTGACCCATGGGCATGTACGTCCCTTCGATCGCGGAGCTTTCGCGGAAACCGCGGTTTCCTGCCGGTCCTGTCACTGTATGCAAGCGCGCCGACCGGTGGCGAAGTTCCCGGGCGGCGTACGCCGAGAGCGAGACCATGATTACGGGGGGTGGGGGACGCTCGCTGTTGACGCGTCGGGGGCGGGACGGTCGTGATCGCCGCCGGGCCGGTTCACGGCCCCTCGGAAGGGCCCCGGTCCCCGTTGTCGGTGCGGCGGTCCACAATGGTCGGCGTCAGATTCGTTTCCATGCCCAGCACAGACGGTGAAGGAGCCGGCAGCGATGGCCCGCCGCAGCACGAAGACCCCGCCACCCGACGACTCGTACGAGGAGAAGATCCTCGACATCGACGTCGTGGACGAGATGCAGGGCTCCTTCCTCGAATACGCGTACTCGGTCATCTACTCGAGGGCCCTGCCGGACGCCCGGGACGGCCTCAAGCCGGTGCACCGGCGGATCGTCTACCAGATGAACGAGATGGGCCTGCGCCCCGACCGCGGCTATGTGAAGTGCGCCCGCGTCGTCGGCGAGGTCATGGGCAAGTTGCATCCGCACGGCGACGCGTCGATCTACGACGCCCTGGTGCGCATGGCCCAGCCGTTCTCGATGCGCGTGCCCCTGGTCGACGGCCACGGCAACTTCGGCTCGCTGGGCAACGACGACCCGCCGGCCGCCATGCGGTACACCGAGTGCCGGATGGCCGAGGCGACGGGTCTGATGACCGAGTCGATCGACGAGGACACGGTCGATTTCGCGCCCAACTACGACGGCCAGGAGCAGGAGCCGGTGGCCCTGCCCGCCGCCTTCCCGAACCTGCTGGTGAACGGCGCGTCGGGCATCGCGGTCGGCATGGCGACGAACATGCCGCCGCACAACCTGCGCGAGGTGATCGCGGCCGCCCGTCATCTGATCAGGTATCCGAACGCGGACCTGGACGCTCTGATGAAGCACGTCCCGGGCCCGGACCTGCCCACCGGCGGCCGGATCGTGGGGCTGCCCGGGATCCGCGACGCGTACGAGACGGGCCGCGGCACCTTCAGGATGCGGGCCACGGTCTCCGTGGAGGACGTGACGGCGCGCCGCAAGGGTCTCGTCGTCACCGAGCTGCCCTTCACGGTCGGCCCGGAGAAGGTGATCGCCAAGATCAAGGACCTGGTGGGCTCGAAGAAGCTCCAGGGGATCGCCGACGTCAAGGACCTCACCGACCGGCAGCACGGCCTGCGCCTGGTCATCGAGATCAAGAACGGCTTCGTGCCGGAGGCGATCCTGGAGCAGCTCTACAAGCTGACGCCCATGGAGGAGTCCTTCGGCATCAACAACGTGGCCCTGGTCGACGGCCAGCCGCTGACGCTGGGCCTCAAGGAGCTCCTCGAGGTCTACCTGGACCACCGCTTCGACGTGGTCCGCCGCCGCTCGGAGTTCCGCCGCGGCAAGAAGCGCGACCGTCTGCACCTGGTCGAGGGCCTGCTGACCGCGCTGGTGGACATCGACGAGGTCATCCGTCTGATCCGCTCCAGCGACAACTCCGCGCAGGCCAAGGAGCGCCTGATGGAGCGCTTCGCGCTGAGCGAGATCCAGACGCAGTACATCCTCGACACGCCGCTGCGCCGTCTGACGAAGTACGACCGCATCGAACTGGAGGCGGAGAAGGACCGGCTCAACACCGAGATCGAGGAGCTGACCCGGATCCTGGAGTCGGACGCGGAGCTGCGCAAGCTGGTCTCCAACGAACTGGCCGCGGTGGCCAAGAAGTTCGGCACGGACCGGCGCACGGTGCTGCTGGAGTCCTCCGGTGTGCCGGCCCCGACGGTGCCGCTGCAGGTCGAGGACGCCCCGTGCCGGGTGCTGCTGTCGTCGACGGGCCTGCTGGCGCGTACGGCCAACAACGACCCGTTCGCGGAGGACGCCGACGGCAGGCGCGCCAAGCACGATGTGGTCGTCTCGGTCGTCCCGGCGACGGCGCGCGGTGAGGTGGGCGTGGTGACGTCCGCCGGCCGGCTGCTGCGGGTGAACGTGATCGACCTTCCGCAGCTGCCGGAGACGGCGACGCGGGCGAGCCTGTCCGGGGGTGCGCCGGTCTCGGAGTTCGTCTCCCTGACGGAGGACGAGACGGTGGTGTGCCTGACGACGCTGGACGAGTCCTCCCAGGGTCTCGCGCTCGGCACGGAACAGGGCGTGGTCAAGCGCGTGGTCCCCGACTACCCGGCGAACAGGGAGGAGTTGGAGGTCATCACCCTGAGGGAGGGCGACCGGATCGTCGGCGCGGTCGAGCTGCGCACGGGTGAGGAGGACCTGGTCTTCATCACGGACGACGCCCAGCTGCTGCGCTACCCCGCTTCCCAGGTCCGCCCGCAGGGTCGTCCGGCGGGCGGCATGGCGGGCATCAAGCTGGCCGAGGGCGCCAAGGTGATCTCGTTCACGGCGGTGGACCCGGCCCTCGACGCGGTGGTCTTCACGGTCGCCGGCTCGCGCGGCACGCTGGACGACTCGGTGCAGACCACGGCCAAGATGACGCCGTTCGACCAGTACCCGCGCAAGGGCCGCGCCACGGGCGGTGTGCGCTGCCAGCGGTTCCTGAAGGGCGAGGACTGCCTGTCGTTCGCGTGGGCGGGCGCCGCCCCGGCTCGGGCGGCGCAGAAGAACGGCACGCCGGCCGAGCTTCCCGAGATCGACCCGCGGCGCGACGGCTCGGGCGTGTCGCTGCCGAAGACGGTCGCGGCGGTGGCGGGACCGGTGTAGGTCATCCCTCGAGGTCGCCGAGGTCGCCGAGGTCCTGAGGGGCTTCGACCTGAGGGACCTCGGCCTCCTTGTCCTGGACGTAGCGGAGGACGCCCCACATGCTGTGCTCGTCGGCGTGCGGGGCGTCGTCCGTGCACGCCTGGAGTTCCTTGCCGAGGGCTGCGGTGTCGAGGCCCGACCCGATGAGGACGAGCTGGGTGAGCCGCTCGCCGACGGTCCCCCACGGCTCCGGGTAGAACCGCAGGAACCGTCCCACGGCGTGCACGGCGTACCGGTTGTACGTGTCCGCCGGGCCGAAGTCCACGTACCCCTTGATCCGGTACAGGCCCTCCGGTCGGCTGTCGAGGAAGTCCAGCAGCCGGCGGGGGTTCATGGGCACGGCGGAGCGGAAGGACAGGCTGTCGTACGCGGTGTGCAGATGGGCGTGGTGCGCATCGTCCTGCCCGTGCCCGTGCCCGTCCTGTCGGGTGATGTCGTCGAAGGACAACTGCCCGACGCGTTCCTCGGCCGGCCGGCAGTCGAAGAGGAACTCCGGGTCGACGCGCCCGTAGGCGGCCGGGACGACGGCGGCGCGGCCTGCGAGCGAGCGCACCAGCCGCAGGACCCGCTCGCTGTCCTCGGCCCGGTCGGTCTTGTTGACGACGACGAGGTCGGCGAGGGCGAGATGGCGGTCGAGTTCGGGATGCCTCTGGCGGGTGGCGTCGAACTCGACGGCGTCGACGACCTCGACGAGCCCGCCGTAGACGACGCGCGGCTGCTCACTGGCCAGCACCAGGCGGACCAGTTCCCGCGGTTCGGCGAGTCCGCTGGCCTCGATGACGATGACGTCGATGCCGGCGGAGGGCTGGGCGAGACGGTCGAGGTAGAGGTCGAGTTCGCTCGCGTCGACGGCGCAGCACAGGCATCCGTTGCCGAGGGAGACGGTGGAGTCCCCGAGCGCTCCGGCGACGGCCATCGCGTCGATCTCGATGGCCCCGAAGTCGTTGACGACGGCCCCGATGCGGCTGCCTCCGCTGTGGTGGAGGAGGTGGTTGAGCAGGGTGGTCTTGCCGGAACCCAGAAATCCGGCGAGTACGACGACCGGTATCTGTTGTGGACTCGACGACTGGGTCACTGTGCGCCCCTTTTCACACCCGTGCGCCCGCCGGCGCGCGGACCGGCGCCGTACGGGGACGGCTCACGGACCGGCTCACGCCGCAACGGGTCGGCTCTCGTACGAGGATTGAATGCCGGCCCAGGATACGAGTGCGGGGACACCCTTCGAAGTGAACGATTGTCAGCACCACTTGCGGGGCAGACGTTGGACAGGCGCAGGAGCGTGCGACCCTCGCTTCCCTCCATGCGCCTCCTCTCCGCCTCCCGGCCGATCAGAGCCGCTCGGCACCCTGGGAGACGGCAAGCGCGCCGCCCACTCGCTCGCCGGTCCCCACCAGTCGACCCGCACCCGACGACCGGCGGACGGTCGCCTGATTCGGGGGTTGACATGGTCACACAGAAGCTCGGGACGCGCGGACTGGGCTCCGCTGCCGTGGCAGGCCTCGCGTTCGCGGCAGGGTCTTTGGCTCTGTTCGCTCTGCAGCAGCGCAAGTTCAACCAGACGAGGCTGCGCATCGAGCAGCAGCGCGCACACTTCCACCTTTTGGACAAGGCGATGCAGGACCCTGAATTGGCCGCCGTGATGAGCACGGTGGACCTCAGCGCGGCGCCGCCCGAGAAACGGCCGACCCTGCGCCGCCAGTACATCTTCGCGAACGCCTGGTACACGAACACCCTGCAGCTGTACCGCACCGGCATCCTCAGCTGGGAGGAGCTGTACGGGCATCTGCGGGTGGTGTGCCAGAGCGGGGTCTTCCGCGAGTACTGGGAGGCGACCCGTCACCACCGCGAGAGCCTGCCGTACTCCTCGAACGAAGCGCGCGTGGGGCGCATGGTGGATGGCTTGATCCAGGACCTGGACGATGCCGACACCGATGAATGGTGGGTCGTGGGCGCTCCCCCGGTCGAGTAGGGCCCGGCCGTTCTCTGCCGGTTGGGTTATCGGCGAACGCGCCGTCGGCATCGAAGGGCTAACCTGTCCCCGCCCAACCACCTACTGTTCACAAAAGGACCGGGATTCCCGTTGAAGATCGTGCGTCGCATCGGTGTGTCTCCTCGTGAACGCGGCAGCGCCACCGCCGAGACCTGCCCCGACATCTTCGAGCTCAGCGACGGCAGCTTCGCCGTCATCGGGACGGACGCCACCGACAAGCTCGACGGCGCATTGCCGCCCGACGCCGCACGAGCTGCCTACGAACGCATCGTCGTCATCAGCAGGCAGACGCTCATCGAGGCCAAGGCCGACATCCCCGACGCCTGACGCCTCCTGCCTCGCTCACCAGGACGTCACCCACTCCTGGGCGCAGCCGGCGCGTGATCGGCCAGGTCGCGACCCGCGATCGCGCGGTCACCGACATGCCGTAAAGCTGCTTCTCCACCGGCACGTCGAGGACCTGGAGGCGACTCGCATGAAGCTGATACCGCCCGCAGCCCCCTCGCCGCCGCGACTGAAACGCGGGACAGGCGCCGGCCCGCGGCAGAGGGGCTGCACGACGGGCTCCACCTGTCCCGACGTCTTCGAGCTGACCGACGGCGACTTCGCCGTCATCGGCACGGATGTCACCGACGTGGTCGCAGGCGTACTCCCCCAGGCCGCCCGGCGCGCGGACCATGAGCGCATCGTCGCGCGGGAGACCCTGGTCCGGGCCAAGACGGACATCCCCGACGCCTGACAGCGGCTCGGCAGACACCACGGGCTCGGTTCCCCACCGGAACCGGGTCCGTTGCCCGGCGGACTTCTCGGGGCCATCGAGGGAGGCACGGTGGGCTGCCAGAAAGAGCAAGGCATCCGCTGGGGCGGCCGCCCTCTCAACCCCGCGGCCTGAGGGCCGCGCCGTGACCGTCGGCGATCTGACACCAGCGGCCTCGCCGCAGGAACAAGCCCCGTCAGGGCTTTTCGGGCTTGCGGGCCAGCAGGCACGCGTGCGGTCTGTTCACCCGTCCGCCAGGCTCCTGCTCCAGCCTCGCGGTGACGACGAGTCCGGCCTGCTCCAGCAGGCCGATCATGCGGTCCAGAGGCAGGAGATACGACTCGTAGGACACCGGACGGCCATAGCCCCGGGTCGGCTGCAGCCGTTCATCGCCGACATAGTCTCCCCAGAGCAGGTAGCCGCCGGGCGCGAGCGTGCGGTGGAACTCGGCGAACACCGCCGGCAACCACTGCGGGGGCGTGTGGTGGGTGGAGTACCAGGCCAGGATGCCGCCGAGCTCGGCGTCCCTCATCTCCAGCGCGGTCATCGAGCCCTCGGTGAACCGCAGGTCCGGATAGGCGTGCCGGGCCAGCCCGATCATCTTCGGTGACAGATCGACGCCGAAGGCGGACACTCCCAGCCCGGCCAGGTGCGCCGTCACGCGGCCGGGGCCGCATCCCAGGTCCGCGACCGGCCCCAGACCGGCCGTCCGCACGAGTTCGGCGAACCCCGCAAGCATCGCGCGTGACAGCGGGTCCATCTCGGCTGGAGGCGGGACGCGTTCGACGTAATCGGCGGCGACCGTGTCGTACGACTCGCGCACGGCGGTCAGAAAGGAGGGCTCAGCCATGCGGGCGACCCTAGACCAGAGAACTGACAGGCCGTGTCACGACCTTCAGTCGACCTGCGCGACATCCACCGCCGTGGACACTCGGCCGTCACACCACTCCGATGATCGTTTCCGGTCAGAGCACTATCGGCGACTGCGGGCATGGCCATGGTGAGCGTGGCATCCGTCGTCATCAGCGGCCGGCTTGTGCACGGTGCGGAAGCGGCCAACGGCGGCACCCGCGAAGCTGCACGCCGCAGTGCCACAGGAGAGCGGTGCGCCGCCGCCGCGTCCTGGGCGGCCACGGCCCCGCGAACGGGCGGAGGAGTGACCGGCCCGCCGGTCAGGCCGCCGGCACTGCCACCGGCGGTTCCGGGCCGACATACCGGGCCGCCGGACGGATGATCTTGGGGTCTTCGGCCTGTTCCAGGATGTTGGCGCTCCAGCCGACCACCCGGGCCGTCGCGAAGGTGGGGGTGAACATCTCGCGCGGCAGGCCGCACAGTTCCATGACGACGCCGGCGTAGAACTCCACGTTCGTGTGCAGATCCCGCCCGGGCTTCAGTTCGGCCAGGATGGCTACCACCCGGCGTTCGACCTCGATCGCGAAGTCGACCAGCGGCCCGCCGAACCGCTCCGCGATACCGCGGAGCATCCGCGAGCGCGGGTCCTCCGTGCGGTAGACCGGGTGCCCGAAGCCCATGATGCGGTCGCCGGCGAGGACACGTGCTCGGATCCAGGAGTCGATGCGGTCGGGCGTGCCGATCGCGTCCAGGGTGTCCAGGGCGCGGCTCGGTGCTCCGCCGTGGAGCGGGCCGGACAGGGCGCCGACGGCTCCAACGAGGGCGGCCGCGACGTCCGCGCCCGTCGCGGCGATCACCCGCGCCGTGAAGGTTGATGCATTGAATCCATGGTCAATGGTCGATATCAAGTACTGCTCGACCGCCCGGGCCCGCTCCGGGTCGGGCTCGGTCCCCGTCAGCATGTAGAGGTAGTTGGCCGCGTGCGGCAGGTCCTCGCGCGGCTCGACCGGCTCGAGACCCCTGCCCAGCCGGTACAGCGCCGTCAACAGCGTGGGGACGGCCGCGCTCGCCGTGAACGTGTCCTCTCGCCGCCGGTCCGCGTCGATGTCGTACACCGGCCGGAAGCCCTTGGCCGCGCCGAGCAGCGAGAGCGCCGTACGGAGGCCGGCCAGCGGACCGGACCGGCCGGTCGCCGCCGCCACCGCGGGCAGCGCGGCCCGTACGTCCTCGGGCAGGCGGCGCAGCCCCGCGGTCCGCGCGGTGAACGCGGACCGTTGCGCGACGTCCGGCAGTCCGCCGTGGATCATCAGGTACCAGACGTCCTCGAAGCCGCGGGTTTGCGCGAGTTCGACGGCGGAGTACTGGCGGTAGTGGTAGAAGCCCTCCAGCCCCCTGACGTCACCCAGTGCGGTGTCGGTGACGACGACGCCCGCGAGTCCGCGCGGCACGTCGACGGAGGTGGATGCGGCCCTGTCGATCGGCATGTTTCCTCCTTGAACTTGATGGAACTGTCCATGCTTGACTCTCTTCTGTCAATATTGATTCAATCAATGCATCATCCATGGGTACGGTGTCGGTCATGAGGGATCACGAAGCGGCCGCCCGTCACGACGGGCGTCGGCTCACCACCAAGGAGGCCGCCGAACTGCTCGGCGTGAAGCCCGAGACGGTGTATGCGTATGTGAGCCGGGGCCAGCTCGGCAGCCGTCGCGAACCCGGCGGCCGTGGCAGCACCTTCGACGCCAAGGAGGTGGCGGCGCTCGCCCGGCGCAACCGGCGCGAGCCGAGCGGGACGTCACGCACCGCCGGTGAGCTCTCGGTCCGCACCGGCATCACGCTGATCGACAAGGACCGGTACTACTTCCGCGGCGTCGACGCGACCGAACTGGCCGCGCAGCACTCCTACGAGGAGATCGCCGAGTGGCTGTGGACCGGACGCCTGTGCCCCGGGATCACCTTCACCGCACCGGACGCCACCGTGACCGTCGCCCGCCGCGCAGTGAAGGCGCTGCCCGAGCACGCCGGCCCCCTCGACCGGCTGCGGGTCGCGGCGATCGCGGCGGCCACCGCGGACCCACTCCGCTTCGACCTGTCGCCCGAGGCCGTCCTCGGCACCGCCCGCACCCTCATCCCCACCCTCGTCGCCGCCCTCCCGCCGCTGCGGCGCGACCACCGCGACGAGGGTCCGCTGGCGCGGCGACTGTGGACACGGCTCAGCGGCCGCGCGCCGGACGAGGCGTCACTTCGTGTCCTGGACATGGCGCTCGGACTGCTCGTCGACCACGACCTGGCCGCCTCGACGCTCGCGGTCCGTGTCGCCGCCTCGGCCCGCGCACACGCCTACGCCGCAGTCTCCGCCGGACTCGGCGCGCTGGAAGGCCCCCTGCACGGCGCGGCAAGCAGCCTGGCGCACCGGATGCTCCTCGAGGTCCTGGACCGGGGCACCGCGGTTCCCGTGGTCGCCGACGAACTGCGCGCCGGGCGCCGGATCCCCGGACTCGGACACCGCCTGTATCCCGGCGAGGACCCTCGCGCGCGTGCCCTTTTCGCGGCCCTCGAGGGCCTTCCGTCCGCCGCACCCGCGCTGGCGGCGGCCCGGGACATCGAGTCCACCGCGGCCCGTCACACGCCCCTGCACGCCAACGTCGACCTGGCCCTCGCCGTGTTCACGGCCAGCACCGGCATGGACGCCACGGCCGGCGAGACCGTCTTCGCCGTCGCACGCACCGCGGGCTGGATCGCCCACACCCTGGAGGAGTACGAGGAACGCCCGCTGCGCATGCGTCCCAGCGGGCGCTACACGGGAGCGCGCCCGCCACAGCCGCTCCCCGAGTAGGCCCGACACTCACCGCCGGCCAAGTCAGGTTAGGCTCACCTCTGTGAGTACGTGCACGACCGCGTCCCGGGACCTCGACGAGCCCCTCGCGGGTACCGCGGCGACCGCTAGGACCTGGCTGCTCCTGGAACAGCCCGGCCCTTGGGGTCCCAAGGCGCTCACCTCCAGCCACCTGGACCGGGCGCTCGGCCGCGCCCTGGAAGCGGCCGCGGAGGGCACCGGCGTACGGATCGCGCTCATCCGCCGCCCCGGGCGGCACGCCGACTGCGGCACGCCCGCAGAACGGCAGGTGTACGTGGCGCACACCGTGCCCGGGAACGTCCGGCTGCACGCAGCCACGACCTCCGCGCCGGAGCGGCTGCTCGATCTGGACTTCGCCGCCCTCGGCGCGGGCGACCCGCACAGCTTCGACACGGTTCTCCAGGGACGGCCGCACAGCGGCGACCCGCTCGCCTTCGTCTGCACCAACGGCAGGCGCGACCGCTGCTGCGCCCTCCTCGGCCGTCCCCTCGCGGCCGAGCTGACCGCCTCCGGCGTCCGCGGCGTCTGGGAGGTCACCCACCTCGGCGGCCACCGCTTCTCCCCCACAGTGCTCGTCCTGCCGTTCGGATACGCGTACGGGCGGGCCCAGGCCGCCCACGTCAAGGAGGTCCTCCAGGCCGTGCGCGAAGGGCGTGTCGTGGTCGAGGGATGCCGTGGCAGCTCCGCCTGGGAGCGGCCCGCGCAGGCCGCGGAGCTGGCGGTGCGCACGGCGGCCCACGAGTACGCGGCGGAAGCGCTGACCGTCCTGTGCACCGACGGCGCGGCGCCCCGCTGGAAGGTCACCGTCGCCCACGCCGACGGCCGCCTGTGGCGCGTCGTCGTGGCCCAGGGCGCCTCGCTGCCGCCGCGCCCGGAGAGCTGCGGCTCTGCGCTGGGTTCCCCGGCACGGATGGACGTGGTGTCGGTGCGCGAGCTGCGCACCGCGGTCGCCGTCCACCCGGCGCACTGCTGAGGCGCGGGCTCCGCGCGGGACGAGGCCGGCTTCCCGTGAGGGGGCGGCACCTGCACCGCACAGGAGATCCACGCCACACCCCCTACGGCACGGCGCACCCGTCCCCGTACCGTCGTACCCATGAGCCCCTCTGCCCCTGCACGACGACTGCGCCTCGGTCTGCCGCGGCGGATGTTCTCGCAGGTCCTGCTGATGCAGGTGGCGATCGCCGCGGGCGTGGCCGTGCTCGCCACCGGGCTGTTCCTGGCGCCGCTCAGCCGTCTGCTGGACGACCAGGCGATGCGCCGGGCCCTCGCGATCGCGCAGACCACGGCGGCCCAGCCGCAGATCTCCACGGATGTGCAGAGAGCGTTGCCGTCGCCCGACGGGCCGGTGCAGAAGGAGGCGGAGCGCATCCGCAAGGCCAGTCACGCCGAGTACGTCGTGGTGATGAACACAAGGGGCGTGCGCTGGTCGCACCCGGACACCTGGCAGATCGGCAAGATCGTCTCCACCGACCCGAGCGAGGCCCTGGCCGGCAAGGAGATCATGCAGATCGACAGCGGCACCCTGGGCCGCTCGGCCCGCGGCAAGGTGCCTCTGCGGGACGCCCACGGCAGGATCATCGGGGCGGTCTCGGTGGGCATCGAGTACGACAGCGTCCGGGCCCGGCTGATCCACGCGATCCCGGGGCTGTTCGCGTACGCGGGCGCGGCCCTGGCGATCGGCGCGCTGGCCGCCTATCTGATCTCGCGCAGGGTTCAGCGGCAGACCCGTGACCTCGCCTTCTCGGACATCTCCGCGCTGCTCGCCGAGCGGGAGGCGATGCTGCACGGCATCAGGGAGGGCGTCGTCGCCCTGGACCGCGAGGGGCGGGTGCGGCTGGTCAACGACGAGGCGCAGCGCCTGCTGGGCATAGGTGACGAGGTCGTCGGCCGCTCCCTCGACGACGCGCTCGGCAAGGGCCGTACGACCGATGTGCTGGCCGGACGGGTCACGGGCACCGACCTGCTCACCGTGCGCGGGCACCGGGTCCTCGTCGCCAACCGCATGCCCACCGACGACGGAAGCGCCGTCGCCACCCTGCGGGACCGCACCGAGCTGGAGCAGCTGGGCCGCGAACTGGACTCCACACGCGGTCTGATCGACGCCCTGCGCGCGCAGGACCACGAACACGCCAACCGCATGCACACCCTTCTGGGACTGCTGGAACTGGAGATGTACGAGGACGCCGTGGAGTTCGTCGGCGAGGTGGTGGGCGACCACAGGGCCACGGCGGAACAAGTCACCGAGAAGATCCACGATCCGCTGCTCGCGGCCCTGCTGGTGGGCAAGGCGACGGTCGCCGGCGAGCGCGGGGTGGCCCTGTGGATCGCGGACCGGACACTGCTGCCGGACCGGTTGATCGACCCCAGAGGTCTGGTCACGATCGTCGGGAACCTGGTCGACAACGCACTCGACGCCGTCGCGGGCACTCCGCACGCGCGCGTGGAGGTCGAGCTGCGTTCGGAGGGGCGCACGGCGGTCCTCAGGGTGCGCGACACAGGTCCCGGGATACCCGCCGAGCGGCGGGAGCTGGTCTTCACGGACGGATGGTCCACCAAGCAGCCCCCGGCGCACGGCAAGCGCGGCATCGGGCTGTCCCTGGTGCGCCGACTCGCCGAACGCCAGGGAGGCAGCGCCCGGGTGACCGAGGCGGACGGAGGAGGCGCGGAGTTCGTCGTCGTCCTCCCCGAGGCGCTCGAGGGACCGGAGCCGGCCGCCGCGGACCGCGGGGTCCCCGTCCCCGCCCGTCGGACACCGACGGACAGGGCGCCTGCCCCGGACACACCCGCCCCGCTCCCCGAGGAGGAGTCGCGATGACCCGGCCGATCGACGTACTGGTCGTGGACGACGACCCCCGGGTCGCCCGGGTGAACGCCGCGTATGTGGAGAAGGTCGCCGGCTTCCGGGTGGCCGGCCAGGCGCACAACGCGGCCGACGCGCTGCGGCAGATGGAGACGCTGCCCCACCTCGACCTGGTGCTGATGGACCACTACCTGCCCGACGAGACCGGGCTCGCGGTCGTGCAGGAGATGCGCCGGCGCGGCCACCAGACGGATGTGATCATGGTGACGGCGGCCCGGGACATCCAGACCGTCCAGGCCGCGATGCGGCACGGCGCGCTCCAGTACCTGGTCAAGCCGTTCGCCTTCGCGGGCCTGCGCGCCAAGCTGGAGGCGTACGCCGAGCTGCGGCGCACCCTCGACGGCGGCGGCGAGGCCGAACAGGCGGAGGTCGACCGGATCTTCGGCGCTCTGTCGGCGGGTTCGGAGCCGGGGCTGCCCAAGGGGCACTCGGCGACGACGGCGGAGCTGGTACGCCGTGCCCTGGTGGACGCCCCAGGGCCGCTGTCCGCGCAAGAGGTCGCCGAACGGACCGGGCTGAGCCGCCAGACCGCCCAGCGCTATCTGAAGCTCCTGGAGCGCACGGGGCGGGCCACGCTGACCCTGAAATACGGCGACGCGGGCCGCCCCGAGCACCGCTACGTGTGGGCGACCCGCGCCTGAGGCACGGCCGTTCGGGCTCAGCCGGTGGCCTTCTTGACGAACTCGGTGGTGTACGTCTTGCCGAGGTCGATCGTGGCGTTCTTGATGTTGGGGTTGAACGCCTTGAGGACCTTCTCGACGGTCTGTGGGCCGTCCTCGGGCATCACGCCGTCCTTGGTGAACATCGGCAGCGTGCTTTTGATGGCGCTCGCGTAGAGCGTCTTGTTGCCCTTCGAGTAGTCGGCCGGCATCTTGGCGGCGATCTCGTTCGCGGAGTGTGTGGACATCCACTTGAGGGTCTTGACGAACGCGTTGGCGAGCTTCTGGACGGTGTCCTTGTGGCTGTTGACCCAGTCCGTCTGCATGTACAGGCTCGACGACGGGTACGGGCCGCCCAGTGCCTCCTGCGACCCCTGCGGTGTCCGCATGTCGACGAGCACCTGGCCGAGGTTCTTCTGCAGGACCGTGGCGACGGTCGGGTCCGTGGTCATGCCGGCGTCGATGGAGCCCTGCTGGAGGGCGGAGATGAACGTCGGACCGGCGCCGACGGCGACCGGGCTGAACTCGCTGACCTGCACACCGTTCTTGACCGCGAGGTACTTGGTGAGGAAGTCGGTCGAGGAACCGAGGCCGGTGACGCCTAGCTTCCTGCCCTTGAAGTCCTTGGGCGAGGTGATGTCCTTGGCGCTCTTGTTCGAGACGATCTCCACCTCGCCGGGTGCGTGCGAGAACTGCACCACGGACTCGACGTACTTGCCCTTGGTCTGCAGGTCGAGCGTGTGGTCGTAGAAGCCGACGGCCCCCTGGACCTGGCCGGAGACAAGGGCGGTCTCGGCCTGCACACCGGCCGGCTCGCTCAGCAGTTCGACGTCGAGGCCCTCGGCGTCGAAGTAGCCGAGCCGCTGGGTGAGCATGGCGGGCAGGTAGATGACCTTGTCCAGGCCACCCACCATGATCTTGACCTTCTCGCCCTTGCCGTCGCCCTTGCTGCCGGAGTCCGACGAGGCGGTGGTGGCCGCGTCGTTGGCGCAGGCGGTGAGCGAGGTGACGGCGAGCAGGCCGGCCGCGGCGAGGGCGGCGATTCTGGCGGACTTGCGCATGGTGGTTCACGTCCTTGTGAGAGGGCGGTGCGGGAGGAAACTGCGGGCGGGACCGGAGCGTTGACCGGAGCCTTCGGGGCGGGTCAGTGCCCGGAGTCCGACGGCTTCCAGCGGAAGATGCGGCGCTCGGCGAAGGTGAGCAGCCCTTCGGCCACCAGCGCGACGACCGCGAGGATGACCATCGCGGCGTAGACACCGGCCGCGTTGAAGGTGCCCTGGGACTGTGCGACGAGCAGGCCGATGCCCTTCGTGGCGCCGATGTACTCGCCGACGATGGCGCCGATGAGCGCGAAGCCGAAGCTGACGTGGAGGCTGGTGAAGATCCACGAGGTGGCCGACGGGATGACGACCTGGAGTGTCACCCGGCGGTCACTGGCGCCCAGGATGCGGGCGTTGGCGACGAGGTTGCGGTCGACCTCGCGGGCACCCTGGAAGGCGTTGAAGAAGACCGGGAAGAAGACCAGGACGACGGCGGAGGCGACCTTGGAGGACGGTCCGAGCCCGAACCAGATCACGAAGATCGGGGCGAGGACGATCCTCGGAATGGAGTTGAGCACCTTGATGTAGGGGCCGAGGACATCGGCGAGGAAGGCGATCCGGCCCAGCGCGATACCGAAGACGACACCGGCGATCACGCCGATGATCCAGCCGAGCAGCGCCTCGTGGAGCGTGACCCAGATCTGTTCGCCGAGCGCTCCCTGCGCGGTGCCGTGCATCACCCAGGTGGAGATCTGGTCCCAGATCTTCGACGGCATCGAGAAGTTGAACGGGTCGATGGCCCTGCTCCGGGAGAGCACCTCCCAGAGGCCGAGCACGGCGACCAGGAGCAGCACGCGGACCAGCAGGACGACGGCCTTGCGTCTGCGGGCGGCACGCGCGCGTGAATGAGCGCGGTCGGGCTTGGGGGTGTCGACGGGAGTGGGCGCGGAGATGACTTCAGGCGACATGGGCGGCACCCCTCTCGCGCGTGATGCGGACCTCTTCACCCAGGGACTCCCAGATCTCGCGGTAGATCTCGATGAACCGCGGCTCGAGGCGCACCGACTCGACCTTGCGCGGCCGGGGCAGGTCGATGTCGAAGACCTGCTTCACGGTGGCGGGTCCGGCGGTCATCACGACGACCTTGTCGGCCAGCGCGATCGACTCCTCCAGGTCGTGGGTGACGAACACGACGGAGGCGCCCGTGCCCTCCCACAGCTCCAGCAACTCGTCCGACATCAGCGCCCGGGTCTGCACGTCGAGCGCCGAGAACGGCTCGTCCATCAGCAGGATCTCGGGGTCGTTGACGAAGGTGGCGGCGAGGGCGACACGCTTGCGCTGACCGCCGGAGAGCTGGTGCGGGTAGCGGTCCTCGAAGGCCGCGAGCCCCACCCGGGCCAGCCATTCACGGGCCTTCTGCCTGGCCTCCGCCTTGGGCACACCCCGGAAGCGCGGACCCGCCATGACGTTGGACAGGACCGTGCGCCAGGGGAACGTGGCGTCCTGCTGGAAGACGAAACCGACCTTGTCGCCGACTCCCGAGACCGGCTCGCCGGCCACCAGGACCTCGCCCTCGGTGGGCTCCTCGAGGCCGCTGACCAGGGTGAGTGTCGTCGACTTGCCGCATCCGGTGGGTCCGACGACGGCGACGAACTCGCCGCGCCCGACGGTCAGGTCCAGGTTCCTGACGGCCGTGTGCAGACCGCCTGACGGGGTCCGGAAGGTCTTGCTCGCGCCCCGTAGCTCGATGGCGGGGCTGGTGTCTGCGCTCATGGCCCGGGACGGTAGGTGTGGCGCGGGCCACGGCAGGAGTCTTCTGGGCGCAACCTCGACTTCTGCTTGCAAGAGTCTGTTGTGCTCATTTTGCTCGCGCTACAACTGCGGAGCCGAAACACGGGCGTAACGCCTGCATGGCCTTCGGAGAAAGAGGCCCGATGATTGACGTCCTGGTCGTGGACGACGACTTCCGTGTCGCCGAGATCAACGCCAAGTACGTGGGAAAGGTTCCCGGTTTCCGGGTCGCCGCCCGCGCGCACAGCGCTGCCCAGGCGCTCGCCGCGGTGGAACGCGCCCCGATCGACCTGGTGCTGCTCGACCACTACCTGCCCGACCAGACGGGACTCGAACTGGTCCACCGCATGCGCGAGCGCGGCCACGGCACCGACGTCATCATGATCACCGCCGCGGGCGACGTGGCGACCGTCCAGGCCGCCATGCGTCTGGGCGCCCTGCACTACCTGGTCAAACCGTTCACCTTCGCGGCTCTGCGCACCCGCCTCGACTCCTACGCCGCGCTGCGCCGCACCGTCGACCGCGTCGGCGGCCGGGGCGTGGCCGGTCAGGAGCAGGTGGACCGGATCTTCGGCGCCCTGCGGACCGCACCCGCGGTCTCGTCGCCGAGGCTGCCCAGCGGCCACTCCGAACCGACGACGGACCTCATCTGCGAGGTGCTGCACCGGGCCGGCCAACCGCTCTCCGCCCACGAGGTGGCGGCCAGGACGGGCCTGAGCCGCTCCACCGCCCAGCGTTATCTGCGCCACCTGGAACAGGCGGGCCGACTGCGCCTGTCCCTGAAGTACGGCGACACGGGGCGCCCCGAGCACCGGTACGCGTGGGTGGCGCCATAGGGCTTGAGAGGGCGCCCCGGCTCGCGGGTACGTCGGCGGGGGCGCCCGTCGTTCACACCGCTCCGGCGCCCGTCAGCGACCGCACCTCGGTCTCCGCGTACTTGGCGTCGTCCGGCGCCTGAGGCGAGGTGACCGTGCCGAGCCAGCCCGCGAGGAAGCCGAGCGGGACGGAGACGAGGCCCGGGTTCTGCAGCGGGAAGTACTGGAAGTCCACGGCCGGGAACAGCGATCCGGGGCTTCCCGAGACGACCGGGGACAGCAGCACGAGCCCCAGTGCCGGCACGAGTCCGCCGTAGACCGCCCAGACGGCCCCGCGTGCGGTGAAGCCGCGCCAAAAGAGCGTGTACATCAGCACCGGCAGATTCGCCGACGCCGAGACCGCGAAGGCGAGGCCCACCAGGAACGCCACGTTGAGGTCGCGGACCAGCAGGCCGAGGGCGATCGCGACCACGCCGATACCGACGGCGGCGGCCCGCGCCACCGCCACCTCGCTGCGGGCCTTGCCGCTACGGCGCCGCAGTGAGGGGTAGAGGTCGTGGGCGACGGCGGCCGAGGCGGCGAGGGTGATCCCGGCGACGACGGCGAGGATCGTGGCGAAGGCGATCGCGGCGACCACGGCGAACAGCACCGTCCCCCCGGTGGTGTCCGCACCGCCGCCCAGTCGCTGCGCCAGCAGCGGCACCGCCGTGTTCCCGGCCTCGTTCGACGCGCGCACGGCGTCCGGCCCGACGACGGCGGCCGCGCCGAAACCCAGCACGATCGTCATCAGGTAGAAACCGCCGATGAGCCCGACCGACCACACGACCGAACGGCGGGCGGCACGCGCGGTCGGCACGGTGTAGAAGCGGGAGAGGATGTGCGGCAGCCCGGCCGTGCCCAGCACCAGCGCCAGGCCCAGGCTGACGAAGTCGATCCGGGCGGTCCAGTCCCCGCCGTACTTCAGTCCCGGGGCGAGGAAGGCGTCCCCGTGCCCGCTGCGCTCCGCCGCCGTGCGCAGCAACGCGTCCACGTCCCCGTGGAATCGCAACAGCAGCGCAGCGGTCAGCGCGACCGTACCGCCGAGCAGCAGTACCGCCTTGACGATCTGGATCCAGGTGGTGGCCCGCATTCCGCCGAGGGTCACGTAGATCACCATGAGCGCGCCGACGACGACCACCGTCCAGGCGCGCGCCGCCGTGCTCGTCCCCCCGAAGAGCAGCGCGACGAGGCTGCCCGCGCCCACCATCTGCGCCACCAGGTAGAGCACGGACACCGTCACGGAGGATGACCCCACCGCGATCCGCACCCTCCGCTCACTCATCCGTGCCGCGACGACGTCGGCGAGCGTGAACCGCCCGCAGTTGCGCACCAGTTCGGCGACGAAGAAGAGCACCACCAGCCAGGCGACGAGGAAGCCCACCACGTACAGAATCCCGTCGTAGCCGAAGAGCGCGATGAGCCCCGTGACGCCCAGGAAAGAGGCCGCCGACATGTAGTCGCCCGCGATGGCAAAACCATTCTCCATCGGCGAGAACAGCCGCCCGCCCGCGTAGAACTCCTCCGCCGACCCGTGCCGGTCGCGGCTCACCCAGGTGGTGATCGCCAGAGTGATCGCGACGAACACGCCGAACAGCAGCAGCGCCGGCATCTGATGGTGACCGCTCACCGCTCGCCACCCCTGAGCGGCCGTGTCAACTCCTGGGTGTCCCAGCGCAGATCGAGCGCGGCGCGGTCCCTGCGCAACCGTGCGTGCCGTGCGTACGCCCACGTGAACAGGAACGTCGTCAGGAACTGCCCGAGCCCCGCCAGCATCGCCACGTTCACGGCTCCCGCCACCGGCCGCTGCATCAGCCCCGGTGCCGCCTGGGCGGTCACCACATAGCCCACGTACCAGGTGAAGAACACCACGAGACCCGGAACCACGAACCTCCGGTACCGGCTGCGCACCTCCCGGAACGCCGTGCTCCGCTGCACCTGCAGATAGACGTCGGCGACGCGGTCGGCGCTTTCGTCCTCCCGGCGTGCGGAGGGCACGACCGGGGCCGGGGCGCCCGTCCCGTCCAGCTCGCCCCAGCCGGACGCGAGCGCGTCGTACCAGGGGTCGTCGTACTCCGCCCGCCCGGCCGCTCCCGCGCCCGCGCCCGCGCCCGCCGAGGCCGGATCGCCGCCGTGGTACTTCTCAACCGAACTCTCGGGACCGTCCCCGCCTCCGCGGGAACGATCATGGTTTGACCTCATGCCCAAGCATGGACAGAGCGGGAAGATCCCAGACCTTCTTCTCCCCGCGCTTCACCCCATCAGGTGACTCACCGCGACGGGGGTCGAACCAGCCCCGTGGCATACGCGTAACGCACCGCCCGCGCACGGTCCTTCAGTCCTGTCTTGGCGAAGAGATTGTTGATGTGGGTCTTCACGGTGGCCGTGGACACATGCAGTCTGCGCGCGATCTCCTGGTTGGTCAGCCCTTCGGCGATCAGTACGAGCACCTCGGTCTCCCGTGCGGTGAGCCCGTCCGGCGTCCGGGCGGCCACTGCCGGTTCCGGCTCCGGCTCCGCCAGCCGCTCCAGCAGGCGCCGCTGGACGCTCGGCGACAGCCCCGCCTCCCCGGACAGCACGTTCCGCACGGCCCGTACGATCTCGTCCCCGCCGGCGTCCTTGGTGAGATAGCCGCGCGCCCCGGCTCTGAGGGCCGGGAAAAGCGACTCGTCGTCCCCGAAGGTGGTCAGTACGACGACCTGGGTTCCGGGGTGCTCGGCGCGGATGCGCCGCGTCGCCTCGACGCCGTCGCAGCGCGGCATGCGCAAGTCCATCAGCACCACGTCCGGGGCGAGCTCGGCGACGAGCCGGACCGCCTCCTCGCCGTCCCCGGCCGCGCCGACGACCTCGATCCCGGGCAGCAGACCGAGCAGCATCACGATGCCCTCGCGCACGACCGTCTGATCGTCCGCCACCACCACCCGAGCGGGCTTCGCGCTCTCCTCCTCCGTCATGCAGGCACCTTCAACGTCACCACGAATCCCTCCTCACCGGGCCCTGCCTGCAGCGAGCCGCCCAGCAGCTCGGCACGCTCCCGCATGCCCAGCAGACCGTACCCGGCCCCCGACCCGGCCAGCCCGCCCGGCGAACCGCCCGAATCGCGGACGTCCAGCGTGACTTGCTGCTCGGCGTACTCCAGCCGTATGCGCACCTTGGCGCCCGGAGCATGCCTGCGGACGTTGGTCAGGGCCTCCTGAGCAACCCTGCGGACGGCCTGGGAGACCTCGGCGGGCAGCGGCCGACGCTCACCCGAAAAGGTGATGTCGGCACCGTCCGACGCAGAGACGAGCTCGCTGAGGAAGTCCTCGAGCGGGGACATCTCCCCACGCAGCGCGGAGAGTGCCTGCCGGGTCTCTGCAAGCCCGGCCCGGGCCATCCCCCGCGCCGCTACGACCCGCTCCAGGATCGTCTCCCGTTCGGCCCCCGCCTCGATCAGCAGCCGGGCCGCCTCCAGATGCACCAGCTGCGCCGAGAGGCTGTGCGCCAGTACGTCGTGGATCTCCCGTGCGATCCGCGCGCGCTCCGCCAGGGCCGCCGACTCCGCCTCGGCCGCCCGCGCGGCCCTCTCCTGGGCGAGCAGTCGCAGGGCGTTGCCGCGCGCCTCGGCGTCGAGGCGCAGGACATAGCCGGCAAGCGTGATCCCGATGACAGTGACCGCTGTGGTCAGCCACGCGTCGTCGGTGACCGCCGCGTACGCCCCCAGGCCGAGGCCGGCGGCGGGCGCGGCGGCCGCGAGGGGCAGCCGCTCCAGGGCTCCGATGGCACAGCCGCACCACAGGACCATGGCGGGGACGCGCAGGTCCGCCACGTACGCCGTCGCACCCACCCCGAGGAGCGCCATGAGCAGGGCGACCGAGGGAAACAGCCGGTGGTGGAAGGTGGCCCGGAAGAAGGCCCACGCCCCTATCGCGCACACCAGGACTCCGAACGCGGCGGCGGCGATGCCCCACGAACGCAGGCTGCCGTCCGTGAACGTCGTCCACAGGAGCATGCCGAGGGCGACGAGCCGTGCGATCCGGGCGAGTCCGCGCCGGGCGGCGGAGACGCCGGCGCGGGACAGGGCCTCTCGGGAGGGCCAGCGTGTCCACGCGTACTCCGTCACACGGACTCCTTCCTGGAGGGCGAGGTCACGCGGTCACCGTACGCCGTGCCCCGCAGCTGAGCGGTGGGCACGGAACGCGACCGCCAGACCAGGATCCCGCTGCGCACCAGCAGAGTGGCGGCGAGGGCGAGGAACAGGGCGGAGCTGTCCTGGTGGACGCCGAGGACCGCGCCGATGCCGAAGAGACCGACGCGCAGGCCTATGCCGACGATCCACACCGCGACACTGGCTTTGGTGCTGCGGCTCCAGACCGTGCCGTCCGGCTCGGTCCATATCCGGGTGGTCCAGGCCCAGCCGGCGCCCGTGGCCAGCCCGATGAGCAGCTCGGCCCCGATGAGGAGGGCGGACTCGGCGTGGTGCCGGGGGTCGAGCACGCCGGGCTCGCGCAGGGCCAGGAAGGCCAGGACGGCAGGCATGACCCACCAGCGCCGGTCGGCCGAGATCCGGCGCGCTCGGAACTGACGCACGAGGATCAGGAGGACTGCGGCGGTGATCAGCAGGGCGTCGGCGGGCCCGGACATTGTGGCCTCCGTGGGCGAGGAAAGGCGTCGCCGCGGCGGGTGCCGTCGACGCCTTCGACGCTACGGAAGCCGGCGGGGGCGGTAGATCGGAGCCGGGGTGGATCGTGGGTGGATCCTCGGGCCTGGCTCGTCTCCACCCAGGGGTGGAGAGCCCGGGGCAGGCACCGGTCAGGAAGCGGATGCGGCCGGGAGGCACACCGAGGCGCCTCCTCCCGGCCCCCGGGCACCCTGCCCCGGCCGGCGCAGCGGCTATGCGTCGATGCGGGACCTGTCCAGTGTCGCCGCCGAGCTGGAGATGAACTCCTTGCGCGGTGCCACGTCGTTGCCCATCAGGAGGTCGAAGACCTGTTCGGCGGCTTCCAGGTCGGAGAGGTTGATCCGGCGCAGTGTGCGGTGGCGCGGGTCCATCGTCGTCTCGGCCAGCTGGTCGGCGTCCATCTCACCGAGGCCCTTGTAGCGCTGGATGGAGTCCTTGTACCGGATGCCCTTGCTCTGGAACTCCAGGAGCTTGTCGCGCAGCTCGCGGTCCGAGTACGTGTAGACGTACTTGTCCTGGCCCTTCTTCGGCTGGATCAGCTCGATGCGGTGCAGCGGCGGCACCGCGGCGAACACCCGGCCCGCCTCGACCATGGGCCGCATGTAACGGTGGAACAGCGTCAGGAGCAGGGTGCGGATGTGGGAACCGTCCACGTCGGCGTCGGTCATTATGATGATCTTGCCGTAGCGGGCTGCCTCGAGGTCGAACGTGCGGCCCGAGCCGGCTCCTATGACCTGGATGATCGCACCGCACTCGGCGTTCTTCAGCATGTCCGTCACGGACGACTTCTGGACGTTGAGGATCTTGCCGCGGATCGGCAGCAGCGCTTGGAACTCGGAGTTCCGCGCGAGCTTCGCCGTGCCGAGCGCGGAGTCGCCCTCGACGATGAACAGCTCGCTGCGGTCGACGTCGTCGCTGCGGCAGTCGGCGAGCTTGGCGGGCAGCGAGGAGGACTCCAGGGCCGTCTTGCGGCGCTGGGCGTCCTTGTGCTGGCGCGCCGCGATACGGGTGCGGGCGGCGGCGACGGCCTTCTCCAGGACGACCCTGGCCTGCTGGGCGGCATCACGCTTCGTGGAGGTCAGGAACGCCTTGAGCTCCTTCGAGACCACGTTCGTCACGATGCGGCGCGCCGCGGAGGTGCCGAGGACCTCCTTGGTCTGCCCCTCGAACTGCGGCTCGGCCAGGCGCACCGTGACGACCGCGGTGAGCCCCTCGAGCGCGTCGTCCTTGACGATGTCGTCCTCGGCGACGCGCAGCATCTTCTTGGCGCGCAGGACCTCGTTCAGCGTCCGGGTGACGGCCTGCTCGAAGCCGGCGACGTGGGTGCCGCCCTTGGGGGTGGCGATGATGTTCACGAACGACCTGAGCGTCGTCTCGTAACCGGTGCCCCAGCGCAGCGCGACGTCGACGCCGAGCTCCCGGGTGACCTCGGTGGGCGTCATCTGGCCGTGGTCGTCCAGGACGGGGACCGTCTCCTTGAAGGTGCCCTGTCCGGAGAAGCGGAGGACGTCGCAGACCGGCTTGTCGCTCGCCAGGTACTCGCAGAACTCGCTGATCCCGCCGTCGAAGCGGAAGGACTCCTCACCCTTGCTGCCGCCCTCACCGAGCCCGTACTCGTCGCGGACGACGATGGTGAGGCCGGGCACCAGGAACGCGGTCTGGCGGGCGCGCTGGTGCAGCGTCTCCAGGGAGAGCTTGGCGTCCTTGAGGAAGATCTGGCGATCGGCCCAGTAGCGCACGCGCGTGCCGGTGCGTGTCTTGGGGATCTTCTTGGTCTTGTGCAGGCCGCTCTTGGCCTCGAACTTCGCGTCCGGGCCGTCGGCGGCGAAGACGCCCGGCACACCGCGCCGGAAGCTGATCGCGTGCGTGTGGCCGGCACGGTCGACCTCGACGTCCAGGCGCGCGGAGAGGGCGTTCACCACGGAGGCGCCGACGCCGTGCAGACCGCCGGACGCCGCGTAGGAGCCGCCGCCGAACTTGCCGCCCGCATGCAGCTTGGTCATCACGACCTCGACGCCGGACAGGCGGGTCTTGGGCTCGACGTCGACCGGGATGCCCCGGCCGTTGTCCCGCACCTCCACCGATGCGTCGTCGTGCAGGATCACCTCGATGTGGTCGCAGTAGCCGCCCAGGGCCTCGTCGACGGAGTTGTCGATGATCTCCCAGAGGCAGTGCATCAGGCCCCGGCTGTCGGTGGAGCCGATGTACATGCCGGGGCGCTTGCGCACGGCCTCGAGGCCTTCGAGGACGAGCAGGTGCCGCGCGGTGTAGTTGGAACCGTCCCGGTCTGCTCCGGTCAGCAGCGCTGTGGACGGCACGGACGTCTCGGCGGTCACGCGGTTCGCTCCTCGCTGAATTTCAGATGGGACCCCCTGGGGCGAGGGCCGGCTTCGTTCGCCGGTCCGAGGGTACCGAGGCCTGGTAGAGCCGTTGTAACGCAACCCTCGTCGGCACCTAAGAGTAATCCAGAGTCGTACGGACGTTCGATCCCTCGTGGGGGTGAAGTACATATCACGTTCCCTTCGAGGCATGAACCATTTAGCCTCGGGGCACGTCCTCATCCACAACCGGCAACCCGCCGGGAGGACGGACAACCGACACACAGCGCGAACCCGTACGACACAAGAGACGTAATACGGCACATTCGCCGCCAACCGGCAGCAGACAGCCGGCTCGGAAAGATTTTTTCGAGGGGAAGCCGCGAGCGGGAACGTTTTCGGCCTGGTTGGATGTTGACCCTGGTACGACAGCTCGTCGAGCTAGAGAAGAGGCGACGTGACTACTGTTCTGACCCACGCGAGCCCGCTGACGGCCGCTGACCGCTGCGACCGTTGCGGCGCCCAGGCGTACCTGCGCGTCGTCCTCCTGAGCGGCGGAGAACTGCTCTTCTGCGCCCATCACGGCCGCAAGTTCGAGCCGGAACTCAAGAAGATCGCCGCTGAGATACAGGACGAGACGGAACGGCTCACCTCCGTTCCCGCAAACGCGTCCGAAGAGGAACGCTGACGCTTCGCGTCCACGACGAGCCGACACCGGCAGCGCCGCCGGTGAACGGGCGGCCACCCCATCCGGGGAGTGGCCGCCCGTACTCGTAGGACGCACCGGGCCGACGTCCTCGTGACGCACACCGACCGCACACTCCGTGCCGGCGGCAGCCCGCACGGGTGTGCCCTTTCCCGCGGCGCGAGGCGGCTCCCGGCGGTGCCGCCCTCAGTGGCCACCCCCCAACGCCTTGGCGGCCTCCGAGACGCGCGTGTAGACACCAGGGCGCCCCGGCTGTCCGCAGCCGCTCCCCCAGGACACCACGCCGATCAGGCGCCCATTGGCGACGAGCGGCCCTCCGCTGTCCCCCTGGCAGGCGTCATGGCCGCCTTCGGGCGCCCCGGCGCACAGCATGGAGGACGCGACGTATCTGCCGTCCAGACCGCCGGGATACGCCCGCTCACAGGTCGCATCCGTCAGGACCTGAAGGCTGGCGGCCCGCAGGGTGCTCGTGTAGGTGGCATTCCCCGTGACGTCGCCCCAGCCGTACACCGTCGCCGACGTGCCCGGCGTATAGGCCGGATCCCCGGCGGGCGCCATGGGGAGGACCGAGCTGGCGGGCAGCGGGGTGGCGAGAGTGAGCACGCCGAAGTCCCCGGTGTTCGTATAGCTGTTGTACTGCGGATTGACCCATGTCGAGGTCACGGGGATCTCCTTGCCCTGGCTGGAGGTGAGATCCGTACGGTCCGCGATCACCTTCAGATCCCGCACCCGCCCGGGCGGCGCTCCGAGGACGGCCGCGCTCAGACAGTGGGCGGCGGTCAGGACCGTTGAGCGGTCCACCACCACGCCTCCGCAGAACTGCCCCGCCCGGGTACCTCCGAACCGGTCACGACTGGACAGGGCGACCGTCCACGGACTCTGTGAGATGTCGACCGGGAACCCTCCGATGACAACGCTGTCTGCCCTCGCCGGCGCGGGTGCCGTCAGCTGTATCAGGGCTGCTGCGGCGGCCAGTGCCAGGGATCGGACGTAGGGGCGAGGCATGCGCTCTCCTCACTGTCGGATGGTCGTAGAACACCCACAGTGATTCAGCTCACCGCATCCCGCACACGCAAAGGGGCCACCTCCCGTAGGAGACGGCCCCTGATGACGTACGGCCGAGGGCTAGTCGAGGTAGTCGCGCAGCACCTGGGAGCGCGACGGGTGACGCAGCTTCGACATCGTCTTGGACTCGATCTGGCGGATGCGCTCACGCGTGACGCCGTACACCTTGCCGATCTCGTCGAGGGTCTTCGGCTGACCGTCGGTGAGACCGAAACGCATGGAGACGACGCCCGCCTCGCGCTCGGACAGCGTGTCGAGCACGGAGTGCAGCTGCTCCTGCAGCAGCGTGAAGCTGACCGCGTCGGCCGGGACGACCGCCTCGGAGTCCTCGATGAGGTCGCCGAACTCGCTGTCGCCGTCCTCGCCCAGCGGGGTGTGCAGCGAGATCGGCTCCCGGCCGTACTTCTGGACCTCGATGACCTTCTCCGGGGTCATGTCGAGCTCCTTGGCCAGCTCCTCCGGGGTGGGCTCGCGGCCCAGGTCCTGGAGCATCTGACGCTGCACGCGGGCGAGCTTGTTGATGACCTCGACCATGTGCACCGGGATACGGATGGTGCGGGCCTGGTCGGCCATGGCGCGGGTGATCGCCTGACGGATCCACCAGGTGGCGTACGTGGAGAACTTGTAGCCCTTGGTGTAGTCGAACTTCTCGACCGCGCGGATCAGACCGAGGTTGCCCTCCTGAATGAGGTCCAGGAAGAGCATGCCGCGGCCGGTGTAGCGCTTGGCCAGGGAGACCACCAGACGGAGGTTGGCCTCCAGGAGGTGGTTCTTGGCGCGGCGGCCGTCCTCGGCGATGATCTCCAGCTCGCGCTTGAGCTTGGGGGCGAGCTTGTCGGCGTTGGCCAGCTTGTCCTCGGCGAAGAGGCCGGCCTCGATGCGCTTGGCGAGCTCGACCTCCTGCTCGGCGTTGAGCAGGGGGACCTTGCCGATCTGCTTCAGGTAGTCCTTGACCGGGTCGGCGGTGGCGCCGGCCGCGGCGACCTGCTGCGCGGGCGCGTCGTCCTCGTCCTCGTCGGAGAGCACGAAGCCGGCGCTCTCCGCACCCTCGGGCTCCTCGCCGGCCTTGACGGGGGTCTCCTCGAGGACGTCCTCGTCGAGCAGCTCGACATCGTCCTTCTTGGCGGCGGTCGTCTTCTTGGCCGCCGTCTTCTTGGCGACGGTCTTCTTCGCGACCGTCTTCTTCGCTGCCGTCGCCTTCTTGGCCGCGGTCTTCTTGACGGGCGCGTCCTCAGCCGGATCATCGGCGACCGGCACCGCCGGGGCGGCGGGCTCGGTGGCCTTCTTGGTGGTCACCGTCTTCGCCGGGACGGCCTTGGTGGCGGTGCGCTTGGCCGGACTCTTCGCTGCGACGCTCTTGCGGGTGCGCTTGGGCTCTGCGGCACTGACCATCAGCGTCACACCCTCTTCCTCGAGGATCTGGTTGAGGCTGCGCAGTACGTTCTTCCACTGAGTGGCCGGAATCTGGTCAGCTTCGAAGGCCCGACGCACATCGTCGCCGGCGATCTGCCCCTCGGCCTTTCCCCGCTCAATGAGAGCCATGACAGAGACGGACTCGGCGATCTCCGGCGGGAGCGTACGGGATGTGCTGGCCGACACGAACAACCTCTCGGAACGTTGGAAAACGGCTTCCGGCCCCGTCCACAACGGACAGGAGCCGACCGCCGGCTTGGGGATGGGCCGACGGCGCGGGCGGGGGCCGGGAAGATGCACAGCGCCGCGAACGGCGTCCGTATTCCCTCCTCGGCTGTCACCTCTTAGGTCATCGCGCAGCCCCGCAGAGCGTTACGCCCAATTCACGTGGCCCGGATCACACCCCGTAACCGCTCAAAAACGTCCAGATACGGGCAGAGGTGTTCAGTCGACGCCACTGCCGACACTCGGCTGCCGACGTTCGGCCGTCGACGGCTTCACCCCACCGCGTATCCCGGAAGCCGCGTCTGACACAGGGAATCCGTATCCGATACCGGGAATCCGTCGCCGGCTCCGAGGCCCACGGTCGCCACCGGGTCACCCATGACCGGCACCGGATCCCCGACGGCTGTGTCGTTCCGGCTCGAGGGCGGGGTCGCCGGTCTCCGTCGGGCTCCGCCGGGTCCCGGGAGGATCCGACGGAGCCCGACGGCGGGCGTACGGCGCTCCGCGGCCGCCGGCCGCGCGTGCCGGGTGCCGCCCGATGCGGGTACCCACCCCCTGGTCGCATCGCCGACAGTGTGCGGTCAGTGCTCGCGCGGCGCGGGTACCACGCGCTCCACCTCGGGGTGGACGGTGAGCAGTTGCCGCATGGCGGCCTCGGCGGCCGCGCCGTCACCCGCGGCGAGCGCGTCGACGATGCGGGCGTGCTGCGACAGGGCCGTGTCGTTCGGGCGGTCACAGCCGGTGACCGGGCCGCCGGAGACCTGGAGGGCGGCCGAGACGATCCCCGAGAGGTGCTCCAGCATGCGGTTGCCGGCGACCTGGATGAGCAGCGAGTGGAACTCCGCGTCGGCGCGCGAGAAGGTCAGGGAGTCGCCCTGCCCCATGGCGTGGCCCATGATCTCGACCATGTCGCCGAGCCGCTGCTGCACCTCCTCGCGCCCGTGTCCGGCGGCAAGGCGCGCGGCGAGCGGCTCGATGGTCCAGCGCAGCTCGCTCAGCTCACGGCGCTGGTCGTCGCGCTGCGGCCCGAAGGCACGCCACTCGATGATGTCCGGGTCCAGGAGGTTCCAGTCACTGACGGGGCGTACGCGTGTCCCGACGTTCGGTCGGGCACTGACCAGGCCCTTGGCCTCCAGGACGCGCAGCGATTCACGGACGACGGTCCGGGAGACCTCGAAACGCTGCCCGATCTCCTCGGGCACCAGCGGGCGATCGGCACCCAGGTCCCCGGAGACGATCATCTGGCCCAGCTGCTGGACGAGTTGGCCGTGCAGTCCGCGGCCGCGGCTGCCCGCGGCGCGCCGGCCGACGCGTCCCAGGTCCGGCTCCCCGCCCTCCCACGTGGGGGCGCCGACGCGGTCGCCGGCGGGCGCCTCGGCGTAGGGGTAGCGGTCGAGTTCGCCCGGTCCGGCCAGGCCGGAGTCTGCTGAGCGGGCGGCGGTCATCATGGTGTGCGCAAGGGTACTCACGGATCCTTTGTCGGCGCGCTCTCCAACTCCCTTGAGGTCTTTGGTGAAAAGCACACGAAAGGGTGATCGCTCACGGCGTCGCAATTGACGCCTTATCGGAAAGAAATGGGCGCTTTTCAGGGGAGTTGCGACACAGGGGGACCGGATCGGCACGGACTCCTTTCATCGGGCTCTGCTGCGCAGGGTTGTGATCAGGTAGGCGCACAGCAGGGCGGACAGGGACAAGGTCAGCGCCCCACCCACGGGTTGGGCGATCATGCGGGCCGCCGCGGCCAGGTACCTGTCCCCGCCGAAGGGCCACCGCAGCAGCACCAGGGCGGGCATCCGCTCGGCGAGGCCCTCCGCGGTCCGCACGGACGGCCCCGCCAGCGCCTTTTCGACCAGGGGTACGACGACGACGGGCACCGCGAGGACGGCGGCGAGCCCCGCGGTCGTGGACCGGAAGAGACCGGCGGCCAGCACACCGGCCCAGGCGCATCCTGCGACCAGCCCGCACCAACTCGCCGCGAGCGGAAGCCAGTCGGCGGGGACCTGGGCGACCTCCCGCCCGTAGAGGAGGCGGAGAGACACCAGGTCGCACACGGCGGTGAGGGTAGCCAGGACCAGCGCCGTGGCCCCGGCGACGAGGAGTTTGGCGGCGAGCAGTCCCAGACGGCGGGGGACGGTCCCGCGGGCCGCCGCCAGGGCGGGATGTCGGAACTCATCGCCGAAGGCGTGGGCACCCAGCAGTCCGGCGCCGAGCGCCGCGGGCGGCAACGGGAGCTGCTGCGGCCAGGCGGCCAGCAGGCGGCGCTGCGGAGTGTGCCCGGCCCGGGCGAGGAGGACGGAGAGCAGGACAGAGGTGACGAGGACGGCGGCCGCGGTGGCGTAGCCGGTGCCGATCCCGGCCGCGCGGCGCAGTTCGTAGCGCAGCGGGCGCAGGGGGCTCGGGACGGACCGGACGTCGACGGGCGGCGACAACGGGGGCAGGTCACCCGGTTCGGGTGCCCCGGCGGACGGGGCCGGAGCGGCCTCGGCGCCGGCGGTCGGGCCCATGTCACCGACCTCGTCGGCGAGTTGGTGAACGAGGATGCCGTGCCGGAAGGCGGCCTCGCCGATGTCGGCACACGTACTGCCGTACACCGACAGCCGGTTGCCGCTCTCCTGGACGATCTCCACCGAACGCTGCGCGGCCCGGGCCTCCTTGGCGAGCAGAACGCCGAGGCGGGCGGCGTGCGGGCTGCGGACGGCCACGCGGGGTCGCAGCCGGGTACGGGCGAAGTCGGCGGCCGGCTGGTCGGCGACGAGACGGCCCTGGTCGAGGGTGACGACGTGATCGGCGGTGCGCGCCGCCTCCTTCGGATCGGCCGTGGTGAATAGGACGGTGCCGCCCTGGGCCGCGTGCGCGCGCAGAGCACCGTGCAGCCAGCGCCCCTCACGGGCGGAGAGCCCGCCCGCGGGGTCGTCGAGGACGAGCGCGTGCGGGTCGGCGAGCAGGGCGCAGGCGAGGCCCAGGCGGCGGTCCATGCCACGCGAGAGGTTGCCCAGGCGCTCGTGGCGCAGGCCGACGAGTCCCACCGCGTCAAGGACCTCGTCGGCGCGGCGGGCCTCCACTCCCGCGGCCGCGCACAGCATGCGCAGTTGTCCGCGGACCGTGCGCGCGGGATGACCGGGGACATCACCGAGCAGCACGCCCACCTCACGGGCGGGCTGGGCGATGCGGTGCAACGGACGGCCCCGGAAGTAGGTGATGCCGCGGCCCGATTGGAGTTCGAGCATGAGCCTGAGCGCCGTCGTCTTGCCCGCACCCGAGGTTCCCAGTAGCGCGGTGACGTGGCCCGCGTGAGCCTCGAAGGACACGTCGTCGACGGCGGGCGGAAGGTCCCTGCGGGGGGTGCTGGTCAATCCGATCGCCTGGATCACTCGAAGCAAGATAGCGCGATATGCCCATTTTGTCGGGAACCTTGCGGGCGGACAGGCTCTTACTTTGATCAGACATAGGGTGATCGGACATATGTCCGGAGCTGACGTCGGCGACCGGAGGTCCACGACCGACGCCGACGGCGCCGGGAACTCACAGACGGCGGCCGGCTTCCGGCAGCCGACCATGGGTCGCGCTCCTGTGACGCCGCCGGTCAGACCTCAGGACGCAGCATCGGCGGGTTGAGCAGCGTGGCGCCGCCCGCGCGGAAGAGCTGTGCGGGGCGGCCGCCCTGCCGGGTCGTCGTGCCGCCCGTGGGGACGAGGAAGCCGGGCGTACCGGTCACCTTGCGGTGGAAGTTGCGTGGGTCGAGCGCCACGCCCCACACGGCCTCGTAGACCCTGCGCAGCTCGCCGACGGTGAACTCGGGAGGGCAGAAGGCAGTGGCCAGCGAGGAGTACTCGATCTTGGATCGGGCGCGCTCGACACCGTCCGCGAGGATCTGCGCGTGATCGAAGGCGAGCGGAGCCACCGGTTCGCCGGCGCGGCCGTACCCGCCCTGCTGGAGCAGCTCCTCGACCGGCGCCCAGCGGACGTTGCTGGCGTCACCGCCGGCGCGGGGCGCGGGCAGGTCGGGGGCGAGCGCGAGATGGGCGACGCTCACCACCCGCATCCGCGGGTCACGCTTCGGGTCGCCGTACGTGGCCAGCTGCTCGAGGTGGGCGCCGTTGTCCTGAGCCGGTGCGGACGGGTCGTGGGCCCGCAGCCCCGTCTCCTCGGCCAGCTCGCGTGCGGCGGCCTGCGCCAGGTCCTCGTCAGCCCGGACGAAGCCGCCCGGCAGCGCCCATCGGCCCTGGAAGGGCGGCTCACCCCTGCGCACCGCCAGCGCGCACAGGGCGTGGCGGCGCACGGTCAGCACGACCAGATCCACGGTGACGGCGAAGGGCGGAAAGGCTGACGGGTCGTAGGGCATGCCGCGATCATAGTCGTCTGCCTGACGATAAACACTCCCTTCCGTGACCGCTTCGGCGGCTGATCCACTTCTTTCCGATACAGGTCTCATCGACAGCCGCCCGCAGCGCTGCCGTGCCACGTCATCCGAGGTCACACCCCCAGCTGCAGCCCGTCGGCGGCCTCCTCCACCATGGCGAGGCCGAGCCGGCCCACGCGCACGGAGAAGGGTGCCCCGGCCAGCCTCAGTCCGGTCAGGACGATCTCGCCCAGCGGGGCGCTGCGGACCGGACACAGGGTCACCGTACCGGCGGGCGCGTCGGGACGGATTCCGGCGAGCGCGGTGAGCAGCAGCACCCCGGCGGCGGCCGCTGTGGCGGCGGGCCTGCAGGCCGCCGGATGCGGCAGCGGCGCGCTGCCTTCCGCCCGCGTCTCGCCGGCGAACATCTCGGGCAGCCGGTGTCCGAACGCCTCCGCCGCCGCCAGCATCCCCCCGAGCAGGCCTCCCGCCTCCTTCTCGTACCCGGCGGCGGCCAGTCCCGCGACGGCGACCGCCGTCTCCTGGACGCGCACCGCTCCCCCACGGTGTCCGAAGGGGTTGTACGCCGCCTCCCTGGCCGCCAGGCCACGCAGTCCCCAGCCCGAGTCCATGGCGGGGCCGCCCAGCAACCGCGCGAGCTGCTCGGTGCGCACCTTGTCCAGCAGTCCGGGCGCCAGGGTGCCGCAGCCGAGCAGCCCGGTGTCGAGGAGGTGTGCGGCGCCCGCGCCGAGGTGCGGTGCGAGGCGCCCGTCGCGGGTACGGGCGGCCGCCGGTCTGCCCCCCGACCGGTCCTCGATCCAGAAGTCCTCGCAGAACGCGTCGCGCAGCTCCCCGGCCCACTCGCGCAGGTCCGCCCCGCCCGGTCGCCCCCATGCGTCGAGCAGGTCGGCGCCGACCACCGCGGCGCGGTGGGCGTACGCCTGGGTCTCGCAGCGCAGCGGCCCGGCCGGCTGCGGGTCGGGGAGGTAGACGCCGTCACCGACGGTGGTGCGCAGCCACCGCAGACAGTGCTCGGCCGCCGGCAGCAGCTCCTCCGTCTCACGCTCGGGAAGCCCCCAGCGCCAGGCTTCCGCGAGGAGCACGGGGAACAGCAGGGTGGCCTCGGTGCCCGTGCAGCCCGGTGGCAGATGCGCTCCCGCGTCCCGGCGGGGCCCCGGGATCATGCCCGAGCGCAGGCCCGGGCCGCCGATTTGGGTACGGGCGAGGATCCGCAGTGTGCCCGCGGCCAGGCGAGTGCCGAGCGGCACCGTCATCCGGGCCGCCGCCAGGGACTCCGCGGGCGCCGGGCCGCAGCGCCACGGCGCTCCGGCCGCCAGCTGGATGTCGGAAGGGTGCGCGGGGTCCCGGAGCAGCAGGGCCCTGAGGTCCTCGACACAGGTGTCCAGCAGCGGCTGGACTCGGGGGTCGTCCCCGGTGGCGCGCGCCTGTGCGAGCGGGCTCGCCGCCCCGTGTCCCACCGCTCTGACCGGGACCGCACCGTCCGGCCGCAGCCGCAGCTCCACACTCCTCGTCCCGCCGGGCGGCAGTTCCAGCTCCCAGCGCAGGAGCCCCGCCGAGGCGAGGGCGTCCGTGGGGGGCGGTGCGGCCGTGACCGCGCAGTCGCCCTTGTGACAGGACCAGCGCAGCCCGGAGTCATGGACGGTGGCGGGGAGTTCGGGTCCGGTGCTGCCCGAGGCGATCTCCCCCAGTTCCGCGAGGTCCGTGCCGAGGGCCACCTCCACCGGCAGCCGCAGCGGGCGCGGGGCCGCGCTGTGCAGGGTGATCCGCTCCGTGCCGTCGGCGAACCGAACGCGCTCCACGACGACGTCCGGATCCGGTCCCGCGTCGGGGGACGCGTGCACCGTCCCCACGAAACGGGCCCGGTCGGCCGCGACCATGCGGGCCTGCACGGGAAGCGGCTCCCGCCCGGCCACCCGCACCTGGCAGCGGGAGAGCACGCGCCGGCCCGCTCGGTAGAACCCCTCCAGGCCCTGTCCCGTCAGCTGTCCCTGATCCGAGGAGATCGCAAGGCCGGGCAGGGCGACGCAGATCAGCGCGGTGTGGGCGGGCGGCAGGTCGGCGACTCGGCGCGGCGCGGCGGGCAGGGGCGGAGGGCAGGCCTGGGGCCGGTCGACGGGCGGGGCGGGAGCCGGCGTGCCGGCCGGCATCCACGACACGGCCGGTGGGGCCCCTCGGGAAGGCCGGGGCTCCGAGGGGCCGTGGCGGGGACGGCGGTTGCCGTCGGGGGTGGAGAACGGTGCGGGCAGGGGCATGAGGCGTCTTTCTCTGCGCTCGGTACGCCTGGGTGCGACCGGAGCCGGGTGGGGGGCTCCGGAGGGGGTCGTGAGCGATGCGGCGGCGCGACCCGAGCACGGGTTCCGCCACTCAGGTGAACGGATCGCGCCTGCCCGGGGTCACGCCCGTGAGAGGGAAGCCGACCGAACGGCGGTACACCGCCGGCAGGACGTGTTCATGTGCCGCCCTCCCCCGTACAGCGGCCGGGACGGCGGCGGGCACCGGACCGGCCGGTCGCCTCCTCCACCACCCGCTGTCCTTCGCCACCGGGCGGGATGTCGGCGGTACGCCGCCGACGGGTCCTGGCCTCCTCGGCGGGACCACGGGCCGGCCGGCTGCCACCGCTCGCCGGGCGGATCGTGCGCCTCCGCCGACGGGCGCCAGGGGCACGGGTGGGCTGCTGCGGGGCGGGCGCCCCGGTCGCGGCCGGGGGCGCGGCACCGGACGGGACCTCGGTCGTGTCATCCGGCATCGTGGCGGGCGCCCCCTCCTCCCCGTCGCGGCCCGTCCGTTCCGCACGCAGGCAGCGGCGGACGGTCTCCGGGTCGAGGCCCTCGTTGCAGGCCTGGTGCAGGAGGCGGGCGAAGAGGTAGTCCGGGTCCGCGCCCAGGGCCATGGCCAGGGCTTCACGGGCCTCCAGTTCGTCGCCGGAAGACCAGGCCACCCACCCGGCGAGCGTCAGCGGCGCGGCGGCGTGCTCGCCGTACGAGCCGACGCAGCGACGGGCCAGGGCGCGCCACAGCCGCAGCGCCACGGCGGCCTCCGCGCCCTCCATCCACTCCGCCGCGCGGTCGCGGGTCATGCGGTCCTGGAGGCCGACGATGAGGGCCGCGGCCTCGTCGTGCTCGAGCAGCTCGTCGTCGCGCCGGTCCGCCGCCGGGGCTGCGGACACCGGCGGGGCCTCGGCGAGCCGGGCCATGACCCGCTCGGCGAGTTCGAGTGTCTCGGCGGCCACGCCGTCGCGGGTGCCGTCGTCCAGGATCCTGCGGACGAGCGCCATGCTCGCGGCGTCCAGCGCGGCTTCCTGATCGAGCGCGGCCGCCGTCTCCCGGGGACTGAGCCTCGCCCGGAACTCCTTGAGCGTGCCGCGTACCTGAAGGCCCGCGTAGGTCGCGGCCGCGGCCAGGACGGAGGTCCCGGGCATGCCCAGCGGCTGCCCCTCGGAAGGACAGCAGCCGGGGCTTGGGCACACGTACGACCAGAAGCGGCCGTCGGAGAGGCACAGGGCTTCCACCACGGGCGCGTCGAGGCTGCCGCACGCGGTGCGCAGCGATTGGGCCAGCGGCCGGAGGCGCTCCATCACATCGCGTCCCGTCTCACCGCTCGACGGTTCCTGGACCAGATAGGCGACGATGCTTTCCGGCCGGGCACCTCTGCGCTCGCTGCCGGCCACCAGGCCGTGCGCCAACTGCTGTGCCGCGGACGGCCAGTCACCGGGCTGGGTGGGGATGCCGAGCCGTGCGCGCCCGCCGAACGTCCCCCGCCCGTCCCGGTCGTGCAGTGCCACCAGCACGATGCTGTCCTCCGGGCGGTACCCCAGCAGGTAGGGCAGGGCGTCTGCCAGCTCGGCCGGGGTGCGCAGCGTGACCTGCGTTTCGCCCGGACCTCCCGCCGAGCGGACGTGTCCTGCGTACGCGGTGGGCTCGCCGCTGTGGTGTGCGGATCCGTGCATGTCTCCGATGCCGGAGGGGCCGGCCGCTTCGTCGTGGTTCGTCATGCCGCGACCATCTCGCGGATCTTGGAATTCCGCTTGACCTGTGGACAACCATCACCATGGGCACGCCAGGAGTTGTCCACAGGCAGCCGGGCTCTCTCGCACGATGTCCGACAGATCGGGTTGCCTGGACGCCATGACCGACGAACACCTGCGCCCGACGACGGGCGAAGCCCCGCACATCGCGGCACACGACCCGTGGACCGCGGCCACCACCGGCCCGATCTCCCCGGCCACGGTTGACGGCGGCCCTCATGCCGCTGCCGACGCGCAGGGTCCGACAGACGGCGCAGGCCCCGGGCCGGCGGTGACGCCGGCCCGGGGCCCCTCGATGCGAACAGCTACGTCAGCCGTCGTTCTCCGACGACGGGATGTAGGCGCCGGGGACGTCCTTCGGCGCGTAGATCTTGCTGTCGCCGGGGTACGGCTTGGACCAGTTGTTCGTCTCGTACCAGGTGTAGCGGTTCATCTGCTCGGGGTTCGCGAAGTCGGGCACCGCCTTGGTGCCGGTCAGCCGCTGCTGCGACGCCCAGGCCTTCCACTGCGCCGCGACCTTCTGCTCGGCCGGCGGCACCGTCACCGACGTCTGCGCGGGCGCCGCCTTGGCGTCCTGCGGGGCCGGGGTGTCCGGGCCGCAGGAGGGCTGGGTGCTCAGGCCGAGGGTCAGCGAGGTCCGGTTCGGCTGCGCCGTGAACGGCGTGTAGTTCGGCTTCTGTGTGAACGCCCCGAACATCGGGGTGGCCGCGCTGTCCATCTGGTTCATCGGGTGGATCCCGAGGATCTGCTCGATGGTGCGGACCATCGTGATCTGCGAGTAGTAGTGGTTGTCGACGGTGCCGTGGTTGGCCCAGGGGCTGATGACCTGGACCGGGGCACGGTGGCCGTCGACGTGGTCGAGGCCGGCCTGGGAGTCGTCCTCGACGACGAAGATCGCCGAGTCCTTCCAGTACTTGCTGTGCGTGATCTCGTCGACCATCTTGCCGACCGCGAGGTCGTTGTCCGCGACCTCGGCTGCCGGGGCCGCCGGACCACCGGTGTGGTCGTTGGAGAACCAGAACATGTTCAGGTTCGCCGGACCGTTCTTCTCGAAGTCCTGCTTCCAGATCTGTTCCTTGTAGACATCCGGAACGCTGAGGTCGAACAGCGGGAAGCCGGGCACCGACACCTTGTTGAGCGACGGGATCGCCGAACCCGTCTGAATGGGGTAGGCGGTCTTCTGCCCGGTCGCCTCCATGTTCTTGGCGTCGCAGTACAGGTTCTGCCAGGTCGCGCCGGACGGCTTGCTCTCGATCGACTGGAACTCGCCGTAGTCCTTGACGGACTTGCCGGCCGCCTGGGCGCCGGTCCAGATGAACCCGGTCTTCTGGTGGCCGAGAACGTCGTCCTCGGTGTCGTAGCTGCGCGTGTACTCACCGGCCGACGACTCGGTGTACTCCGGGTTGTCGGACTGCATCAGCCAGTTGTGGCCCTCGGCGGAGTTGGTGCCGATGTCGTAGAAGTTGTCGTACAGCCCGAACTGCTGCGCAAGCGCGTGCTGGTTCGGCGTCACGTTCTCGCCGAACTGCGTGAGCGACGGGTTGCCGTTGCCCTGCGGCATGTCACCGAAGACCTGGTCGTAGGTCCGGTTCTCCTTGACGAGCAGGAAGACGTGCTTGATCGTCGAGGGGTCGCCGAGCCGCACCGGAACCGGCACCGGCTTCGCGTCGCTGTTGCCCTTCGTCGACTTCACCGAGCCGGGGGTCCAGCCGTTCTGCTTGAAGACCTTCGCCGTCTCGGACCTGATGACGCTGTCGTCCGGCAGCGTGAACTGTGTCAGGCTCGACGTGGTGTCGTGGGTGCCGTGCCCGGCCTTGGTGGTGGGGCGGCGGGCGTCGATGCCACGGGTGTTGGAGACGACGACCTGCTTGCCCACGGTGGCGATCTCTGCGGGGAAGTAGTCCGTCGGGAGGAGTCCGACGAAACCGGCCGGCTGCTGCGGGGAGGTGTAGCGGTAGACGGCGACCGCGTTGGCGCGGCCGAGCGTCACCAGCAGGTGACCGTCGTCGGTGAGCGTCACCGCGTTGGGCTCGTAGCCGACCGACGCCTCCGGCCACGGCTGGGTGGCGATGGTCTGGACGACCTTGTCGTTGGCGGTGTTGATGACCGACACGTTGTTGTCGGCGGTGTTGGTGACGAACACCGCGCCCTTCTTGGCGTACACCGCGGTCGGGTGCAGACCGACGTCGATGGACCCGACGGCGGCGGAGGGGTTCGCCAGGTTGATGACGCTGACGGTGCCGGTGGTGGAGGCACCGGTGTCCGGGTTGGCCGGCACCTGGGTGCCGTAGGAGTTGATCGTGGTGTCGCCGGCCTTGGCCGGACGCCCGCCCTCGTTGCTGACGTAGAGCTTGTTGCCGACCAGGGCGATGCCACGGGGGGCGTTGCCCACGGCCCAGCTCTGCTTGATGGTCCCGGTCGCCGCGTCGATGGCCACGACCTTGTTCTGGCCGTTGACCGCGGAGTACACGGTGGAGCCGTCGGCGGAGAACACCGCAGCACCCACGAGCGCGTGCTTGGAGCCGTCGGCCGGTATGGAGACGGTCGTCGGGTTGGAGAGGGTGCCGTCCGCGTTCACGGTGAACTTGGTGTAGCCGTCGCTCTGGCCCAGCCACAGCTGCGAGCCGTCGGGCGAGTAGGTCGGGCCCTCCTGGCCGACGGCGTTGCTGCTGATGCGCAGGTTCGCCGACGCCGAGTTACCGACCTTCTGCGTCACCTGCCCGGTCTTGAGGTCCATGATGACCAGCGCCATCCCACCGTCGGCGACCGCGGCCGCGAGGTGGCTGCCGTCCGGGCTGACCGACGACGACATGATCTTGCCGTCGTTGATGACGGTGCGGTTGCCGTACGGGGCGATGTACTGGTCGGCGGAGACGACCTGGCCGTTCGCGGTGACCTGGCCGACCTGCTGGGTGCCGAACTGGTGAGTGGAAGCAACAGCGGTGCCCGTGACGGCGAGGGCGACAGCGATGCCCGACGTCACCAGCACAGCCCGGCGGCCGACACGTCTGCCGAAAAGGCTGATCTGCTCCTTCTCGCTGTTTCGACGCTGCCGTGTTACCTGCATGGAACTATCCCTTCGAGGAGGTGTCGAGCAGCTCGACGTTGCCGTCGAACTGCCATAGGGGGTTCGGGGCGTCCCCGGTGGGGGTACGGACCAGGAAGTAGCCGTTCACTTCCTTCGGTCCGTCGCCGTCGGCCACGAACCGCCCGTCTGAGGCGACGTCAAGTTGGTAGATGGCCGTCCCTGCGGCCGTGACGCCGGGAAGGTGCCAGGTGACGACGCAACGCCAGTCGTTGCCCGCCCCTTGGGGGGCGACCTGGCCGTCGCCCTTGTTGCACGCCGCCGTGGCCTTCAGTTGCGCCTCGGTGACCGCTGGGCGGTGGAGTTGCTCGGTCTGTATGCGGTAGAGGTGGGCGAACGCCGTGGCGACCGACCGCTGGACCTTGTCCTGCTCGATCCCGGAGCCCGTCGACGGGGTCGCCGCGGCGACCACCGCGACGGTGACGGCGAGCAGTCCGACCAGCGGCAGGAGGCCGGTGGTGATCGCGCGGCGCCCGGAACCGTCGTAGGCCGAGTTGGTGAAGTCCCGCCGCAGGAAGAGCAAGTAGGCCAGCCCTGTCGCGAGCACTGCCCACACCAGGCTGACCACGATGCCGATCAGGAGCGGACCGGTCTGCGCCGGGCTGGTGAACAGACCGTTCCAGGAGATGAAGGCGTAGCCGGGCAGGGCGAGGCGCACGGCGACGGGCAGCGGCAGCATCTGGGCGACCTGCATCGCGAGCGCGACGACCGGGGGCAGCAGCAGCCCCATCGGGGAGCGGCCCAGGGCGACCGACCCGAGCAGTCCGATCGCGGCGAGGGCCAGGGTCGGCGCGAGGGCGCAGGCCCAGGCGAGCAGGACCTTGCCCGCGGCGTCCCCCGGCGTCAGCAGGTGGCCGTCGAGGCCGACCAGCGGCTGGTTGCCGACCGCCACGATCCCGCCGACCGTACTCGAACAGGCCAGCCCGGCCACGAGCAGCAGGATGACGGTGAGGCTCGCCAGTGCCTTGGCCGCGAAGATCCGCCTGGGCGACCGGACGGCCACGAGCAGGTGGCGCCAGGTGCCGAGCCGGTCCTCGGAGGCGAACACGTCGCCGGCGACCACCGAGGTCAGCAGCGGCAGCGCCCAGGTGCCCGCGAAGCCGAGCATCACCAGCGGCCCGGCCCACCCGGTGGCGTGCATCCAGCGACCGAACAGGGTGTCGGCGGGGAGCGTGCTCTGCCGGCTCACCCCGGCGACGAAGAGCGCCGGCACGATCCAGCAGGCGAGGACCAGCAGACGGATCCGCCATTGCGAGACCAGCTTGACCAGCTCGAAACGGTAGCCGCGCGCCACCGAGACGCGGGGAGCACGGGCCACGACGACGTTGTCATCGACGACGGTCGCGGTCATCGGGCGGCCTCCTGCTGCTCGGTGAGGGCGAGGAACGCGGCTTCGAGCGGCGACACCACGGGGGCGAGCTCGCGCACCGCGACGCCCGCGTGCACGAGCCCCACCACCAGTTCGTCGAGGGCGGGCACCAGCGCGCGCACCACGAGCACCTCCTCGTCGTGCCGTGCCCCGGAGTCGTCGACGACCCGTATCCCGGCGGTGTCGCCAGCCAGCCGGCGGGCGGCCTGCGCATCGGAGGTCCGCAACCGGTAGTCGAGTTCACGGTTCTCGGCGGCCAGCTTGCCCAGCGGGCCGGAGAAGACGACCCGTCCGGTGGCGATGATGGTGACCTCGGAGCACAGTGCCTCCAGGTCGTCCATACGGTGGCTCGAGAGCACGACGCTGGTCCCGTCCGCCGCGAGCCGGGTGAGGACACCGTGTACGTGTCTCTTGCCGGCCGGGTCCAGGCCGTTGGACGGTTCGTCGAGCACGAGCAGCCGCGGCTTGATCAGCAGGGCGGCGGCGAGCCCGAGCCGCTGGCGCATGCCGAGGGAGAAGCCGCGGGCCCGGTCGTCGGCGACATCGGTGAGTCCGACTTGGTCGAGTACGTCGTCGATCGCCGTCGTCCGAGCGTCGTGGCCGCGGAGCGCGGCCAGTGCGGCGAGGTTCTGCCGGGCCGTGAGCGAGGGGTAGAGACCGGGCCCGTCCACGAAGCCGGCGACACCGTCGGGAGCGGCGAACGCCCGTCCGACCGGCGTACCCAGGATCTCGAGGCGGCCGCTGTCGGCGACGGCCAGGCCCAACAGGAGGCCGAGCAATGTCGTCTTGCCGGCGCCGTTCGGTCCGACGAGGCCATGGATCTGACCTTGTGTCACATCCAGGTCGATGCCGTCGAGTGCGACGACGTCGCCGAAACACTTGGTGATGCCGCGAGCCCGGACTGCGAGGAGTCTGCCCATGGGTCCCTTCTTTCGAGTCCGCAGGGACCCTAGGGACGACACACAACCCAGACGCAGACGGCTGGCTGAACGTTCGCGGAACGAATCGTCAAGGCGTCGGCAAGTCGTGTGCAGGAGCAGTCGGCATGGAACCGGGCTCGTCCAACGCGTGAACGCACCACGTCCGTACGAAGTACCGTGGCGCGCTTCGAGGCGCCATCGGCACGAAGCAGGCGCCCGCGGCGCCCTCCGGTTCACTCTCCGTCAGGCACGTGGAAGCAGACGCTGCCGGAGGCTCGGCGTGCTGCAACAGGTCGCAGCCGGGGAGGGGACGCGGGCCGCGGGGAACTCAGCCTGCGACGGCGAGGACCATTGGAAGGACCTGTTCGCTGCCTGCCCGGCGCAGGAGGCGGGCAGCGACTGCGAGGGTCCAGCCGGAGTCGGTGTAGTCGTCCACGAGCAGGACGGGGCCGGGAGAGCCGGCCAGAGCACCGGCAAGCTTCTCAGGGACGGTCAGGGCGCCGGACAGCGCCCTGAGCCGCTGGGCGGAGTTGCTGCGGCGTGCCGTGTGCGCGCCACTCGGCCCGGTGTAGCTCAAGGTGCCCAGAAAGGGGAGGCGGCCGATGTCCGCGATGCCCTGGGCCAGGGAACCCACCAGTTGCGGGCGGGTCAGGGACGGCACAGCGACGACTCCCACCGGCCGGGCGGAGGCGTCGGAGGCGTTCGGCGCCCAGCCGCCCGCAGAGCGTGCCCAGTCGGCGAGGACCGCCACCGCCGCCCGCAGAACGTCGTCGGGAACCGGCCCGTCAGGTGCGTTCTCCGCCAGCAGCGGACGCAGACGGTTGCCCCAGCCGATGTCCGAGAGCCGTCCCAGGGCCCGTCCGGTGGAGCACTGCTCCGTGGCCGGGATGCGCCCCTTGAGGTCGATGCCCAGTGCGGGCATCCCCGTGGGCCACATGCGGCGCGGCTCGACCTCAACCCCCGGGCGGTCCAGTTCCTTCGCCGCCCCTGTCAACGTCTCCGCCGAAACAGCGGAATCGGCCCAGGGTCCTGCGCAGTTGTCACAACGCCCGCACGGGGCCGCGCCCTCGTCGTCGAGCTGCCGGCGCAGGAACTCCATCCGGCACTGGGACGTGCTCGCGTAATCGCGCATGGCCTGTTGCTCGGCAGCCCGCTGCCGCGCCACCCAGGCGTACCGCTCGGAGTCGTAGACCCACTGCGCGCCGGTGGACACCCAGCCGCCCTTCACCCGCTTGACCGCCCCGTCCACGTCGAGCACCTTCAGCATCGTCTCCAGCCGGCTGCGCCGTAGATCCACCGACGCCTCCAGGGCCGGCACGGACAGCGGCCGTCCCGCACCGGCGAGGGCCGAGAGGGTCTGCCGGACCTGTGCCTCGGGCGGGAAGGCGGTGTCAGCGAAGTACCGCCAGATGGCCTCGTCCTCCTTGCCCGGCAGCAGCAGCACGTCGGCGTGGGCCACGCCGCGCCCCGCGCGCCCCACCTGCTGGTAGTAGGCGATGGGCGAGGACGGCGAGCCGAGGTGCACCACGAAACCCAGGTCCGGCTTGTCGAAGCCCATGCCCAGCGCCGACGTCGCCACCAGCGCCTTGACCCGGTTCTCCAGCAGGTCGGCCTCGGCCTCAAGCCGGTCGGCGTTCTCCGTGCGCCCCGTGTAGGAGGCCACCCGGAAGCCGCGCTGCCGCAGGAAGGCGGTCGCCTCCTCGGCCGCGGCCACCGTCAGCGTGTAGATGATGCCGGAGCCCGGCAGCTCGTCCAGATGCTCGGCCAGCCAGGCCAGGCGGTGCGCGGCGTCCGGCAGCTCGACCACCCCCAGCCTCAGGCTCTCCCTCTCGAGCGGGCCGCGCAGCACCAGGGCCTCACCGGCGCCGGTACCCAACTGCTCGGCCACGTCCGCGGTGACCCGCGCGTTGGCGGTCGCCGTGGTGGCCAGCACCGGCACGCCGGGGGCGAGGTCGGCGAGCATCGCCCGCAACCGGCGGTAGTCAGGCCGGAAGTCATGGCCCCAGTCGGAGATGCAGTGCGCCTCGTCGACCACCAGCAGACCGGTCGTGGCCGCGAGCCTGGGGAGGACCTGATCGCGGAAATCCACAGAATTGAGACGCTCCGGGCTCACGAGGAGAACGTCGGTCTCGCCGCGCTCGATCTCCTCGTGGATGGCGTCCCACTCCTCCAGGTTGGCCGAGTTGATGGTGCGCGCCCGGATACCGGCCCGCGCCGCCGACTCCACCTGGTTGCGCATCAGCGCCAGCAGCGGCGAGACGATCACAGTCGGGCCGGAGCCGCGCCGGCGCAGCAGCGCGGTGGCGACGAAGTACACCGCCGACTTGCCCCAGCCGGTGCGCTGCACCACCAGGGCACGCCTGCGCTCCCGCACCAGGGCCGCCACCGCCTGCCACTGGTCCTCCCGCAACCGAGCCGAGCCCCCCGGGTCGCCGACGAGCTCGGCGAGGATGGCGTCGGCTTCAGCGCGGAGCTCGAGTTCGTCCATGTCCCCATGCAACCCGATGGCACTGACAATCGGCCACCTCACCCAGCGTGACCAGCAGCTCGCGAACGGTCCACGGCCACGCGCCGAGAGGCACCCGCCGGGACGGAGGGTGTTGCCACTGGTCCTCGCGTGCAGGAGTGATGCGGCCCTTCGCTGGGAACACACTGGGCAGAGAAGCAGAGGGGATATAGCCACACATCAGCAAAAACCGGTCGGCAGCCCCAATTGCTCGTTGCCGCAACCCAGTTCGACGGGAAGAATTGAGGTCCGCTCCCCGCACGGCTCGTCCGTGATCCGGCAGGGCTCTGCCGCGGTGTGCGCCCCCCAGTCCCACCCCGCCCGCGCTGTGGGCGCGTCAGCCGAAGGGAGGATCGTGACCTTCGGATTCGCTCCGTCCTCGGCGGCATCCCTGGCAGATTCCGCCGACCCGTCCGCCGCTTCCGCCCACCCGGTGGCTCGACTGCTCGAGCCGGCGGAGTGGGCAGCCGCCGAGATTCCCCTGCTGCGCAACCCCCGGGAAGTCGTCAGCGGGCTGCACGCCCGGCACCGGCCACGCCCCTCCACGGCCGTCGTGGCCGTCTTGGACCCGGAGGAACGGCTGTGCGCGAGCGCGTCGTTCACTCGCCGTCCCGCCCCGGCGGACGGATGGGTGTTCCGCAACGCGCTGCTGGCCCAGTTGCGCCGGGTCATCCCGCACGACCTGCGACGCCGGACGCCGGTGCGGACAGCGGTGCTGCTGTACTGCCGTGAGGGCGACACTCGGTGGACGGAGGAGGACGGCGCGTGGATGTGGGGCCTGCGCGACGCGTGCACATTGCACGGGCTGCGCTGTGGTGCGTACATCACGCTGACACGCGGTGGCTGGCAGGTACTCGGTGAGGACCGGGGGGGCCGCCGCCCGAACGCGGAGTCGACGCCCGAGGAGTTCGATCCGGCGGGCATGCCGCTGCAGCAGCCTCGCACCGGGGGCGCCTCCTCGGACCTGCTGCGCCGGGCCGCCGCCCGCTGAGCGGCACGGCACCGTCGCAGCGCCGCCGGGAGCGGCGACGTACGACGGCGGGAGGCCTCCGCACCACCGGCCCGTGAGTCCTCGCCTGGAGGCGGCGGCCGATCACGTCACCCCGTCAGCGAACCAGCCGCACACCGGAAGAGCACGGAACTCGCCCACGCCGGCAGCAGTGTCCACCGACATGCGTCAGGCCGCCGACCGATGTGCGTCACTGACCACCCACACCGGTGACCCGACCGCAGAAGGGCATGGCGAAGACAGCGCCGTCCCGGTGGCGCGGCGTCGCAGCTTCGGCCCCGGCGGCTGACGCCCGAACCGGCCACCCGACTCGGTCCGCGGCGCGAAGGGCGGGACGCGAGCGGACCGGGCCGGGCCGCTCAGACGCCGGCGCCCAGCACCGAGTCGATCTGCTTCGGGTCGCCGCAGACGATCAGCAGGGCACCGGACCTGCTGAGCGCCAGCGGAAGCGTGGCGGCCACGGTGGCGTCGGCACCGCCGTTGACGGCGACCACGACCACCGGTCGGGCGGCGGCACGGGAGGCCACCGAGGCGTCGGCGTAGAAGACGTCGTCACCGGCGTCGTGCTGCGCCCAGTAGGCGGCCTCACCGAAGGACAGTTCGTGCGCGGCCCATGGGTGCGGCTCGCCGGTGGTGATCACCAGCACATCGCCAGGGGCGCGACCGGACTCCAGCAGCAGGTCGACGGCTTCCTCGGCGGCATCCAGCGCACCCTCGGCCGAGGCCGGGATCAGCTGGATCTGCGGAGTGGAGGTGGAAGCGGACGGTCCGGGCTTGGCCGGCTCGCGCGGAGTGCGCTGAGCAGGCATCGGCCGGATGGGCCCCGGACGTCCGGGGCGGGCAGGGGCCGCGGGGCGGGGGCCCGGTACGGGACGGGGGGTCGGCGCGGTACGGCCGCCGGCCGGAGTGGCGCGGGGACCCTGGGCACTCTCGTGAATCTGAGGCTCCTCGGGAATGAGAGGCATGAGCTGATTTTTATCAAACGCCGAAGCGACCGGCCTCGGCGGGTGGCACGTCAGTGCGACCGGAACCGGTCAGAAGTCGAAGCCGAGCTGGCCCTCGATTTCCGGAACGCTTCCGTCCGCCCAGCTGCGGACCTTCTTGAGGTGCCGCCACTGGGGCAGCGCATCAAGATACGCCCACGACAAGCGGTGGTGCGGGGTGGGGCCCCGTTCCTCCAGTGCGGCCTTGTGCACCGGTGACGGATAACCGGCGTTGGCCGCAAAACCGAAGTCTGCATGGTCGATACCCAGTTCGGCCATCATTTTGTCGCGGTAGACCTTGGCTATCACCGAGGCCGCCGCGACCGCCACGCACGACCGGTCGCCCTTGATCACCGTACGGACCTTCCAGGGCGCGCCCAGGTAGTCGTACTTACCGTCGAGGATGACGGCGTCGGGGCGGACGGGCAGCGCCTCCAGGGCGCGTACCGCCGCGAGCCGCAGGGCCGCCGTCATCCCGAGGTCGTCGATCTCCTCGGGGGAGGCATGGCCGAGTGCGTAGGCCGTGACCCACGTCTGCAGCAGCTCGGCGAGTTGGGTGCGCCGCTTGACGGTCAGCAGCTTGGAGTCGGTGAGGCCCTCGGGCGGTCGGCGCAGACCCGTGACCGCCGCGCAGACGGTGACGGGACCGGCCCACGCACCGCGCCCCACCTCGTCGACACCGGCGATGACCTTCGCTCCGGTCGTTGCGCGGAGGGAGCGCTCGACGGTGTGAGTAGGTGGTTCGTACGGCATGGCGCCCTTAGCGTACGCCGCCGGGCTCGCCGTGCGACACCCCGGCTTCCCCGGGCAACGGCCCATGCGCCGGCGGCCGCCCGGAAGGAGGGCGACAGCACCACCGCAGCCGGGCCCTCGCGGCGTCCCGGGAGCCGGATCAGTCCCCCACCGGACGCAACAGCGGGATCATCAGCTGATCGATCATCTCCTCGATCTCCTGATCGCTCCATTCGCAGGCGCTAATTTTCGTGCGGTACATCATCATCGCCGGCATGGCGTCGAAGACATATCCGTTCGCGGCGTCGGGCCGCACTTCCCCCCGCTCGATTCCCTGCGTGATGACCTGGCGCAACAACCTGACGCTCGGCTCGATGACACCCTCGTAGATAACGCCCTGGAAGCGCTCGGCCTCCAGGGTGTCGCACTCGTGAATGACTGAGCGAAGAGCGAACCCAGGGCGTGAATACATGGCGTCGCGCGCCTGGCGGCACAGGGCCAGCAGGTCCTCCCGCAGGCTCCCGAGGTCGGGCGCCTCGTCGAAACGCGGCAGTCCGGCCTGGAGCGCGTCCGCGACGAGGTCCTCCTTGGACGGCCAGCGACGGTAGACCGCCGCCTTGCCGGTCTGCGCACCGGCGGCGACGCCCTCCATCGTCAGGCCCTTCCAGCCGACCGTGCTGAGCTGCTCGAGCGCGGCGTCGAGGATCGCACGTTCGAGCACGGCACCACGCCGGCGGAGCGAGGCCGGCCGGGAAGAGGCGGCCGTCCAGGACGAAGTACCCATCTGTGTTCTCCGTTGAGCAGCGGAAGCGGGGATTCCGAGGATAGGGCGAGCAGTTGGGCGACGCAGCACGGCAACGAAGTCAGTGAACGCTTGCGTTCACTGACGGGGACTCACTACCGTGTGGCAGGGAAAGTGAACGCGATCGTTCACTAACGCATTCGTGGGGGACCCATCGTGACAACCTCTCCATTGATCGAGGACCAGAAGCCGAAAGCCGCCCGCCGGGAGGGGCGTCCCGGCATCGCGCTCACCGTCATCGCGGCCTGCCAACTCATGGTGGTACTCGACGCGACGATTGTGAACATCGCGCTCCCGCACATTCAGGACGCGCTGAAGTTCAGCACGACCGACCTGACGTGGGTCGTCAGCGCCTACACGCTCACCTTCGGTGGCCTGCTGCTTCTCGGCGGGCGGGCCGGTGACATCCTCGGCCGGCGCCGGGTGTTCATGACGGGCATCCTGCTGTTCACCTTCGCCTCGCTGCTCGGCGGACTCGCCCAGGAGCCCTGGCAGTTGCTGGCCGCGCGTGCCCTGCAGGGCGTGGGTGGCGCGATCGCGTCGCCCACCTCACTGGCGCTGATCACCACCACGTTCGCCGAAGGCCCCGAGCGCAACCGGGCGTTCGGAGTCTTCGCCGCCGTCTCGGCCGGTGGCGGTGCGATAGGCCTGCTGACCGGCGGCATGCTCACGGAGTGGCTCGACTGGCGCTGGGTCCTCTTCGTCAACGTCCCCATCGGCGTGCTGATCGCCGTGCTCACACCGATGTACATCAATGAGTCCGAACGCCATCCGGGCCGCTTCGACATCGCGGGCGCCCTCACCTCGACGGCGGGCATGGCGTCGCTGGTCTACGGCTTCATCCGCGCCTCGGAGGACGGCTGGCGGGACAGGCTCACGATCGGGTCCTTCGCGGCGGCCGTGGTGCTGCTGCTGGCGTTCGCCTTCATCGAGAGGCGGGCCAGGGAGCCGATCACGCCGCTGCGGATGTTCGCCGACCGCAACCGCTCGGGCACATACGTGATCATGCTGAGCCTGGCCGCGGCGATGTTCGGCATGTTCTTCTACATCGTGCTCTTCGTGCAGAACGTGCTGGGGTACACGCCGATCTCGGCGGGCGTGGCCTTCCTGCCGGTGACGGTGGCGATCGTGATCGGCGCCGGCCTGTCGCAGCGGTTCCTGCCGGTGCTCGGCCCCAAGCCGTTCATGGTGGTGGGCGCGACGCTCGTGACGATCGGGCTCGGCTGGCAGACGCTGATCAAGCCCGACAGCTCGTACGCGGGCGGCGTGCTCGGTCCCATGCTGGTGTTCGGTTTCGGGATGGGCCTGAACTTCGTGACGCTGACGCTCACCGCGGTCTCGGGCGTCGCCCAGCACGAGGCGGGGGCGGCCTCCGGTCTGCTCAACGCCACCCAGCAGGTGGGCGGTTCGCTCGGTCTGTCGATCCTGACCACGGTGTTCGGGACGGCGAGCAGGGACGAGGCGGGCAGGCAACTGCCGAAGTTCCTGGCGAACGGCACGGCGGAGCAGAAGGCGGAGTTCGCCAAGACGCACCGGTTGCCGGCTCCATGGGGGAACGAGGTGCTCGCCCACGGCATCTCGACGGCCTTCGTGCCGGCCGCCGCGATGGCGATCCTGGCTCTGGTCACGGCCGCGGTGGTCATCCGGGTACGCAAGAGCGACCTGGAGGCCCTGGCGGGCACGGCAGGCCCGGCCGCCGGCTGAATGCCCCCGCCGTCGTTGTCCTCCGCTGCGCGCCGGAGGACAACGACGGCCGGACGCGACCGGGACAACGACGGCCGGACGCGACCGGGGCGGCGACGGCGAGGGAGCAAGATCCTGCGTCGGCGGGCAGCCGGCCGGCCCCGATGGCGCGATTCCGCTCAGCGTTCCCCGCCGGCTACGAAAGCGACGGCGCCCACTCCGGCAGCCGCTCCGTTCGCTCCAGCCACTCCCCCGGCGGAGCCCCCGCCTTCGCGGAGGCCACCACCCCGCCGACGATCGCGCACGTCGTATCCATGTCCCCGCCCACCTGGGCGGTGGTCCAGAACGCCTTCGGATAGTCACCGAGGGCGCGCGCGGCCGACCACAGCGCGAACGGCACCGTGTCGTGCGCCGTCGTACGCCGCCCGCAGCCGAGCACGGCCGCGACCGTGGTCGCGTCGCCGTAGTCCAGCATGTCCCGCGCCCGCCGCAGCCCCGCCGCGACGGCGCTCCTCGGTACCAGCGCGATCACCCCGTCGAGCAGGGCCTCGGCGTTCGGCGGTCCCGCCGGATCCGCGGCGAGGGCGGCCGCCGCGGCCACGGCCATGGCACCGGCCACGGCCTCGCGGTGCTGGTGCGTCGTGTACGCGGAGATCTCCGCCTGGTGGGTCGCCTGTTCCGGGTCGTCGGCGTACCAGGCGCCGAGCGGCGCGATCCGCATCGCCGCGCCGTTGCCCCACGATCCCTGCCCCTTGAAGAGCGCCGCCGCCAGCTCGCGCCAGTCGCCGCCCTCCCGGACGAGCCTCAGCAGGCGGCCCACCGCCGGCCCGTAGCCGCGGTCGAAGTCGTGGTGCTCGGCGAAGGAGCGGGCCAGCTCGTCCTGGTCGATGCGCTGGTGCGTGGCCAGCACGGACACCACCGAACAGGCCATCTCGGTGTCGTCCGTCCACTGCCACTCGCCCGGCGGCAGCTCGCGGCGCTGGAGGAGCGGATAGTTCGCGGGAACGAAGAACTGTGAGCCCAGCGCGTCCCCCACCGCGAGTCCGCGCAGACAGGCGAGCGCGCGTTCCAGGCGCCCGAGCGGAGAGAAGTCAGAGGTCATCGCCCTGCCACTCTAACCGGTGACCCAGTACGGATCCGGGTCGCGCCAACGGTCGAAGGGCCGGTCGAGCCGGTACTTGCCGTTCTCCTGCAGCAGGAGCATGCGCGTCTCGCCGTTCCCGGGGTTGGACAGCGACTCGAATTCCGCGACCGTCCAGTGGAACCAGCGCATGCAGAAGAGCCGCATGGCGAGCCCGTGTGTCACCAGGAGCACGTTCGGCGGGTGGTCGGGCTCCTCGAAGCTGCGGAAGAGGCTCTCCAGGAAGCCGCCGACCCGGTCGTACACGTCGGCGCCGGACTCGCCCTGCGCGAAGCGGTAGAAGAAGTGCCCGTAGGCGTCGCGGTACGCCTTCTGCAGCCGTACGTCCTCACGGTCCTGCCAGTTCCCCCAGTCCTGCTCGCGCAGCCGGGGCTCCTCGCGCACACGTACGAGATCGGGGTCGAGGTGGAAGGCGCGGAGCGTCTCATGGGTGCGGCGGTACGGGGAGACGTACACGCTGACGCGTTCCCTGCCGAAGAGCTCCCGCAGCCGTTTGCCCGTCTCCTCCGCCTGTCGCCAACCCCTCTCGGTGAGCGGCAGCGCGTGGTCGGGCTCGCGCTCGTACACCGAGTCATCGGCGTTCCCCACCGACTCGCCGTGCCGGACAAGGACGATGCGCCGTGGTCGTGCCATGCCAAAACCCTAGATCGAGTGACGGGTGAACGGGCAGTGGAGGGCCTCCATAAGGCGCAGGTCACACCGGAGCCACACCGAGAGGTCCGTCCGCTTTCCGAACGGTGGGCGTCAGACCGTCCACGTCGGCTCGAGCTCCACGATGTCCCCGGTGAGCGCCGCGACGTCCGCCTCCGTCTGTGCCCGCAGCGCCAGCCGCTCCACGCGCTCCTCCCGGTACTTGCCGTGCTCCGCCGCCGACTGCCACATGGACAGGATCACGAACTCATGACCCGGCGCCTCGCCGAAGAGTCCGCGGATCATGCCGGGCGAGCCCGCCATGGCCGGGTTCCAGACCTTCTCCTGCATCAGCGCGAAGTGCTCGGCGCGCTCCTCGTGGACCCGGCAGTGCGCGACGCGCACCAGGTCCGCGTCGGTGAAGCGGGGCTCGAAGCCGGTCTTCACATCGAAGCGGTGGTCGAAGAGCCGGACCTGCTGGTCCTTGAACGTGCCCGCCTGCGCGGCGGCCAGCCGGTCGTGCGAGCGCGCCATGAACGAGTCGTAGAAGGCGCGGCTCTCCCAGAACGCGAAGATGTGCGCCACGCCGGGCCTGACCCGGCTGAAACCCCCGCCCTGTCCCCGGAAGCCCGGCTCCCCCAGAAGCCCCGCCCACTTTCGCTGCCCCCGTTCGAAACCGCGGCGGTCGACCACGGTGCAGCGAATCCACTTGACCAGCACCGCGCCATCGTAAGGCCAGCTTGCGTGGCGTTGGTCACGCTCCCGCGCAGTGCACCCGAGCGAGCGCCCCGCGCGCGAGGCACAATGGACAACTGGCCCTCATGGAACGGGAGTTCCCACAAGGGCAGATGACAACGGGGAGGGAATGGGAGATGACCGGTCTCAACAAGGGCATCCGCAAGGTCGAACTCGCGGTGAAGTGGGACCCGAGTCCCTCCGACCAGCCGCCCACCGACCTCGACATCGTGGCCGCGACCTATCTGGCGGATGATCCCTATGGGGCCCCCGCCTATGTGGTGCACTTCGACAGCCGCTCCCCCGACGGCACGATCTACCTCAACCGCGACAGCCTGGACGGCAAGGGCTTCGGCTGGGACGAGGTCATGACCGTGGAGCTGTACCGGCTCGACGACCGGTACGCGCGTGTGGTGGTCGGCGTCGCCATCCAGCAGCGAGCCGGGCGCAGGACGTTCGTCGGCGTCCTGAACCCGGCGCTACGGATCCGCGAGGACTACACCGTGCTCGCCGAGGACGACTTCGGGGGCGTCCTCGGCTCCACGGCGGCGAGGGTGGCGGAGTTCGTGCGCGACTCCTCGGGGGAGTGGACGTTCCACCCGGGCGTCCACGGCTTCGACACGGACCCGGAGGGCTTCACCCGCGTCATGGGCCGCCCGCTGTCCTAGGGGTGTCGACGCCGAAGGGCGGCACGACCGGCGGTCGTGCCGCCCTTCGGGCGTTCAGCTCAGCTGCAGCCGCTCGTCGAACCGCAGCCCTCGCAGATGTAGCACGAGCCCGCCCGCTGCATCTTCGTACCGCAGGAGAAGCACAGCGGGGCGTCCGCCTGGATGCCCAGCTGCATCTCCACCAGCTCGGCGCTGGTGTGCGCCTGCTTCGGGGCCGGCGCGGCCGCGGCGGACTCGGTCCTCGGCGTGGCGACCGCCTTCAGCTCCTGGGCGCGCGGGGCCGACTGCGCCAGGCCCTCGACGTCGACCTCCTCGTCGTCGATCGGCTCGTAGGAGCCGGTCTCCAGGTGGCGCTGACGCTCCTCGGCGGAGTGGATGCCGAGCGCCGAGCGGGTCTCGAAGGGCAGGAAGTCCAGCGCCAGACGGCGGAAGATGTAGTCGACGATCGACTGCGCCATCCGCACGTCCGGGTCGTCCGTCATACCGGCCGGCTCGAAGCGCATGTTGGTGAACTTCGAGACGTACGTCTCCAGCGGCACGCCGTACTGCAGGCCCACCGAGACGGCGATGGAGAAGGCGTCCATCATGCCCGCGAGGGTCGAGCCCTGCTTGGACATCTTCAGGAAGACCTCGCCGAGACCGTCGTCCGGGTAGGAATTGGCGGTCATGTAGCCCTCGGCGCCGCCGACGGTGAAGGAGGTGGTGATGCCAGGACGGCCCTTCGGGAGGCGCTTGCGGACCGGGCGGTACTCGACGACCTTCTCGACCGTCGGCTCCGCGGCGGGCTGCTCGGCCGGCTTCTCGGCGGTCTCCTTCTTCTTGGCGGAGAGGGGCTGGCCGACCTTGCAGTTGTCGCGGTAGATCGCGAGCGCCTTGATGCCCATCTTCCAGGCCTCGAAGTAGATCTCCTCGACGTCCTCGACGGTCGCCGACTCCGGCATGTTGACCGTCTTGGAGATGGCGCCGGAGATCCACGGCTGGATCGCGGCCATCATGCGGACGTGGCCCATCGGGGAGATGGCGCGCTCGCCCATGGCGCAGTCGAAGACCTCGTAGTGCTCCGGCTTGAGGCCCGGCGCGTCGATCACATTGCCGTGCTCGGCGATGTGGGCGACGATCGCCTCGATCTGCTCCTCCTGGTAGCCGAGGCGGCGCAGCGCCTGCGGCACGGTGCCGTTGACGATCTGCATCGAGCCGCCGCCGACCAGCTTCTTGAACTTGACCAGCGCCAGGTCGGGCTCGACACCGGTGGTGTCGCAGCCCATGGCCAGACCGATGGTGCCGGTCGGGGCGAGGACGGAGGCCTGGGAGTTGCGGAATCCGTTCTTCTCGCCGATCCGCAGCACGTCCTGCCAGGCCTCGGTGGCCGCGGCCCACACCGGGGTGTCGAGGTCGTCCATGCGGACGGCGGTGGCGTTGGCGTCGGAGTGCTGCTTCATGACGCGCAGGTGCGCCTGCTCGTTGCGGGCGTAGCCGTCGTACGGGCCGACGACCGCGGCGAGTTCGGCGGAGCGGCGGTAGGCGGTGCCGGTCATCAGCGAGGTGATGGCACCGGCGAGGGCGCGGCCGCCGTCGGAGTCGTAGGCGTGGCCGGTCGCCATGAGCAGGGCGCCCAGGTTGGCGTAGCCGATGCCGAGCTGGCGGAAGGCGCGGGTGTTCTCGCCGATCTTCTGGGTCGGGAAGTCCGCGAAGCAGATCGAGATGTCCATCGCGGTGATGACCAGCTCGACGACCTTCGAGAAGCGCTCGACGTCGAAGGACTGGCTGCCCTTGCCGTCGTCCTTCAGGAACTTCATCAGGTTCAGCGAGGCGAGGTTGCAGGACGTGTTGTCCAGGTGCATGTACTCGCTGCACGGGTTCGAGCCGTTGATGCGGCCGGACTCCGGGCACGTGTGCCAGTGGTTGATCGTGTCGTCGTACTGGATGCCCGGGTCGGCGCAGGCCCAGGCGGCCTCGGCCATCTTGCGGAAGAGGGTCTTGGCGTCGACCTCCTCGATGACCTCACCGGTCATGCGGGCGCGCAGGCCGAACTTCTCGCCGTTCTCGACGGCCTTCATGAAGGTGTCGTTGACGCGGACCGAGTTGTTGGCGTTCTGGTACTGGACGGAGGTGATGTCCTCGCCGCCGAGGTCCATGTCGAAGCCCGCGTCGCGCAGCGCGCGGATCTTCTCCTCCTCCTTCACCTTGGTCTCGATGAAGTCCTCGACGTCCGGGTGGTCGACGTCCAGGATGACCATCTTGGCGGCGCGGCGGGTGGCACCGCCCGACTTGATCGTCCCCGCGGAGGCGTCGGCACCGCGCATGAAGGAGACCGGGCCGGAGGCGTTGCCGCCGGAGGAGAGCAGTTCCTTGGAGGAACGGATGCGGGAGAGGTTCAGGCCGGCGCCGGAGCCGCCCTTGAAGATCATGCCCTCTTCCTTGTACCAGTCGAGGATCGACTCCATGGAGTCGTCGACGGACAGGATGAAGCAGGCGGAGACCTGCTGGGGCTGGGCCGTGCCGACGTTGAACCAGACGGGGCTGTTGAAGCTGAAGATCTGGTGCAGGAGGGCGTACGCCAGTTCGTGCTCGAAGATCTCCGCGTCGGCGGGCGAGGCGAAGTACTTGTGGTCCTCACCGGCCTTCCGGTAGGTCTTCACAATGCGGTCGATCAGCTGCCTGAGGCTGGTCTCGCGCTGGGGGGTGCCGACGGCACCGCGGAAGTACTTGCTGGTGACGATGTTGACCGCGTTCACCGACCAGAACTCGGGGAACTCGACGCCACGCTGCTCGAAGTTGACCGAGCCGTCGCGCCAGTTGGTCATGACGACGTCACGACGCGCCCACTCGACCTCGTCGTACGGGTGCACGCCGGGGGTCGTGTGGATGCGCTCGATACGCAGCCCCTTGGTGGCCTTGGCGCCCTTCGCTCGGGAACCTCGTGCCGGACCACTCGCCGTCTCTGTCATGCCGCCTCCCTGTACGGGCGAAAACGCCCTGAAGTGCCCTTTTCTTCCCATGGCACGGTGTTGTGTCTGCTTGTCATGCGCGTCCTGCGGGCGCGCATGACCGGTCTGTGTGCGCCGCCGACGGGGCCGACCCGACCGGGTCGGCCCGCCCGTCAGTCGGCGGCGGTGGCGGGCAGGAGGGCGTCGGCCGCCCCTCCGGACCCGCGGTCGACTCCCTGGCGCTCCGCGTCAGTGATCTCGTGGTCGTCTTCGTCCACGGCGGTGCGCTCCCGCTGCTGCCTGAGTTCCGCGATGGCGGCCTCGAAGTCCTCCAGCGAGTCGAACGCCCGGTAAACGGACGCGAACCGCAGGTAGGCGACGAGGTCGAGCTCCTGCAAGGGGCCGAGTATGGCCAGGCCCACGTCGTGGGTGGTCAGCTCGGCGCTCCCGGTGGCCCGCACGGCCTCCTCGACCCGCTGGCCGAGCTGGGCGAGTGCGTCCTCGGTGACAGGCCGCCCCTGACATGCCTTGCGCACGCCGTTGATGACCTTGGTACGACTGAAGGGCTCGGTGACTCCGGACCGCTTGACCACCATCAGCGAACACGTCTCCACGGTCGTGAAACGACGGGAGCAGTCGGGGCACTGGCGGCGCCTGCGGATGGACGTGCCGTCATCGGTCGTACGGCTGTCGACGACGCGGCTGTCGGGGTGCCTGCAGAAGGGGCAGTGCATGGCTCCATCCCTCCTTTTCAGCACGACGCATAGGCCTCATGGGGCTCACTGGCCCCACGAAGCAGCCCCAAGCATAGGCGATCTCGGTGACCGCGAAGACCGGGGGGACCACAACTTGTGGGTCACTACTGCAATCCAACCACTAGATGTAGCGATTGGCTCGTACATTCGGCGGCGACACGCGCGCCACGGGCGTGTTGGCATGTGCCGCACGGCCATACCCATTCGGGCCATGCGCGGATACGGTGGACGCCACATGGAGAAGCGGGGCCGTTACGCGGCCCGCGGCGCATCGGATGGCAGACTGAGCGCCGTCCGTGGCGGCCCACAAGGCCCTCGCCCCGGCGGTGAAGAGTACAGCAGCGGGCACTTCCACCTGCCGGAAGGCGTCCGCTCAATACACCTGGAGCCCTGATCACGTCAGGCAATTCCCGGTTTTTCACTCGAACGTGTGTTTGGCGCAACCTTTCGAAAGCAACTACCGTTGTGCTGCACGGGAGACCATCGAGAGGGGCCGACGACGTGACCACCACCGCAGACAGTGCCATCATCACTGCCCAGGACCGCTCCCAGGGCCGACTCGAGCCGGTGCATGCCATGAACGAAGCCACGAACCCCGAGGGGCCCAAGAGGTCCCTGCCCGGTCGGCCTCCAGGCATCCGGGCGGACAGCTCCGGGCTCACCGAGCGGCAGCGCCGGGTGATCGAGGTCATCCGGGATTCGGTACAGCGGCGCGGTTACCCGCCGTCGATGCGGGAGATCGGCCAGGCCGTCGGCCTCTCCAGCACCTCCTCGGTCGCACACCAGCTGATGGCACTGGAGCGCAAGGGTTTCCTGCGCCGCGACCCGCACCGGCCGCGCGCGTACGAGGTGCGCGGCTCCGACCAGGCGTCCTCCGTGCAGCCCACCGACACCGCGGGCAAGCCCGCCGCGTCGTACGTCCCCCTGGTCGGCCGGATCGCGGCCGGCGGCCCCATCCTCGCCGAGGAGTCGGTCGAGGATGTCTTCCCGCTCCCGAGGCAGCTCGTCGGTGACGGTGAGCTCTTCGTCCTGAAGGTCGTCGGCGACTCCATGATCGAGGCCGCGATCTGTGACGGCGACTGGGTCACGGTCCGCCGCCAGCCGGTCGCGGAGAACGGTGACATCGTCGCCGCGATGCTCGACGGCGAGGCCACCGTGAAGCGCTTCAAGCGCGAGGACGGCCATGTCTGGCTGCTCCCGCACAACTCCGCGTACCAGCCGATCCCGGGCGACGAGGCGACCATCCTCGGCAAGGTGGTGGCGGTACTGCGGCGGGTGTGACCCTCCGCGGCGGGCGCACGGACGCCCGCCCCTGATCCGGGCCCCGGGACCCCTGCGCCGGTTCCGGGGCCCCATGCTGTCCGCGGCCGGGCACGCCGCATTCCTTCCCGGCCAGTGCACCGCCACACCGCACTTCTCCCTCCCCGCCACTGCGTCGGAGCGGGCCTCGGCCTCGCGCCGACGCCGAGGGAGACGCGTGCGGACGGGAGCTACCCGCCCTGGGCCTTCGCCGCCGCGTCGATCGCCGCCAGGGACTTCCGGACCTGGTTGCGGTCGGTCGTGTACCAGAAGTCGGGCAGGGACGCCTTCAGATAGCCGCCGTAGCGGGCCGTGGCGAGCCGCTGGTCCAGGACCGCGACCACACCTCTGTCCCCGGACGCCCGTACGAGCCGGCCGGCGCCCTGAGCCATCAACAGCGCGGCGTGCGTGGCCGCGACGGCCATGAAGCCGTTGCCCCCGGCCTCCTCGACGGCCTTCTGGCGGGCACTCATCAGCGGGTCGTCGGGACGAGGGAAAGGGATCTTGTCCATGACCACCAGCTGGCAGCTGGGCCCGGGGACGTCGACGCCCTGCCAGAGCGACAGTGTGCCGAAGAGGCATGTCCTCGGGTCCGCCGCGAAGTTCTTGATCAGCTCCCCGAGGGTCTCCTCGCCCTGGAGCAGGATCGGGAACTCGGGGACACGGGTGCGCAGCTCCTCCGCGGCGAGCTGCGCGGCCCGCATCGATGAGAACAGGCCCAGGGTGCGGCCGCCGGCCGCCTGGATCAGCTCCGTCAGCTCGTCCAGCATGTCCGCACGCTCGCCGTCCCGGGCGGGGCGTGACAGGTGCTTCGCGACGTACAGGATGCCTTGCTTCGGATAGTCGAAGGGGGAGCCGACATCCACGCCCTTCCACTTCGGCGCCTCGTCGCCCTCCGTGCCCTCGGGGGCCAGGCCAAGTGATGCCCCGACGCCGTTGAAGTCGCCGCCCAGCTTCAGCGTGGCGGAGGTGAGGACGACCGAGCGGTCCGCGAACAACTTCTCCCGCAGCAGTCCCGACACCGACATGGGGGCGACGCGCAGAGAGGCGCCACTGTATCGATATGCGGCTCCGCCTCGGGGCTCATGGCGCTCGTACCAGACGACGTCCCACTCGGAGCCGTTGGTGATCCGCTCCGCCACGTCGTGCACGCTCTCCACGGAGGCCAGTGCCTGCTTGCGCACCGCGTCCTCGTCCTGGACGGACTTGTCGCGGGTCGCGCCGATCGCGGAGATCACCGTGCGGCAGGCGTCGCGCAGCGCCATCAGTGCGTACGCGAGGTCCTCCGGGATCTCCTCAAGACGGCCGGGCAGGGCCAGCTCCATCAGCCGCTCGAAGCCCTCGGCCGCGGTCTGGAGCTGGTCGGCGGCCTTCTCGTTGACGAGTTTCGCCGCGCGGCGCACCGCACGGTTGACCTGGCCGGGGGTGAGCTCTCCGGTGGCGACGCCCGTCACCCGGGAGACCAGCTCGTGGGCCTCGTCGACGATCAGCACCTCGTGCTGCGGGAGGACCGGGGCACCCTCGATGGCGTCGATCGCGAGCAGCGCGTGGTTGGTGACGACGACCTCGGCGAGCTTGGCCCGCTCACGGGCCGTCTCGGCGAAGCACTCGGCGCCGTACGCGCACTTCGAGGCGCCCAGGCACTCCCGGGACGAGACCGACACCTGGGCCCAGGCGCGGTCGGAGACGCCGGGGGTGAGGTCGTCGCGGTCGCCGCTCTCCGTCTCCTGGGACCAGTCGCGCAGCCGCAGCAGGTCCTGGCCCAGCTTGCTGGTGGGCGCCGCTGCCTCGAACTGGTCGAAGAGGCCGTCCTCCTCGTCCTGCGGCACTCCCTCGTGCAGGCGGTGCAGGCACAGGTAGTTCGACCGGCCCTTCAGCATGGCGAACTCCGGGCGGCGGCGCAGCAGCGGGTGCAGTGCCTCCACCGTGCGTGGCAGGTCCCGCTCGACGAGCTGCCGCTGCAGCGCCAGGGTGGCGGTCGCCACGATCACGCGCTCCCCGTGTGCGAGCGCCGGCACCAGATAGCCCAGCGACTTTCCGGTGCCGGTGCCGGCCTGGACCAGCAGATGGGAGCCGTCGTCGATCGCCTCCGCGACGGCCTGGGCCATGGCCACCTGGCCGGGGCGCTCCGTGCCGCCGACGGCTGTGACGGCTGCGTGGAGGAGTTCGGGGAGTGAGGGCTTTGTCATAGCGCGACCACCCTACGGTGCGGCACTGACAAACGGGCGCTGCATGCCTCGGCGCACGGAAGGCTCATGTGTGGTGCGGGGGTGCCGGGGTGGTGAGATGCGGGAGGAGCATCGTTACGCACAGTGACGATGCTGGTGTGAGGATCTAGAGCAGATGGCGCAGCGCCCGGTCCCGGACCATCAGGGCGGCCCGCTTGTCGGGCAGGTCGACCTCGGCGGAGAACCGGAAGCCGGCGCTCAGGAACGCGGCGATGGAGGGCGTGTTGCGCAGGTCGGGTTCGGCGACGACGCGAGCGCAGGAGGGACGCCGGTCGAGGACGAGGTCGGCGACGCTGCGGAGCAGTGCGGACCCCAGGCCGCGCCCGCGGTCGGCGACACCGCCGATGAGGAGGTGGATTCCGGTGTCGTGGGGACGGGCGGGGTAGTTGCGGGCCAGGGGGTCGAGGTCCGCGCGGTAGATCTCCCAGTAGCTCATGGGGGTGCCGTCCAGCACGCCGAGGCAGGGGACACTGCGTCCGTCACCGGCCAGTTGGGCGCGCAGGTGCCGCTCGGTGACCGAGGCGTTTCCGGCGAGTTCCCAGAAGACCGCCACGGCGGGGTCGTTCATCCAGCGCACGATCAGCGGGAGATCGCGGCCGAGGTGGACCGGCACGAGGTGGAAGACACCCACGGGGGTCGTCGTGGCGCCCCAGTCGGCGACATGGTCGAGGAGGTCGTCGTCCGGCGGAAGGGCCGACGCGCCCGGCTCCTCCTGGACGCGGAGCGCCAGGAACTCCCCGGGCAGCCGTAGATCGAGGGTTTCCTCACAGTCGCGGCCGGAGTTCGGGCTGGTGCCGGATGGAGCGCCGGCACCGGGGGCCGGGGCGGTGACGGGCTCCACGGAGGCGGTGCCGGTGCCGGTGCCGGTGTCGGTGCCGGTGCCGGTGCTCGCGTCGGTGGGAGACACGGCGACGCTCCTCTCAGAAGACGGGACGGGTCATGTTCCTCGGGGCTCCGGGCGGTGCGTGACGGCCGGGTCAGGGATGGAGCGGGTTGGTGACGGTGACGTAGACAGACTGGGTGTCCACCGGGCCGACCAGTTCGTCCAGGCCGTGCAGCCGGGTCAGCAGATTGGCCTTGCACCTGAGGACGGGTGAGTCGAGCAGCAGGACCGGCAGGGACGTGCGCAGCCGGTCCGGACCGGTGGCGGCGTCGGCGAGGAAGCGGCGGAAGGCGGCGAGCAACAGCCGCTCGTCGGCGAGGCCTTGGGAGCCGAACGCTCCGATGAGTCCGAGCACGTTGTTGATGCCGAGGTAGTAGGCGAAGCGTTCGTCGGTGACTTCGTCGGAGACGAACGTGTCGCTGTGCTCGCCGATGCCGGGCAGCCGTGCGTCGAGTTCGGCGCGGCGGGACGCGCGGAAGTAGTAGCCCTGGTTGTCGCGGTAGCGTCCGCCGTCGGGCCAGCCCTCCGCGTCCAGCAGGAGCACGGTGTTCTGCTGGTGTGCCTCCAGGGCGATGCCGGCCTCGCTGTCCAGCCAGAGCACCGGGCGGACCACGTGGTGGAGGTAGCGCAGGAACCACTCGGCGGCGACGGCCCCGCGCGAGCGCCCGGTGCGTCCGGCCAGACGGGTGACGATCTCGGCGAGCCGCGAGCACATGGCGGGGCGCCGATGTCCGTCGGGGTGCGGGCGGGGTCTGGGCGAGAGGAGTCCGGCGACGCAGGAGGCGTCGTCCGCCGGGGCGAAGGGGTTGTGGCGGATCACCGCGTCAAGCCCGGCCAGCGGGTTGCCGTCCTGGTCGTCCACGGCGACCCAGGCCGGATCGCGGACGATGTCGAAGCCGGGGTGCGCCGCGCGCCACTGCCTGCCGAGGCCGCCGCGCAGCAGACGGTGCACCTCGACGCCCCGGTGGAGTTCCTTGCGGAGGTTCTCCCGCCGGGAGTTGGTGATGCGCAGGCCCAGGGACAACTTGAGCATCGCGGGGGCGCCCGAGCGGTGGACGGTGCGGACGGAGGAGGTGGGGTGCCAGGGCGTGCCGTGGGGGCCGAGGTCCCGGAGCAGTCCGGCGTCCAGCAGGGCGGCCGCCTCGGGGCGGTGCCGGATCTCGCGCGCCTGCCAGGGGTGCAGCGGCAGTGCGGTGAAGCCCCGGGGCAGCGGGAGGTCAGGGCCGGCGAGCCGTTCGGTGAGCCGGTCGGCGGGCACGGGCCGGCCGCCTTCCGTCCATGCCGAGTCGGCCGCGCGCACCGAGGGTGCGATCGCGAACCAGTGCAGAGGGAAGGAGCCGCGCAGCTCGGGTGAGTAGAGCCGGGCCTCGGTGTCAGAGAGGCCCTCACGGCTCTTGGCCGTGGGGTGCATCGGATGTCCGAGCAGCAGGGACTGTTCGGCGGAGAGGAAGAGGTCCGCGCCGTCCGCGGGACGCTCGCGGCGGTAGGTGAGGAAGGTGGCGGTGCGGCGTACGGAGTCGGCGACCCGGGCCAGCAGATCGGTGACGTGGTCGGGCACGGCGCCCGGCTCCGGGGCCGGTGCGGCCACGGCGGGGGCGGGGGCCGGTGCGGCGGCCCCCACCGTCTCCCGTGCCAGCAGTGCCGCCACCGTCACCGCGTCCACGGGCGGGGCCTGCTCCGGGGCACCGGCCAGGCGGGGCAGGCCGAAGCGGTGCCAGCCGGTGGGGGACCAGTGGTGGACCGGGACGAGGAGGGCCGTACCGCCGGCGAGCAGCGGGATGCGCAGGGTGCCGTCGGCGGGGGCGGTGATGTCGTTCTCGCGGACCCAGCAGCGCAGCAGGTTCTCCACGGTCGCGGCCTGGGCCGCCGTGTGGGGGTCGGGGTGGTCCAGAGGGTCCGCGGCGGTGCCGCGCGGCTCGTCGGCCTCCGGTGATGTCCGCTGCTGCGCAGGCAGCGCACGGGATCCCGGGGGCACGGTGGTCCACGCGCGGCCGGCGCCCCGCTCGGAGCCGGGGCCGTGACCGCCGGAGGCGGGGCGATCACCGTCGTGGGTGGGGCCGTCGTGGGTGGGGCCGTCGTAGGCAGGGCCGTCGTAGGCGGGGCCGTCGTAGGCGGGGCCGTCGTAGGCGGGGCCGTCGTAGGCGGGCCCGTCGTGGGTGGGGGTGGCGTTCAAGGGCGTACCTCGTGAAGTCGTTCCGGCTCGTACGGCGACGGGCCGGTCGGTGCGGGAGCGGGTGCGGTGCGGATGTGGTGACCCCGGGGCCGGTGAAGGTCGCAGGGGCCCACCGAGGTCGTGCCGGGCCGCCGGCCGGTCCTCGTGCCCGTCTCGGCGGAGGCCAGGGCGGGCGAAGGGCAGGGCCGGCGGGCTCAGGGATGGGCCACCGGCCCCGCGGCCACCGCGGCCACCGCGTCGGCGAGCCGGTCCAGGACCGCGTCGGTCTGCTCGTCGGTGATCGTCAGCGGCGGCAGCAGGCGGATCACGCTCGCGTGCCGTCCGCCCAGCTCCACGATCAGACCGCGCCGCAGGCACTCCCGCTGCACTGCGGCGGCCAGCGCCGGCGCGGCGGGGCGGGGTCCGGTGCCCCCGGGCGGGGCGGCGGAGGAGTCCGGGGGCGCCGGGTCGGATGCGGACTCGGGGTTCACCAGCTCGATGCCGATCATCAGGCCCCGGCCGCGTACGTCCCCGACGCACGGGAACTCGGCGGCGAGGCCCCGGAGCCGGTCCAGCATGCGGGCGCCGAGCGTGGCCGCGCGCTCGGCGAGGCGGTTCTCGCGGACGTACGCGAGGGTCGCGGTGCCGGCGGCCATGGCGAGCTGGTTGCCGCGGAACGTGCCGGCGTGGGCGCCGGGTTTCCACACGTCGAGGTCGTCGCGGTAGACGACGACGGCGAGCGGCAGGCTGCCGCCGATCGCCTTGGACAGGACCATCACGTCGGGCACCACCCCGCTGTGTTCTACCGCCCAGAAGCGTCCGGTGCGGCCCACGCCCGTCTGCACCTCGTCCGCGATCAGCGGGATGGCCCGGGCCTCGGTGATCCGCCGCATGCGGCGCAGCCACGCGTCCGGCGCCGGGTGCACCCCGCCCTCGCCCTGGACCGGTTCGAGGATCATCCCGGCGGGCAGCGGCACCCCCGACTTGGTGTCGTCGAGGAGGGACTCCGTCCAGCGGGCGGACAGTTCGGCACCGCGCTCGCCGCCGACCCCGAACGGGCAGCGGTAGTCCTGGGGGAACGGCAGACGGGTGACGCGGACGTCGCCCGCGCCCCCGGACGCCTCGAGCGCCCCCGCGGTCATCCCGTGGTAGGCGCCGGTGAAGGCGAGGAGGCCCTTTCGCCCGGTTGCCGTGCGCACCAGTTTCAGTGCCGCCTCGACGGCGTCCGTCCCGGCCGGTCCGCAGAACTGCACACGCGCGCGATCGGCGAGGGCGGGCGGCAGGGTGCGGAACAGCTCCGTGGTGAAGGCGTCCTTCAGGGGTGTGGCCAGATCCAGGACGTGCAGCGGCGCACCGGAGTCGAGGACCTTCCGGATCGCCTCCAGGACCACCGGGTGGTTGTGGCCGAGGGCCAGCGTGCCGGCTCCGGAGAGACAGTCCAGATAGCGGCGTCCGTCGGCGCCCTCGATGGTGAGCCCGCGCGCCCGCACGGGCACGATCGGGAGGGCGCGCGCGTAGGTGCGCGCCGCGGACTCGCGCGCCGACTGCCGCCGCAGAATGCCTTCGTGCGCCCCGCGCACACGCTCGGTCTTTGAGGTTCCCTCGCTCCCCTTCTCGGCTCCCGCGCGCCCCTCCGACGCGCCCTCCACCGGCACCACCGCAGTCTCCGTCACGGTCACGACGTCAGTTCCTCCCGCTGTTCAGAGGCGATGGCCGAGGCCCGGGCCGGGACGGCAGGCCCCCGCACCTACCAACGACCCGAGCGGCGCGGGGAAGCGGGCGGGCAGAAGATCTTTGGGCTCTGGACGATCGTCCGGATCGGACGGCTGTGGCCGAACCGTTGCCGTTCCGTGGGAACTCCCCCACAGCGGACGCATAGTGTGTGATGCCGTTCAGCGGAAGCGGATGATCATCCGTTGCCTACCGTCGTGCTCGGCGGTACGCCACTGCCCGACACCGTTCCTTCCAGGGGGAGTTCCACCATGCGACCGATACGACCGCTCTTCGCCGTCCGCTCGGGGGGCGGTGCGCGCCGCAGAACCTCCCCGGTACCGGCGGCGGTCGGCCTCGCCGTGGCGCTGGCGCTGACCGCGACCGCGTGCGACTCGGGCGGCGGCGATGCGCACGCGGGGGCGAGCGCGTCCGCGTCCTCCACGGGCGACGGCAAGATCAAGATCCCGGACGACATCAAGCAGAAGCTCAAGCAGCACGGGATCGACATCGACAAGTGGAAGAACGGCGCCTGGAAGAACTGGAACAAGGACGACTGGCTGCGCGAGGCCGACGATTTCATCAACCCGATCATCAAGGGCCTGTGGAACCCGGACCGGATGCGCAAGGCCAATGACCCTGCCAAGAAGGTGGACTCAGGCGACCTCTCGGGCGACCAGGGCGTCACGGACCCGACCCCGGCGCCGGTGAAGGCGCAGGCGGTGCCGACCGCGTACCACGACAACGCGCCCACGGCGGGAAAGGTGTTCTTCGACTCCCCCAAGGGCACGATGGTCTGCTCGGCAACCGTGGTGGAGGACCCCGCGCACCCCGGGAAGTCCAACCTCGTGTGGACGGCGGGCCACTGCGTGCACGCGGGCAGGAACGGCGGCTGGTACCGCAACATCGCCTTCGTGCCCGCGTACAACGACTCCGGGCTGGGGGCGGCCGAGTTGCGGAACGCGACGCGGCAGGAGATCGCCCCGTACGGTGTCTGGTGGGGTGACTGGGCGCAGACCTCCGAGCAGTGGATCGAGCAGGGCGGCGAGACGGGCGGTCAGGGGGCGTCGTACGACTTCGCCGTCATCCATGTGACGCCGGAGCAGGGCAACGGCGGCAAGTCGCTGGAGGAGACCGTCGGTTCGGCGCTCCCGGTGAACTTCGACGCGCCGGCGGTTCCGAAGGTCGACAGCATCACCGCGACCGGCTACCCGGCCGCGCCTCCGTACGACGGCCAGAAGCTGTACCGGTGCCAGGACAAGCCGGGCCGGCTCTCGCTCGGGCGGACGGACCCGACCATGTACCGCATCGGCTGCACCATGACGGGCGGTGCGTCCGGCGGCGGCTGGGTGGAGACGGGCGCGGACGGCAAGCCCGCCCTGGTCTCCAACACCTCGATCGGCCCGGTGACCTCCGGCTGGCTGGCCGGGCCGCGACTGGGCACGGTGGCCAAGGGGGTCTACGAGGGGGTCAGCAGCAAGTTCGCGGACCAGTGACGCGCCCCGCCTCGCCGTCGTTCGTCCCCGGACGCCCTTGAAGAAAGCGAAGCCCGCTCCCCTTCGCAGGGAGCGGGCTTCGAACCGTTGCGCCGTGGATCAGAGGGCGGAAGCCGGCGCGTACGGCGCCAGTTCCGCCGCCAGTTCCTCGTGCACCCGGGCCTTGAGCACGGTGCCCTCCGGCGTGTGCTCCTCGGAGATCACCTCGCCCTCGGAGTGGGCGCGCGCGACCAGCCGGCCGTGCGTGTAGGGCACCAGGGCCTCGATCTCGACCGACGGCCTCGGCAGGTCGTCGTCGATGAGCGCGAGCAGTTCCTCGATGCCCTGGCCGGTGCGGGCCGAGACCGCGATGGCGCGCTTCTCGATCCGCAGCAGCCGCTGGAGCACCAGCGGGTCCGCCGCGTCCGCCTTGTTGATCACGACGATCTCGGGCACGTCGGTGGCGCCGACGTCCGTGATCACCTCGCGCACGGCGGCCAGCTGCTCCTCCGGGTTCGGGTGCGATCCGTCGACCACGTGCAGGATCAGGTCGGAGTCGCCGACCTCCTCCATCGTGGAGCGGAACGCCTCGACCAGGTGGTGCGGCAGGTGCCGTACGAAACCGACGGTGTCCGCCAGCGTGTACAGCCGCCCGCTCGGGGTCTGCGCCCGGCGCACGGTCGGGTCGAGGGTTGCGAACAGCGCGTTCTCTACCAGGACGCCCGCGCCGGTGAGGCGGTTGAGCAGAGAGGACTTGCCTGCGTTGGTGTAGCCCGCGATGGCGACCGAGGGCACCTTGTGGCGCCTGCGCTCCTGGCGCTTGATCTCGCGGCCGGTCTTCATCTCCGCGATCTCCCGGCGCATCTTCGCCATCTTCTCGCGGATCCGCCGCCGGTCCGTCTCGATCTTGGTCTCACCGGGGCCGCGGGTCGCGAGGCCGCCGCTGCCGCCGCCCATCTGCCGGGACAGCGACTGACCCCAGCCGCGCAGCCTCGGCAGCATGTACTGCATCTGGGCGAGCGCGACCTGCGCCTTGCCCTCGCGGGACTTCGCGTGCTGGGCGAAGATGTCCAGGATCAGGGCCGTACGGTCGATGACCTTGACCTTGACGACGTCCTCGAGATGGATCAGCTGGGCCGGGCTCAGCTCACCGTCGCAGATGACGGTGTCCGCGCCCGTCTCGAGGACGATGTCGCGCAGCTCGTTCGCCTTACCGGAGCCGATGTAGGTGGCCGCGTCGGGCGTGTCACGGCGCTGGATCACACCGTCGAGCACGAGCGCACCCGCGGTCTCCGCGAGGGCGGCCAGCTCGGCCAGGGAGTTCTCCGCGTCCTGCACGGTCCCCGACGTCCACACCCCGACGAGCACGACGCGCTCCAGGCGCAGCTGCCGGTACTCGACCTCGGTGACGTCCTCGAGCTCGGTGGACAGGCCCGCGATCCGGCGCAGGGCCGCGCGCTCGGAGCGGTCGAACTGGTCGCCGTCCCGCTCTCCGTCGATCTCGTGGCTCCAGGCGACGTCCTCTTCCATCAGGGCATCGGCCCGAAGACCTTCGGCGTAGGCGTGCGCGAGGCGCTTGGTGTCCTGGGAAGGGGAAGAAGAGGAGGTCATTGGGTCCTTACGTCGATGGGAATGTTGCGGTGACGGAGTGGCGGCCTTGGGTGCCCGTCACAGACGTCGTCACCTGTCTCAACGCTCGGGTGCCCCGGAGGATTCCCGGTCACCCGCCCCGAGGGGGCCGCGCCGCCGACCTGATGATGGTCCCACGGCACGGCCCGTCCCGTCATCCGACTTGTTCGGCGCCCTTGGCGCTCTCGGCGGGCTCGCTCTTCCAGTCCGGGTGGCCGGGCATGGGCGGGGTCCTCTCGCCGTAGAGCCAGCCCTGGAAGAAGGCGCTCAGATCGCGTCCGGCGGTGTCGGACGCCAGTCGTTCGAAGTCGGCCGTGGTCGCCGTGGAGTCGTGGTGCAGAGCCACCCAGGCCCGCTCCAGGCGCTGGAAGGCGGTGGCGCCGATCTCCTGGCGCAGGGCGTACAGCACCAGGGCGGCTCCGTCGTAGACGTTGGGCCGGAAGATGCTGATCTTCCGGCCGGGCTTCGGAGGCTCGGGCGCGGCGGGCGGGCCGCCGGAGGCGCGCCAGCCGTCGGAGAGTCCGTACGCGGCCTTCATCCGTGCCTCCAGGGAGCGGTGCGCCGTCTCGTCCGCGTACAGGGCCTCGTACCAGGTGGCGTGTCCCTCGTTGAGCCACAGGTCGGACCAGGTGCGCGGGCTGACGCTGTCGCCGAACCACTGGTGGGACAGCTCGTGCACCATGATCGACTCGATGTACCACCTGGGGAAGGCGGGCTCGGTGAACATGTGTTTCTCGAAGAGGGACAGCGTCTGCGTCTCGAGCTCGAAGCCGGTCTTGGCCCGGGCGATCAACACCCCGTACGTCTCGAAGGGAAACGCGCCGACCTTCTTCTCCAGCCAGGCGATCTGGTCGGGCGTCTTCTCCAGCCAGGGTTCGAGCTTCGCCCGATCCTCGGCCGGGACCACGTCGCGGACGGGAAGGCCGTGGGGGCCGGTGCGGTGCAGGACGGCGGTGCGGCCGATGGACACCTGGGCGAGTTCCGTGGCCATGGGGTGTCGGGTGCGGTAGGTCCAGGTGGTGGTTTTCCCGCTTCGCCGCGTGCTCACCGGGACACCGTTCGCCACGGCCGTGTAGTCGTCCGGCGCGGTCACGTGGATCGTGAACATCGCCTTGTCGGACGGGTGGTCGTTGCACGGGAAGACCAGGTGGGCGGCGTCGGCCTGGTTGGCCATGGCGAGCCCGTCGTCGGTGCGCACCCAACCGCCCTGCCGGTCCTTGCCGGAGACGGGGTCGCTGGTGTGCCGCACGGTGATGCGCAGCAGGCTGCCCTTGGGGAGCGGGACGCCCGGCGTGATCACCAGGTCCTCCCCCGCGGCGGTGAAGTCCGCGGGCAGGCCGTTGACGTCGACGGACTCGACCGTGCCGTGCGCGAAGTCGAGGTTGACGCGGTCCAGCCGCTGGGTGGTGCGGGCGTTGATGGTGGTCACGGCGGTGAGCGGCTTGCTGTTGTCGCCGGTGTAGGTGAAGGACAGGTCGTACGACCGGACGTCGTATCCGGGGTTGCCGAGCGTGGGGTAGAGCCGGTCGCCGACGCCGAGGGGGACGGCGGCCGGAGGGGCGCTCGCGGCGATCAGACAGCCGGAGACGGCACAGGCGAGCAGGGCCGCCTTGGCACGGTGGACACCTGGCGTGACGGAACGAAGGCTGAGCGGCATGGAACACCGCTATCAGCGCGCACTGCGCGGACGTGTCCGACGCGCATCGGTCCCACCCGAACGGGTTCAGCCGGGGGTACGGCTGATCAGGTCGGGGGCCGCCCGGTGGGTCCGGCGGCGGCCGAACGGGAACGTCAGGCGGAGGCGGTACGGGGGCGCCCGACAGCGCGGGCAGGCAGCCCCTGCGACGGCGTCAGGGCATGGTCGTCGGCGTCAGTGCACGGTCGTCGCCGGGTGCTGGGCTCTGCTCACGTCGTACACCCCCGGCACGTTCCGCATCGCTTTCATCAGGGACGGCAGGTGGGAGGCGTCCGGGAGTTGGAGCGTGTACGTGTGGCGTACGCGTTGCTGGCTCGGGGGCTCGACCGTGGCCGAGACGATGGCGACGCCTTCCAGGGCGATGGCCTCGGTGAGGTCCGCCAGCAGGTGCGGGCGGCCGAAGGACTCCGCGACGAGCGTGACCCGGCACTCGGTGGTGTCCCCCCAGCGCACGCCGACCTCCTGGCGCCCGGCGTTCCTCATGCGCTCCACTCCGGCGCACTCGACGCGGTGCACGGTCACCACACCCCCGCGCACGGCGAAGCCGGCGACCTCGTCCGGCGGCACCGGCGTACAGCAGCCCGCGAGCCGCACGGAAGCGCCCGGCAGGTCCACGACGGCGTTGGCGGTGCGCACGCCGGGCGCGTCCGTGGTGGGGCGCGCGGGCAGGGCCGGCGGGCGTGCGGCGGTCCCGAGGCCGCCGACGTGCGGGTCGGCGCCGTCCAGCGAGTCCCGGGCGCCAGGCGCCGACGCGCCACCGGAGGTCTCGGCGGACACCGGATGCGCCGCCAGCCATCGCTGGATCGCGATCCGCGCGGCAGGCGTATGGGCGTGCTCCAGCCACTCCCGCGACGGCTCCGAGGCCGGGTCCTGGCCCATGAGGAGCTGCACCGTGTCGCCGTCCTTCAGGACTGTGCTCAGCGTCGCCAGCCGGCCGTTGACCCGGGCGCCGATACAGGCGTGCGCGTCCTCCCCGTACTGCGCGTACGCCGCGTCCACGCAACTGGCGCCCTCCGGAAGCCCCAGCGCGCCCCCGTCGGGGCGGAACACGGTGATCTCCCGGTCCTGGGCGAGGTCCTCGCGCAGCGACGACCAGAACGTGTCGGTGTCCGGCGCCGCCTGCTGCCACTGAAGCAGCCGGGAGAGCCAGCCGGGCCGGGTGGGGTCGGCGCGCTCGCCGTCGGCCGGATCGTCGGAGGCGGGGGCATAGGGATTGCCGAGCGCGATCACTCCGGCCTCGGCCACCTTGTGCATCTGGTGGGTGCGGATGAGGACTTCGGCGACCTCGCCGTCCTCCCGCGTGACCGCGGTGTGCAGCGACTGGTACAGGTTGAACTTGGGGACGGCGATGAAGTCCTTGAACTCCGAGACCACGGGGGTCATACAGGTGTGCAGTTCCCCGAGGACCGCGTAGCAGTCGGCGTCCTCGTTCACGAGCACCAGCAGGCGTCCGAAGTCCGCGCCGCGCAGCCGGCCCCGCTTGCGGGAGACGCGGTGGACCGAGACGAAGTGCCGTGGCCGGATGAGGACTTCGGCCGGGATCCCGGCCTCGCGCAGCACCGTGCGCACCTGGTCGGCCGTCGCGGCGAGCGGATCGTCGCCGTGCGCCGCGTTCTCGGCGATGAGTTCCCTGGTGTGCTCGTACTCCTCGGGGTGCAGGACCGCGAAGACGAGGTCCTCGAGTTCGGTCTTGAGCGCCTGGACGCCGAGGCGCTCGGCGAGCGGGATGAGCACGTCCCGGGTGACCCTGGCGATGCGTTCCTGCTTCTCCCGCCGCATCACGCCGAGCGTGCGCATGTTGTGCAGCCGGTCGGCGAGTTTGATCGACATCACGCGGACGTCGTTGCCGGCGGCGACGAGCATCTTGCGGAAGGTCTCGGGCTCGGCGGCCGCTCCGTAGTCGACCTTCTCCAGTTTGGTGACACCGTCGACGAGGTAGCGCACCTCCTCGCCGAACTCCTCGCGCACCTGCTCGAGCGTCACGTCGGTGTCCTCGACGGTGTCGTGGAGCAGGGAGGCGGTCAAGGTCGTGGTCTCGGCACCCAGTTCGGCGAGGATCAGCGTCACGGCGAGGGGGTGCGTGATGTACGGCTCGCCGCTCTTGCGCATCTGTCCCCGGTGCGAGGACTCGGCCAACAGGTAGGCCCGGCGCAGCGGTTCGAGGTCGGCGTCGGGGTGGTGGGCGCGGTGGGCCTCGACGACGTGGCCGATCGCGTCGGGCAGCCGGTCGCGGGTGGCGGGGCCGAGCAGCGCGGCCCGGCCCAGCCGGCGCAGGTCGAGCCGGGCACGGCTCTTCCTTCGGTGGGCCCCGGGCGTCGCTGGGGCGGGATCGGCAGGGTTCGTGGCCTCCGCACTCATTGGGCACCTCCGGCTGCGTCGACCGGCGGACGGAGTGCCTGCTGGCGTTCGCGGCGCAGGGGCTCGCGACGGTCCCCCGTCCCGGCCGGTGCTTGATGCTATCGAGCCCATCACGCCTGCCCGACCGGCTCTCGCCGAGCGTGAAACGGATCACCCATTCGAGCGATGTCCTGAAGGTTTACGCGTTTCCGCCAGGGGAATTCGCTTCAGCCATGGATTCCGGCGTTTCCACCGGCCCGGAGCTGGGGATCGGAACGCCGGAAGCGGCTGGGGCTGCGATCCCGAGCCGTACGACGGCAAGGCCGAGCGCCCTTTTCGGCCACCGCGCGGTGCGCCGCGTCACCGCTCGCGTGCCACGCCGTGCTTCGGCGCGCCGTCCGTTCGCCCCCTCAAAGGGCGGCGCGTGGGCTCGAGTTCGGGCAGCCGGGAGCGAGGGGAGTCTCCTCCGCCGGTTCGCCCGGGGGCTTCGGCCCACGCGACGACGTCGTCGAGCCGCGTGTCAGCCGGCCGCGGTCCGCAGCCACTCGGCGTCGATCTCGCCCTCGGCGACGATCACCGCCGGGCCGGTCATCTCGATCTCGCCGTCCGGGCGCTCGGTGATCACCAGGGTGCCGCCCGGGACGTCCACGGTGTACGTCACGGGCGTGCCCGTCACGGCCGGGTCCACGCCGTCGCGGCGGGCCGTGGCGACGGCCACCGCGCAGGCGCCCGTGCCGCACGAGCGGGTCTCCCCGGAGCCGCGCTCGTGGACGCGCATCGCGACGTGGCGAGGAGCGCGGTCGACCACGAACTCGACGTTCACCCCGTCCGGGTAGGCGGAGGCCGGGCTGAAGGGGGGCGGGGCGAACAGGTTCCCCGCGTGCGCGAGGTCGTCGACGAAGGCGACCGCGTGCGGGTTGCCCATGTTCACGTTGCGCGCGGGCCAGCTGCGCTCGCCGACGCTGACCGTGACCTCCCCCGCGGGCAGGGCGGCCCGGCCCATGCCGACGGTCACATCGCCGTCCTTCGCGAGGTGGACGGTCTTGACACCCCCGCGCGTGGCGATCGCGAGATCCCCGTCGGCCACGTGACCGGCGCGCTGGAGGTAGCGCGCGAACACCCGCACGCCGTTGCCGCACATCTCCGCGACCGAGCCGTCGCTGTTGCGGTAGTCCATGAACCACTCCGCTTCCCCGGCCATCTCCTCGGCCTCGGGATGCGCGGCGGAGCGCACGACGTGCAGCAGACCGTCACCGCCGATGCCCGCGCGGCGGTCGCACAGGGCGGCGACGGCGGCCGGGGGCAGGTCGATGACGTTCTCGGGGTCCGGGATGATCACGAAGTCGTTCTCCGTGCCGTGGCCCTTGAGGAAGGCGATCCGCGTGCTCATTCCTCGATCGTACGGTGCGGGTACGACAGCGGCGTACGGCGCGGTCGGCAGGACGGCGGCGTCAGCCGCGTCCGGCGACGGTGGTCAGCGCAGCCGGGCCACGCGCCACACGGCCAGCGCGACGACCGCGACGACCACCACGGCGTACCCGAGGACGACACGCCAGTCCGGGCGCCGTCCGGAGCCGCGCTGCGGCAGGCCGGGCCATGTGTGACCGACGCGCCGCGCGGCCATCATGCCCCAGCCCGCCGCGCACGAGCAGATCAGCAGTCCGAGCATGGCGACCACGGCGCCGCCGTCGCCGAACTCGAACGCCAGTGGGAAGGCGAACATCAGGGAGCCGACCGCGGCCAGCCCCACGATGGGGGCGAGCTGCCAGATCCGCAGCCGGCGCTGCGGGCGCAGCTCGACCTCGACCTCGAGCCCGGTGGACAGCTCGTCCATGTCCGGCCCGTCGGCGGTCACGCCGCCCGCAAGCTCCTCGTCGGGACCGTCGGAACTGAGCCTTGGGTCCTCGTCCTGCGCGGTCCCGTGCTGCGCGCCTTCCGCGGTGTCGCGAGGGCCGGCCTCCATCGCCACGCGCCCTCCCAACTCGGACTCACTTGGTCGATCGAAGCTCGATGATGGCATGTCGCATGAGGCCAGGATGACGGCCGGAGCGTCCCGATGCCATCACGTGATCAGGCTGTAACCGGTCGTTCGATCAACGCCAGCGCGAGGTGCGGAAGTTCCCGGAGGTCGTCCGCGGCCCCGCTGAGCCAGTGCACGCGCGGGTCCCGGCGGAACCAGGAGTCCTGACGGCGCGCGAAGCGCTTGGTGGCGCGTACGGTCTCGGCGCGCGCCTCTTCCAGCGTGCACTCCCCCGCGAGCGCCGTGAGCACCTGCTGATATCCGAGCGCACGCGACGCCGTACGCCCCTCGCGCAGGCCCTGCGCCTCCAGCGCCCGTACCTCGTCCACGAGACCCGCCTCCCACATCCGGTCGACCCGGCGCGCGATCCGGTCGTCGAGCTCGGGTCGGCTGACGTCGACGCCGATCTGGACCGTGTCGTAGACCGAGTCGTGACCCGGCAGATTGGCGGTGAAGGGCCGGCCGGTGATCTCGATGACCTCCAGGGCCCGGACGATCCGGCGGCCGTTGCCGGGCAGGATCGCCCGGGCGGCCTCCGGGTCGGCGGCGGCCAGGCGCGCGTGGAGTGCTCCGGAGCCGCGCAGGGCCAGCTCCTCCTCGAGCCGGGCGCGCACCTCGGGGTCGGTGCCGGGGAACTCCAGGTTGTCGACCGCGCCGCGCACGTACAGCCCCGAGCCGCCCACCAGGACGGGCCAGCGGCCCTCGGCGAGCAGCGCGTCGATACGGGCGCGGGCGAGGCGCTGGTACTCGGCGACGGACGCCGTGACCGTCACGTCCCAGATGTCCAGCAGGTGGTGCGGGACACCGCCGCGCTCCTCGGGCGTCAGCTTGGCGGTGCCGATGTCCATCCCCCGGTAGAGCTGCATGGAGTCGGCGTTGACGACCTCCCCGCCGAGCTGCTGGGCCAGGAATACTCCCAGATCGGACTTTCCGGCCGCGGTCGGACCGACGACGGCGATGACCCGCGGCGCGGGGGCTGCACTACTCACCGCAACAGTCTCGCAAACCTCCGCACCCCGCCTCGAACGAGTTACGTGACGCCCCGCTCGGGGGGTCGTTGCCTGTTGCGTGGTTCCGGTCGCCGGTTCGAGAACGGGTGACCCGGGGCGACGCAACGGGACGCACCGGGCTACGCGGTATTTCGCCCGCACGAGTAACGTATGGAGTGGATATGGGCGTTTTTGCACGGCTTCTCCGGAGGTCGAGGACGACGGAGGAGGACCGGTCGGCCGAGGCGGAGACCGCGCAGGCGGTCGAGGGTGCCGAGGCGGCGACGGACGAGGTGGAGGACGCGGGCGCGGCCGAGTCCGACGGGAAGCCGGAGGGCGTGCCGCACAAGAGCGCGGAGGCCGCCGCCGACGGGGTCGGGATCCCGAAGCAGCAGTCCGCCGAGAAGGCCGCCGACGAAGAGGCCGACGAGGGCGCCCGTACGTAATCGCTTGAGCCAGGGAAGGTGGACCATGGGCCTCGTGGACAACCTGAAAGCCAAGGTCTCGGGCCTCGCGCAGCAGCACGAGGACAAGGTCGACCGCGGCCTCGACAAGGCCGCGAAGATGATCGACGAACGGACCAAGGGCAAGTACAGCGACAAGATCCACACGGGCACGGACAAGGCGAAGCACGCGGTGGAGCGCCTCGCCCACGGGGACGGCGGCCCGTCGACCGGCGAAGCGGCGCCCCCGGAGACACCACAGCCGCCTTCGGCCTCCTGAACACGCTCCGGACAGCGCGTCACCCATCGGCGGACGGCCGCGGGGCCACGGCCTCCCGGCCGTCCGTCGTTTCGCGGTACCCGGCAGAGCTTCCCGAGCCCGGCGGCCGCGCTCACAGGAACGCTACGACCAGGCGGCCACCACGTACCCCACGCCGTACGGCGCCTCGTCGTACAGCAGGCTGCCGGACAGGCGCACGCCTTCCGCCGCGCCCGCGAGGATCTGCCAGGGGACCCGGCCGCGGGCCCGCAGTTCGTGGGCCAGGGCCGGGTCGAGGGACCTCAGGGCCGTCACGTCCGCCGCGCCCAACGCCCGCGCGACCTCCGCGTCGAAGCCGGCCGCGCGCTCGTCCAGGTAGCCCGGTGCCTTCACCGACCGGCACGCGCTGGCGTCGCCCATGACGAGCAGGGCCGTCCGCCCGGCCTGGGCGGCGAGCCCGGCTCCGACCTCGGCGCACCGCTCGGGAGTGAGGAGTTCCGGGACTCCCATCCCCTCTACGGGCGCGCAGGCCCAGCGCGTGCGCTCCAGCAGCCACGCGGCGACCGCGAGCGACGGCGGAAGCTCACGCTCCTGAGCGGTGCCGCCCGCGCCCAACCGCACAACGACGTCCACACCGAAGCCCCGGAACGACCCCCGCGCGCCCTCCGCGTAGGTGCCCTCCTCGCCCTCCCCCGCGGGCCCGACGACCACGAGCCGGTCGGGGCGGGCGGCGGCGAGCACACCCAGCGCGTCCTTGCAGGCGGCACGGGCGCCGTCCAGTTCGGGCGCCGCACCCGCGGCGACCTCGGGCACGAGCAGGGGCGGACAGGGGCAGACGGCGGCGGCGACAAGCATGATCCGCAGCCTAACCGGGCCGGAGGCCGCGTACGGCGGTGATGGTGGCGTCAGTCGCAGCCGCAGGCGCCGGCGGTGGCCACCGGCAGCGGCGCGGGCGCGCCGACCTTCGGCAGACCCAGCATCACGCCGGCCGGCTTGGCGGTCTCCGCCGCGTTCCGCTTGGCCCACGCGTCGCCCGCCCGCGTGCGGCGCACGTCGAGGACGGGCCCCTCGGCGAGGAGGTGGTGCGGGGCGGCGTAGGTCACCTCGACGGTCACCACGTCACCCGGGCGCACCTCCTGCTCCGGCTTGGTGAAGTGGACCAGGCGGTTGTCGGGGGCGCGGCCGGACAGCCGGTGGGTGGCGCCGTCCTTGCGCCCCTCACCCTCGGCGACCATCAGCTCCAGGGTGCGGCCGACCTGCTTCTTGTTCTCCTCCCAGGAGATCTCCTCCTGGAGGGCGACGAGCCGCTCGTAGCGCGCCTGGACGACCTCCTTGGGGATCTGGTTCTCCATCTCGGCGGCCGGGGTGCCGGGCCGCTTGGAGTACTGGAAGGTGAACGCCTGCGCGAAGCGCGCCTCGCGCACCACGTGCAGCGTCTGCTCGAAGTCCTCCTCGGTCTCCCCGGGGAAGCCGACGATGATGTCGGTGGTGATCGCGGCGTGCGGGATGGCGGCCCGGACCTTCTCGATGATCCCCAGGTAGCGCTCCTGGCGGTAGGACCGGCGCATCGCCTTCAGCACGGCGTCCGAGCCGGACTGCAGCGGCATGTGCAGCTGCGGCATCACGTTCGGCGTCTCCGCCATGGCCGCGATGACGTCGTCGGTGAAGTCGCGCGGGTGCGGGGAGGTGAAGCGGACGCGCTCCAGGCCGTCGATCTTCCCGCAGGCACGCAGCAGCTTGCTGAAGGCCTCCCTGTCGCCGATGTCGGAGCCATAGGCGTTCACGTTCTGCCCGAGCAGCGTGATCTCGGAGACACCCTCGGCGACCAGGGCCTCCACCTCGGCGAGGATGTCGCCGGGGCGGCGGTCCTTCTCCTTGCCGCGCAGCGCCGGGACGATACAGAAGGTGCAGGTGTTGTTGCAGCCGACGGAGATCGACACCCAGGCCGCGTACGCGCTCTCACGCCGTGTCGGCAGCGTCGACGGGAACGCCTCCAGCGACTCGGCGATCTCGACCTGCGCCTCCTGCTGCACGCGGGCGCGCTCCAGCAGCACGGGCAGCTTGCCGATGTTGTGCGTACCGAAGACGACGTCCACCCAGGGCGCCTTCCTCACGATGGTGTCGCGGTCCTTCTGCGCCAGGCAGCCGCCGACGGCGATCTGCATGCCGGGCCGGACGGCCTTCTTCGGCGCGAGACGGCCGAGGTTGCCGTAGAGCCGGTTGTCGGCGTTCTCCCGCACGGCGCAGGTGTTGAAGACGACCACGTCCGCGTCGCCGTCCGCCCCCTCGGGCGCGCGCACGTACCCGGCCTCTTCGAGCAGCCCGGCCAATCGCTCGGAATCGTGGACGTTCATCTGGCACCCGTAGGTGCGGATCTCATAGCTCTTGGGTGCGTGAACGTCCACTGCGGGGCTCCGGTCGCTGCTGCTGGTCATGGAACAAGGGTAGGCGGTACTCGAAGAGCCCTGTCCGGGCCGTGCGCCGGAGCGCACTGCCCCGACGGCCCGGACGGAGACGGGACCGTCCCTTGCTTGACGGCCCCGCTCGTGGCACCGGCGGTGACGTGGCGCTGGGCGATGACGAGCAGCACGGCCGCCGGGGCGGATGCCAGGACCGCGGTGGCCATGATGGCGTTCCACTGGTTCGTGTGCGCGCCGATGTACTCGTAGATGCCGAGGGTGATCGGCCGCACGGTCTCCCTGGTGGTCAGTGTGAGGGCGAAGAGGAAGTCGCTCCAGGCGAAGAGGAAGGTGAGGAGAGCCGCGGTGATCAGCGCGTTGCGGCTGAGCGGGAGCACCACGGAGCCGAAGGTGCGCAGCCTCCCGGCGCCGTCCATGCGCGCGGCCTCGATGATCTCCCTGGGAATGCCCTGCATGAACGAACGCAGGATGATGATCGCGAAGGGGATCCCGGCGGTGGAGTCGGCGAGGACCAGTCCGAGGGAGGAGTTGAGCAGTCCGAGGTCGTTGTAGGCGCCGTACAGGGCGTTGGCCACGGCTATGCCCGGCACCATCTGTGTGATCAGGACGCCGAAGAGCACTGCAGGGCCACGTCGCGGGTGTCCTGCTTCAGTCGGGCGCCCCCACTGGTCAGTTGCTTCACGACCTCCCTGGTCCTGGAGCACGCCCTGCGCCCGCTCTTCGCCTACCTGCGCGCCGCCGTCGTCCCCACCGCGGTGTACGCGGCAGGCGACCTCACCGGTGCCCATCGAGAACCCGACGAGGACGGCGTCCCGCACGTCGAGCGTCTCCAGCACGGTGTTCAGGTCGGCCGCGAAGGTGTCGTAGTCGTAGCCGGTCGTCGGCTGGCTGGACTGCCCGAAACCACGGCGGTTAGGTGATCACGCGGTAGCCGGCGTCGAGCAGCACGGCACTCTGCCGCTCCCAGGAGTGGCCGTCGAGCGGGAACCCGTGGATGAGGACGACCGGCTGTCCGGATCCGTGGTCCTCGTAGTAGAGGTCGATGGCGGTGGAGTTCTCCTGGCCCACGGTGATGTACGGCATGTGCTGCTTTTCCTCAATTTCCGGATGGATCGGGTTACATGGCTGGGTACCCGGTCACGCTAGGGCGAGCGCCGCACCGCCGGTTGCCGCGCAGTGCACCACTGCTTGCCCCGGGGTGCAGAGTTCCAGCCGCGCAGCTTCTGGAAGCCGGCTCGCAGTTCGCCCAGTTGTGCGGACGGGTCGGGGGAATCGGGCGGGCGCCGGGCACAGGCACCCGCGTCCCACCACGCCCCGGCAAACCCTGAACGCGAGGCCTATACAGGGAGAATTCTTGACATGAACACTTCCCATGAGTGGTTGCCCGCTGTACCACATGAGAGCCGGCTTTCCCGCTCTGGGAGGTTTCGTGAGACGCATCAAGTCACTGTCAGCCCTTGCCACGCTGAGCCTCGCGATCATGTTCAGCCTGGTACTCACCGGTCCGGCGCATGCCGCCGGACCCGCGTACGTCGCGCTGGGAGACTCGTACTCGGCGGGCAACGGCGCGGGAAACTACGACAGTTCGAGCGCCGACTGCCACCGAAGCTTCAACGCCTACCCCTACCTGTGGAAGAACGCCCACGCGCCGTCCTCGTTCGCCGACACCTCCTGCTCGGGCGCGGCCACCACGGATGTGACGGGCAGCCAGCTCGGCCCGCTGAACTCCGGCACCGGGCTCGTCTCGCTCACCGTGGGCGGCAATGACGCGGGCTTCTCGGACGTCATGACCACCTGTGTGACCGGCTCGGACTCCGACTGCGTCAGCCGCGTCGACCAGGCCGAGAGCTACGCCCGGAACACGCTGCCCGCCCGCCTGGACGCCACCTACGACGCGATCCGCGCCAAGGCGCCCAACGCCAGGGTGGTCGTGCTGGGTTACCCGCACATGTACACCCTCGACGTCTTCTGCGTCGGCCTCAGCGACACCAAGCACCGCAAGATCGACGAGGCCGCGGACGTCCTGGACGGCGTCATCGCCGAGCGGTCCGCCGCCCACGGCTTCGTCTTCGGCGATGTGCGCACCGCCTTCAAGGGCCATGAGCTGTGCTCCGGCGACGGCTGGCTGCACTCCCTGGTGGCCTCGCCGAGCTGGGAGTCGTACCACCCCACCGCCACGGGGCACGCGAACGGCTACTACCCCGTTCTCAACGCCAACAGCTGATCGCAGGCGAGCCGCCGCATCGTCCGGCACCGGACCAGTGGCGCACCTCACAACACTTCAGCGGTTGCGCAACTCTAAAGTTCAGACATGGATCTTCATGTCGCGACGAAATGGGAGACGGCGGTGCTCGCCGGAGGGCCGGCCGACGGCCTGCGCATGCAGGTCGCGGGCCGGCCCTCGGTACTGCAGGTGACGTACCCGTGCCGGGTCGAGTCCCCGGCGGACGGCGTAAGCGTGGATGCGCTGTACGTCTACCGGCGCCAGCTCGGCGTGAACAGCGAGCCGCTGGCCTACGGCTACGACAGCGCCAGTCCCTGACGGGCGCGCCCTCAGCCGGCGGCGGCCGGCGGCCGCTCCGCGACCGTCTCCGTGGAGGTCCGGACGGCCGTCGGCTCCACCGGAGTGGGCGCGGAGGCGGCGGGCGCGGACGCGTTGTCGTCCTTCATCGCCTTCGCCTCGCTCTTGAGGATGCGCATCGACTTGCCCAGCGCCCGGGCGGTGTCGGGAAGCTTCTTCGACCCGAACAGCACGATGACGACGATCGCCACGATCAGCAGGTGCCAGGGTTCCAGTCCGTTACGGAGCATGACGCGCCCGCCCTTCCTCGCGTCGGCCGAGGACGCCTCTCGCCGCTCGCCCGTGCCATGTCGGTTGCTACGTTGCGCAACTGTACAACCCGCGGTCGGCGGCGAAACCGAGCCGAAGGCGAATCGTGCGGAAACTGACGGCACCCGACCGGCCGGTCAGCGCTGCGCGCCGGACCGTCGTTCGTAGCGCGCTTTGACCGCCCACAGGGCGAGCGCGTACAGGGCGAGGACGGCGGCGAGCAGCAGGTAGTACGCCACCGGCAGCGCGGTCAGGCCGAGCGCGGAACCCAGCGGGGACAGCGGCAGCAGGAGTCCCGCGGCGGCCAGAACGGCCGCGGCCCGCCCGAGCGGGCCCGGCGCGCGTCCCTCCGCGACACGCCGGCCGGACCTCAGCAGCAGCATCACCAGGGCCTGGGTGAGCAGGTTCTCCGTGAACCACGCCGAGTGGAACACCGCCTCGTCGTCGAGCGCGTCCGGCCCGTGCAGCGCGAGCGCCAGGACGCCGAAGGTGGCGAGGTCGGCGACCGCGTTGAGCAGTCCGAAGCCGGTGATGAAGCGAAGGAAGTCACGCGGCTTCAGCACGGTGGGCCGGGCGAGAGCCCGAGCCGCGGGGCGGTCGTAGGCGAAGGCGAGCTGGGCCGCGTCGAAGCACAGGTTCTGGGCGAGGACCTGGGCCGGGAGCATCGGCAGGAAGGGCAGCAGCAGGCCCGCGGCGAGCATCGCGACGACGTTGCCGAGGTTCGACGAAAGCGTGACGCGCAGATACGAGGCGATGTTGCCGCTTGCGTGACGGCCGGCGGCGACGGCGTGGTCGATCGCGGTGAGGTCCTTGTAGGCGAGGACGACGTCCGCGCTCTCGCGGGCCACGTCGACGGCGTCGCGCGGGGCGACGCCCACGTCGGCGGCGTGCAGCGCGGGCACGTCGTTGACACCGTCGCCGAGGAAGCCCACCGTGTGCCCGGCCGCGCGCAGGTCGCTGACGATCCGGGCCTTGTCCTCGGGGGTGCAGCGGGCGACGACGGTCGCGGTGGCGTCGTCCGGGGCGCCCGCGGCGCGCGCCCGGCCGGGGTCGAGCCCCAGGTCGCGGCAGACGCGGACCGCGGTGCCGAGGTGATCGCCGGTGAGGATCCGCACGGTGACGCCGCGGGCGGCGAGGTCCTTGAGGGCGCGGGCGGCGGTCGGGGCGAGAGCGTCCCGGAAGGTGACGAAGCCGCGGAAGGCCAGGCCGCGTTCGTCGGCGGCGGTGTAGGGGCGGGTGCGAGCGGGGCGGTCGGCGGTGGCGACCGCGAGCACCCTGAGGCCGTCGCCGGCCTCGCGCGCGGCCCGTGCCAGCAGGCGCTCACGCTCGGCGGGCTCCAGCGCGCAGCGCTCCAGTACGTCCTCGGCGGCGCCCTTGACGACGAGGACGTGCCTGCCGAGGCCGCCGCGGACCACGGCGGTGGCGCGCCGGCGGACCGGGTCGAACGGCAGCGCGGCCACGCCCTCGCAGTCCTCCCAGGCGCCGTCGGCCGCGTCCAGGATCGCCTCGTCCAGGGCGTCGGGGGCGGGCAGGTCGGCGAGCTGGAGGGTCCACCAGGCGCTGACGGCCGCCCAGCGCAGCACCTCGGGCGCGTCCTTGCCGTCCCCGTCCAGGGCACGTTCGACCACCGGCCGGTCCTGGGTGAGGGTGCCGGTCTTGTCCAGGCACAGCACGTCGACGGCGCCGAGGTCGTGCAGTGCCGGCAGGCGTTTGACGATCACTCCCTGGCTGCGGGCGAGCAGGGCGGCCCCGCGGGCCAGGCAGGTGGTGACGATGACCGGCAGCATCTCGGGGGTGAGGCCGACGGCGACCGCCACGGCGAACGGCAGCGTCTGAAGGCCCCGGCCGCGCAGCGCCGCACCCGCCATGAGGACCAGCGGCGGGGTGAGCAGCATGAACCGGATCAGCACCCAGGAGATGCCGTGCACGGACCGGTCGAAGGCGCTCGCCCCACGCGCGGCCGGCGTGCCGTGGGCCCGGGCGAACCGGGTCCGGGCGCCCGTGTGAAGGACGAGCGCGGTGCCGCTGCCGGAGGCCACACTGCTGCCCTGGAAGCAGAGATGGGGCTGGGCGAAGGGCCCGCCGCCGAAGGCGCCGGGGACGTCGGGCGCGCTCTTGGCGACCGGCGCCGACTCGCCGGTGAGCGCCCCCTGGTGCACGGTCAGGCCGCCGGCGCGCAGCAGCCGAACGTCGGCGGGGACGAGGTCGCCGGGCGCGAGCCGGATCACGTCGCCCGGCACCAGTTCGGCGGCCGGTATCTCGCGCTCGCGTGGCGGCCGGTCCGCCTCCGGTCGGCGCACCACGGTCGCGGTGGTGGCGACCAGTTCGCGCAGCGCGGCCATGGAACGGTCGGCCCGGTGCTCGCCGGTGGCGCGCAGGACGCAGCTGACCACGACGAGGGAGAGGATCACACAGGCGGTGCCCCAGGCGGTGACGGTCGCCGAGACCAGACCGAGGCAGAGCAGCACACTGGTGAACGGGTCGCGCAGCCCGCGGACGAAGCGCCGGGCCCAGGAGGTCGTACGGGCCTCGGGGAGCACGTTCTCCCCGGCCTCACCGAGCCGGGCCTCCGCCTCCGCCTCGGTGAGCCCGCGCAGACTGCTCTCCAGACGGCGCAGCTCCTGAAGGGACGTGGGGCCGCCGGCGCCGGGGTCAGGACCGGGCGGGGGTGCCGGCGCCGCGGCGGTCTCAGAGGCCACGGAGCCGGGGTGCCGGCACGTCCGCCCGGGCGGCACGGTCGGTCAGCCGGCCGACCAGGAGGCGCACCACGGTCACCACGTCCGCGTCGTCGACGAAGTACACCTGGCGGCGGCCCTCACGCCGGGAGCCGACGAGTCCGGCGAGCTTGAGCTTCGTCAGGTGCTGGCTCACGGCGGGCAGAGCGCCGCCGACCCGCTCGGCGAGCCCGGTGACATCGCTCTCGCCCTGCGCGAGCGCCCACACGATGTGCAGCCGCGCGGGCGAGGCCAACAGCCCGAAGGCGGCGGCCGCCTGGGACAACACCTCGGCGGACGGATCCTCGAAACCACCGCCGACTGCCGTCACCGCGGGCCTCCTGTTCACACCGGGGTCATCTCGTCCTTGCAAGGGGTCAGTCTAGGCGGGGCCCTCGGCCGCGGTCGCAGAGCCGGACGCCGGGGCGGTGCCGTCCCTACCGCTCCGCAGGCGCCCAGCCCTGGCGGCGCAGGACCGCCGATACGTCAGGGGCGCGGTAGTGGTCGCCCTTGAGGACCTTGCCGTCGGCCCGGCGCGAGACCGTGCCGTCCGGGCCGATCTTCGTCATGTTGGCACGGTGGATCTCGGCGATGACGGCGTCGAGGTCGATGCCGTGCACCAGGGCCGTCCCGTACGCCACGTACACCAGGTCGGCCAGCTCGTGCGCCAGCCGGTCGAGCGGGCCGGTGACGGACACCTCCGCGGCCTCCGCCGCCTCCTCGGCGAGCAGCTCACCGCGGTGCGCGGCCAGCTCCGGGGAGACCTCCGTCGGCTCGGACCGTACGTCGAGACCGAAGGCGAGGTGGAACTCACGGACGAGGGAGGCGGGGGAAGGACGCATCAGCCGACCCTACCGTCCGCCGGCACCCGCCCCGCGCCCTCCCCTGGTCGGTCCCGGCCTGGTAAGAGGGGCGCCGGCCTGGCAGGATCGCGCGCATGCTTCAGGCACTCCCCCGTATCGGCAGACGCCGCGCGCTGCTGGGCTCGGCGGCCGCGTGCGCGGTCCTCGGGCTGCTGCTGTGGTGGCTGCTGCCGATCGGCGACGAGTCCCCGAGCGGCACGGTCACCTTCAGCACGGGCACCCCGAGCGGCGTCTACGAGAAGTACGGCACCCTGCTGAGGCAGACGATCGCCCGGGACATGCCGCAGCTGGACGTACGGCTGCAGAACAGCGACGGGTCCCAGGAGAACGTGCGCCGGGTGGCCACCGGGCAGGTGGACTTCACGATCGCGGCGGCCGACGCGGTGGAGACGTACCGGCTTCAGAACGGGTCCGGCGCCGGCCGGCTGCGCGGCTGCGCCCGCCTGTACGACGACTACGTGCACCTGGTGGTGCCGCAGTCGTCCCCCGTGCGGTCGGTGGCGGACCTGAAGGGCCGCTCGGTCGCCGTCGGACCGGGCGGCTCCGGGGTGCGGCTGATCGCGGAGCATGTGCTGAGGGCGGCCGGGCTGGACCCCGAGAGGGACATCACGCCGCTGTCCGACGGCATCGGGACGATGCCCGGGCTGATGAGGCAGCACCGGATCGACGCGTTCTTCTGGTCGGGCGGGCTGCCCACCGGCGCGATCACGGATCTGTCGCAGCACTTCCCCATCCGGCTGGTGCCGATCGGCGGCGACCTGGTGGCGAAGCTGCACGCGCAGGGCGGCGCGTCCCGCTACTACCGGGCCGCGGTGATGCCCGCCGACGCGTATCCGGAGGCGCAGCAGGGCGTCTCCGTGCAGACCGTGGCCGTCGCCAACCTCCTCGTCACACGTCAGGACATGAACGCCGACCTGACCGACGAGCTGACCCGCGTGGTCATCGACAGCCGGGACCGGATCGGTGCGCAGGTGCATGCGGCACAGCTGGTGGATCTGCGCACGGCGATCTACACGGACCCGCTGGAACTGCACGAAGGCGCACGGCGGTACTACCGGTCGGTGAAGCCGTAGTTCGGGGCGCCGGAAGCGACGAGCCACGCCCCGAGGTCGGCTCGCCGTCGTCGGGGCTTCGCCTCCAGAGCCCCGATCGGCCTCAACCGCCTCGTGCCCGAACGCAGGACAGGCCGGTAGCGCCCTGCCCCGACCGCGACGTCCCTCAAAACCCGGCGCGCCCCGCCCCCGTCGCCGTCCGCGGAAGCGACACCGTCACCCTGAGGCCCTGCGGCTCGTGATGCGCGTACGAGATCGAGCCCCCGCCCGCCGCCAGCAGCGTCTGGGTGATCGACAGGCCGAGGCCGGAGCCCTTGACGTTCTGGTGGGCGGCGCTGCGCCAGAAGCGGTCGCCGACACGTGAGAGTTCCTCGTCGCTGAGGCCGGGGCCGCCGTCGGTGACCACCACCGTGGCGGTGTCGCCGGCTGCCGCGACCTCCACTTCCACGCTCTGGCCAGCGGGCGTGAACTTCACCGCGTTGTCGATGACCGCGTCCAGGGCGCTGGACAGGGTCACGGGGTCCGCACAGGCCGTGGTGGCCGGGCAGGTGCCGGTCAGCCGTACGCCCTTGGCCTCGGCGGCCGGCCGCCAGGCGGCGACCCGCTCTGCGGTCAGCGCGCCGATGTCGGTGAGCCTGAGGTCCGCCTCGGCGTGCTCGGCGAGCGCCAGGTCCAGCAGATCGTCCAGGACCTGCGCGAGGCGCTTGCCCTCGGTGCGCACCGAGGCGATCTCCTCGTTGTCCTCCGGCAGTTCCAACGCGAGCAGTTCGATGCGCAGCAGCAGCGCCGCCAGCGGATTGCGCAACTGGTGGGAGGCGTCGGCGACGAAGGCGCGCTGCTGCTCGAGGACCTGCTCGACGTTGTCCGCCATCTCGTTGAACGACCGGGCAAGGCGCCTCAGTTCCGGCGGCCCGCCCGCCGCCGCGACCCTGGACTTCAGGCGTCCGGTCGCTATGTCGTGGGTCGTCGCGTCCAGGACCCGCACCGGCCTGAGCACCCATCCGGTCAGCCGCAGCGCCGCGCCGACGGCGAGCAGCATCGCGGCGACCTCCCCGGCGCCGATGAACAGCCAGCCGTGCAGGATCCTCGACCGCATCTGCCCGGTGGGCGAGTCGGTGACGACGACCGCGACGACGTCGCCGTCGCGGATGACCGGAGAGGCGACCACGAGCCGGGTGCGCTGCCAGGGCCAGACCTGTTCGGGATCGTGGCTGCGCCGCCCGAGCAGGGCCTCGTTGAAGGCGTCGCGTCCCTCACCCTTCTCGGGCAGGAACCAGTCCCCCGGCGCGTTGGCCATGGGCGTGTCGTCGCGGTAGAAGACGCCGGCCCGGATGCCGTACACGCTGTAGTACATGCGCAGTTCGCCGGCCAGGGTCTCGCCGCGCTCGTCCGTGACGTCGGCCCGGGAGCCGGTGGGCCGGTCGGTGACGAACTGTGCGAGTGCGGCGAAGCGCGCCGTGTCGTCGATGCGGTCGACGACGACCCGCTGCTGCTGCGCGGCCGCGAGGCTCACCGCGAGAGGCAGACCGAGCGCGAGCAGCACGGCCGCCATCAGGACGATGAGCAGCGGAAGGAGACGTGTGCGCACCCGTACCCGCTACGCGGCCGGGGCGACGAGCCGGTACCCGACGCCGCGCACGGTCTCGATCAGCGCGGGCATGCGCAGCTTGGAGCGCAGGGAGGCGACGTGCACCTCCAGGGTGCGCCCGGTCCCCTCCCAACTGGTCTGCCACACCTCGCTGATGATCTGCTCACGCCGGAACACCACACCGGGGCGCTGGGCCAGCAGGGCGAGCAGGTCGAACTCCTTACGGGTCAGCTGGACGACGGAGCCGTCCACGCTGACGCGGCGGGTGGGGAACTCGATGTGCACGGGGCCGAGGCGCAGCGCGGTCTCGGTGGCGCCGGTGTCGTCCAGGTGCGGGGTGCGGCGGCTGACCGCGTGGATGCGCGCGAGCAGTTCCCCGGTGTCGTACGGCTTGACCACGTAGTCGTCGGCGCCGAGGTTCAGGCCGTGGATCCGGGACCGCACGTCCGAGCGCGCGGTGACCATGATCACCGGGGTGCCGGTGCGCTTCCGGATCTTGGCGCAGACCTCGTAGCCGTCCTGGTCGGGCAGGCCCAGGTCGAGGAGGACGACGCCGAAGCCGGCGCCCTCGGGGACCAGCGCCTGGAGTGCCTCCTCGCCACTGCGGGCGTGCGTGACCTCGAAACCGTGCCGGGCCAGGACCGCGGACAGGGCGGCCGCGACGTGGTTGTCGTCCTCGACGAGAAGCAGTCTCATGCCGGCCCCCTCCGGTTCCTCGGTCCTACGGTCTGTCCGGCCTCACGGTCCGTGCGCTCTCGGCGTGCGCAAGGGCGTCGCCCCCGCACCGCACCGGAAAGACGTCACCCACCCGAACACGTGGGCACGCGCGCGTGCACCAAGGAAGTCACGCCGATGAACGAGGACGCCGTCAAGAGGCTTCGGGTCGCGGGCGGCTTCCGTTACCCAGCCGGTACGCGGTCGGCCGGGTTCGCTACGACTCGTGTCCGGCCGCTACCGGATTGTGATGCTCAGATCTCCCTCAGATGTAATGACGCTGGTCGTGCGGCCTCACTACTGTCCTCCGAAACCGAGTGAGGACGGAGCCAGTGAGCACATGACCGAAGTATCGGTGGCCAAGGACTCGGTGGCCGCGACCGACGAACTGGTCGTTCTGAAGAGCGTCAACAAGCACTTCGGCGCGTTGCACGTGCTCCAGGACATCGACCTGACCATCGCGCGTGGTGAAGTCGTCGTGGTCATCGGCCCCTCCGGGTCCGGCAAGTCCACCCTGTGCCGCACCATCAACCGCCTGGAGACCATCGACGCGGGCGAGATCCTGATCGACGGCAGGCCGCTGCCCCAGGAGGGCAAGGAGCTGGCCCGGCTGCGCGCCGACGTCGGCATGGTCTTCCAGTCCTTCAACCTCTTCGCGCACAAGACGGTGCTCGAGAACGTGATGCTGGGCCAGATCAAGGTCCGCAGAACCGACAAGCAGAAGGCCGAGGAGAAGGCGCGCGCGCTGCTCGACCGGGTGGGCGTCGGCACCCAGGCGGACAAGTACCCCGCCCAGCTCTCCGGCGGCCAGCAGCAGCGCGTGGCGATCGCCCGCGCGCTGGCGATGGACCCCAAGGTCATCCTCTTCGACGAGCCGACCTCGGCCCTGGACCCCGAGATGATCAACGAGGTCCTGGAGGTCATGCAGCAGCTCGCCCGGGACGGCATGACCATGGTGGTGGTCACCCATGAGATGGGCTTCGCCCGGTCGGCCGCCAATCGGGTGGTCTTCATGGCGGACGGGCGCATCGTCGAAGAGGCCACTCCGGACCAGTTCTTCAGCAATCCGCGCAGCGACCGCGCGAAGGACTTCCTGTCGAAGATCCTGCACCACTGAGGCTCCGCGCCGGACGCCATCCGCCCGCGTCCTCCGTCCGCGCACCCCGAGCGTCCCACCGCCGACACCCCGCACGGCCGCGTCACCGCCGCCGACGGCCCGCCTGACGGGCGCCGGTCCCCGGTCCGCATCTTCTTCACCACGCAAAGGATGTTCACCATGAAGCTCCGCAAGGTCACCGCGGCCACGGCCGTCGTCCTCGCTCTCGCCACCGCCGCCACCGCCTGCGGGTCGGACAAGAAGAGCGACGGCGGCTCGTCCTCCGGCGGCGGCAAGACGATCAAGATCGGCATCAAGTTCGACCAGCCGGGCCTCGGCCAGAAGACGCCGCAGGGCTACACCGGCTTCGACGTGGACGTCGCCACGTACGTCGCCAAGCAGCTCGGCTACAACGCCGACCAGATCGAGTGGAAGGAGTCGAAGAGCGCCGACCGCGAGACCATGCTGCAGCGCGGTGACGTCGACTTCATCGCCGCCACGTACTCGATCACCCCGAAGCGCCAGGAGAAGGTCGACTTCGCCGGCCCGTACCTGCTCGCCCACCAGGACGTGCTGATCCGTGCCGACGACAACTCCATCAAGTCGCCCGCGGACCTGAACTCCAAGAAGCTGTGTTCGGTGACGGGCTCGACCTCGGCGCAGAACGTCCACGACAAGCTCGCCCCAAAGGCCAACCTGCTGCAGTACCCGACGTACTCGGCCTGCCTGACGGGTCTGCAGAACGGTGCCGTCGACGCGCTGACCACCGATGACTCGATCCTCGCCGGTTACGCCTCCCAGGCCGCGTTCAAGGGCAAGTTCAAGCTCGGCGGCTTCAAGATGACCAACGAGAACTACGGCATCGGCGTCAAGAAGGGCAGCGACCTGAAGGCGAAGATCAACGCCGCCCTGGAGAAGATGGTCTCGGACGGTTCGTGGAAGACGGCCGTGGAGAAGAACTTCGGCCCCGCGAACTACAAGTACGAGCCCGCGCCGAAGATCGGCAACATCGTCAAGTAAGCAGGGCCGCCGGGTGCGCCGCCCACGGGGGAGCGGCGCACCCGGGCCTGTCCGACACGCGGAAGCGCGGGACCTCATGTTCGACTTTCTTGATCACTACGACGTGCTGGGAGCCTTCTGGACGACGGTGCAGCTCGCCGTCCTGTCCGCGATCGGCTCCCTGATCTGGGGCACCGTGCTGGCCGCCATGCGGGTCGGGCCGGTGCCGCTGATGCGCGGTTTCGGGGCCGCCTACGTGAACATCGTGCGGAACATCCCGCTGACCGTGATCGTCCTGTTCACCTCGCTCGGTCTCAACCAGACCCTGCGCGTCGGCCTCGGCGCGACCGACTTCAAGGTCGTCAACTTCCGGCTCGCCGTGCTGGGTCTGATCCTCTACACGGCGGCGTTCGTGTGCGAGGCGCTGCGGTCCGGCATCAACACCGTGCCCGTCGGTCAGGCGGAGGCGGCCCGTGCGCTCGGGCTGAACTTCACTCAGGTGCTCACGCTCGTCGTGCTGCCGCAGGCGTTCCGCTCGGTCGTCGGCCCGCTGACGAACGTACTGATCGCGCTGACGAAGAACACCACGGTGGCTGCCGCGATCGGCGTCACCGAGGCGGCCCTGCTGATGAAGCAGATGATCGAGAACGAGGCCCAGCTCCTGCTGATCTCCGCGGTGATCGCCTTCGGGTTCGTGTGTCTGACGCTGCCCACCGGCCTGATCCTCGGCTGGGTGGGCAAGAAGGTGGCGGTGAAGCGATGACGTCCGTCCTCTACGACGCCCAGGGCCCCAGGGCCAAACGGCGCAACGTCGTCTACACGGTGGTGTTCCTGATCGCCCTGGCCGCGCTCGGGTGGTGGGTGCTCACCAGTCTCGACGACAAGGGCCAGCTCGACTGGGAGAAGTGGAAGCCGTTCTTCGGCGGTACGGAGGCCTGGTCGACGTACATCTGGCCGGGGGTGCTGAACACGCTGAAGGCCGCCGCCCTGGCGATGCTGATCTCGCTCCCGCTGGGCGCGGTCCTGGGCATCGCCCGGCTCTCGGACCACGCCTGGATACGGATCCCGGTGGCGGTCGTGGTGGAGTTCTTCCGGGCCATCCCGGTCCTCGTCCTGATGATCTTCGGCCAAGCCCTCTTCTCGCAGTACACCAACGTCAGTTCGGATGATCGCCCGATGTACGCGGTGATCACCGGCCTCGTCCTCTACAACGCCTCCGTCCTCGCGGAGATCGTCCGCGCGGGTATCCTGGCCCTGCCCAAGGGCCAGTCCGAGGCCGCCCTGGCGATCGGTCTGCGCAAGAACCAGGTGATGCGGTTCATCCTGCTGCCGCAGGCGGTCACCGCGATGCTGCCGGCGATCGTCAGCCAGCTGGTGGTCATCGTGAAGGACACGGCGCTGGGCGGCGCGGTCCTCACCTTCCCCGAACTGCTCGCCTCGGTCTCACCGATGAGCTCCTACTACGGCGCCAACACCATCGCCAGCTTCACGATCGTGGCCGTCATCTACATCGCCATCAACTTCTCGCTGACGACGTTCGCGAGTTGGCTCGAGAAGCGGCTGCGGCGGGGCAAGAAGTCGACTGGTGCGGTACTGCCTCCGGCGGCGGTCGGTGCGGCCGAGTCCACGGGGGCGGCCGCCTGACCTCCCACCAGTCCCTTTGAGCAGGCAGGGCAGTGGCGTCACGCCACTGCCCTCGTCGCTTGACGGGCGCTGCGGCAATGGGTTGCATACGTCAGGTGATCGTGCACCCGGCTCCACCTGCCTGTTCCCGAACGTTCCCCGACACACCGCGCAGGGCGGAGGGCGCCACGCCGTGGACCCGGTGATCATCGTGGGGGCGGGGCCTGTCGGGCTCTCGCTCGCGCTGGCTCTGGCCCGGCAGGAGGTGCCGTCCGTCGTTCTCGACGAAGGCCCGGGCAAGGACGAACCACGGGCCGCGCGCACCGTCGTGCTGCGCGACGACACGGCCGCCCTGGTGGAACGACTCGCCGGCGTTCCGCTCACCGGAGCCGGGCTGCGGTTCACCGGCTGGCGGTCGATGCGGCGCAAGCAGGTCACCCGGAAGGTCGCCTTCGAGACGGACGGCGCGCGGCAGGAGGAGCCCGGCGGCGGATACGGGCCCGGTGCCGAGCGAACCGCCGAGGGCCGCAAGGGCGCCGTCGAGGAAACCGGAGGACCGGCCCCGCTGCACATCGCCCAGCATGTGCTGACCGGAGCCCTGCGCACCGCCGTCACCGGACAGCCGCTGATCAAGGTCGCCGTGGAAAGCCGCCTCGACGCCCTGGAACAGGAGCCCGCCGGTGTCACGGCGCACACGCGCGGCCCGCAAAGCACCTGGTGGCGCGGCAGCTACCTGGTCGGCTGCGACGGACCGCGCTCCACGGTGCGCAAGCTTCTCGACATCCGCTTCCCCGGGCGTACGGCGGTGGAACGGCACGCCGTTGCCGCCCTGCGCGCCGAACTGCCGTGGCCCGGTGAGGCGTTGCTGCACCGCATGCCGCCCTGGCGGACATCGGGCCCCTCGGGCGGCGAGATCACGGCACGGCCCCTGCCCGACGGGGTGTGGCGGCTGGACTGGCTGCTGCCGCCGGGCAAGGACCTGGTCACGCCCGAACTGCTGGTGACCCGCATCCGGGAGACCCTCGCCGGCTGGAACGGGGGCACCACCCCCGCCTACGACCTGCTGGACACCGGCGTCCACATCGTCCACCAACGGCTTGCCCGCCGCTGGCGCGACGGCCGGGTCTTCCTCGCCGGCGACGCAGCGCATCTGCTCGGCGCGCTCGGGACGCAGGGCCTCGACGAGAGCCTGCGGGACGTCGACAACCTCGCCTGGAAACTGGCGTCGGCCTGGCACCACGGGCCGCGGGAGACGCTGCTCGACAGCTACCAGGCCGAGCGCCGCACCGTGGTCGCGGCCCGGCTGCGCGCCGCCGACCAGGCGCTGCCGCTGCTGCGCGGCGGCAGGGGCCTGCGGTCCTACGTGCCCGGGTCCGCCCGCGGCCATGACGCGCTGCTCACGGACGGCCACCTGGGCAGGGGCGCACTGGGCACACCGGGGACGTACGCCGCCTCACCGCTTGCAGCCGCGCCCAGCGAGTCGGCGGCCTTCGTGGCCACGGAACCCGGGGCCCAGGTCACGGACGTACGGGTGACGGCGGAGGACGGATCCTTCGTACGGCTGCGGGACCGGCTCGGCCGCGGATCGCTCCTGGTGGTGCTGGTCGCTCCGGGCACCGGCGTATGGGACCGCAAGCACTGGGTGTCGGCCGGGATCATGCCCCGGCTGGCGGCGGCGGTGACGGCCCTGCCGCACCCCGCGGAGTTGCTGGTCACCGAGGGCTACCCGGGCGCCGCCGCCCACACCGTCCTGCTGATCCGGCCGGACGGCCATCTGGTGACGGCCCTCGCGGGGGTGCGTCCCGCTGACCTGTACGCGGCGGCCGAGGCGGCATTGGGCGGCCCGGCGAAGACACAGGCGGCGGCGAGCGCGCGCTGAGACGCCGTACAGCCGTACACAGGAGGCCCGTACAGTCGTGCGACGGAAGCTTGTGCAGCCGTGTGCAGGAAGCCCGTGCAGCCGAGTCGTCAAGGAAGCCCAGGGAAGCCTGTTGCCTCCACTCACGGTCACCATGAGGTCCACATGGTGACCGTGAGTTGACCGGTCGACACCGCCATGGTGTACTCCGGACCATGACCGACACGTATGCGCGCCTGTGGCGGAGGGTCCATATGGACCTCGTCCGCTACGCGGGCTGCGTGTGTCGCCCGTCCTGTTGATCTCGCTCCCTTCAACGCGCGCAGTGCCTCTGCCGCCGCGCGCCCCCACGCGAACCTCAGGACGGTACCCGTTGTCTGTCTCCCCCTCTGTGCCCCTGTCCGCCCACGCCGCCCCGGCCAAGGCCCCCACCCAGGCCGAACTCCTCGACTTCGCACGCCGTACAGCCGCCGACGCCGAGCTGATCGCCTCACTCCCGCTGGACCCCGAGGGCCGTACCTGGGTGCGGCTCGAAGGCCCCGGCGGCAGCGAGGCCTGGCTGATCGGCTGGCCGCCCGGGACGGGCACCGGCTGGCACGACCACGCCGACTCGGTCGGCACCTTCGTCACCGCATCGGGTGAACTCAAGGAGAACTCACTTGCGGTCCGGCTGCCGTCCGACGGCTGGAAGACCCTGGAACTCACCGACGGAGTCGACCGGAAGCGACAACTGCCGGCCGGTGAGGGCCGCTCCTTCGGCCGGCACCACGTGCACGAGGTGCTCAACGAGTCCACCGAGCGACACGCAGTCTCGGTGCACGCCTACTACCCGCCCCTGCCGCAGATCCGCCGCTACAGTCGCACGGGGCAGGTGCTGCGCCTGGAGCAGGTCGAACGTCCGGAGGACTGGCAGTGACTTCCGCACCCGAACAGCCTGTGGGCATCGACGAGTTGCTGGAGCGGGTCCGCGAGGACCTGGACCGGGTGGAGCCCGCGGAGGCCGACGAGGCCGCACGGGCCGGCGAGGCACTGCTCGTGGACATCCGCTACGCGGCCCTGAGGGACCGTGACGGACTCATCCCCGGCGCGCTGGTCGTCGAACGGAACGAACTGGAGTGGCGCCTGGACCCGCAGGGCAGCCACCGCCTTCCCGAAGCCACCAGCCACGACCTGCGCGTCGTGGTGATCTGCAACGAGGGCTACGCCTCCAGCCTGGCCGCCGCCTCCCTCCGCCAACTGGGCCTGCACCGCGCCACCGACCTGGTGGGCGGCTTCCAGGCTTGGCGGGCGGCGGGGCTGCCGGTGGCGTCGTAGGGGGCTGCGGTTGGCCGTTGGGGGTTGTGACCTTCTTGCCCGGGGGGAGGGCCCCTCCCCCCACCCACCCTCCCCTCCCCCTTCAGTCCCCCTCGTCCCCCAGCCCCTCCGTGTCCTCCCCCTCCTCCGCCAGGGCCTGGCGGACCACGCGCAGGGCCATCCCCTCGGGGTAGCCCTTGCGGGCGAGCATGCCCGCAAGGCGGCGCAGGCGTTTGTCGCGGTCGAGACCCCGCGTGGCGCGCAGTTTGCGGGCGACGAGCTCGCGTGCGGTGGCCTCTTCCTGCTCGGCGTCCAGTTGTCCCACCGCCGCGTCGATCAGCGCGGAGTCCACGCCCTTCGTCCGCAGTTCCTGGGCGAGCGCCCGGCGGGCCAGGCCCCGGCCGTGGTGCCGGGACTCCACCCAGGCGTCCGCGAAGGCGCTGTCGTCGATCAGGCCGGCCTCCTCGAACCGCGACAGCACCTCGTCCGCGACGTCCTCGGGGATCTCCCGCTTGCGCAGGGCGTCCGCGAGCTGTTTGCGCGTGCGTGGAGTTCCGGTGAGCAGGCGCAGGCAGATCGCCCGCGCCTGCTCGACCGGGTCCCCCGGGTGCTCCCCCGTCCCGGCCCTCGACGAGAAGGAAGAGCCTCCGTCCTGTGGGGCGTCGGCCTGTTCCCCGCCACCGGGCCGTCGCCTTCGTCCGCGTCCGCCGCGCACGCGGCCCTCGCCGCCTGGAACGTCCTCGCCGTGCGCGTCGGCGTTGCCGCGCACGTCGTCGTACGCCCCGTCATCGCCCCCGACGAACCCCGTGTCGCGCCCGCTTCCCCGCCGCTGCGGGGCCACGGGGTGGGCGTACTCGGCCCAGTCGGTCCGTCGTGTCATGGGCTAGCTCTTGGCCGCCGGGGCCTTGGCCTTGGCCGCCTTGGCCGCCGGTGCGGGCGCCGTCTTGGCGGTGTCGTCGGCCGTGGAAGCGGCGGCACTCGCCGCGTCCGTGCCCGGCTCGGCGGTGGGCTCCTCCGGCCGGACCCCGACGCCCAGCTTCTCCTTGATCTTCTTCTCGATCTCGTTGGCCAGGTCGGGGTTGTCCTTGAGGAAGTTGCGCGCGTTCTCCTTGCCCTGGCCGAGCTGGTCGCCCTCGTACGTGTACCAGGCGCCGGCCTTGCGGACGAAGCCGTGCTCCACGCCCATGTCGATCAGGCCGCCCTCGCGGCTGATGCCCTGGCCGTAGAGGATGTCGAACTCGGCCTGCTTGAAGGGCGGGGCGACCTTGTTCTTGACGACCTTGCAGCGGGTGCGGTTGCCGACCGCCTCCGTGCCGTCCTTCAGGGTCTCGATGCGACGGATGTCGATACGCACCGAGGCGTAGAACTTCAGCGCCCGGCCACCGGTCGTGGTCTCCGGGGAGCCGAACATCACGCCGATCTTCTCGCGGAGCTGGTTGATGAAGATGGCGGTGGTCTTGGACTGGTTGAGCGCGCTGGTGATCTTCCGCAGGGCCTGGCTCATCAGGCGGGCCTGCAGACCGACGTGGCTGTCGCCCATCTCGCCCTCGATCTCCGCGCGCGGGACGAGCGCCGCGACGGAGTCGATGACGATGAGGTCGAGGGCGCCGGAGCGGACCAGCATGTCCACGATCTCCAGGGCCTGCTCGCCGTTGTCCGGCTGGGAGAGGATCAGGTTGTCGATGTCGACGCCGAGCTTGCGCGCGTACTCGGGGTCGAGGGCGTGCTCCGCGTCCACGAAGGCGACCTGGCCACCGGCCTTCTGCGCGTTCGCCACCGCGTGCAGGGTCAGGGTCGTCTTACCGGACGACTCCGGACCGTAGATCTCGACGACACGGCCGCGGGGCAGGCCGCCGACGCCGAGGGCCACGTCGAGCGCGGTCGACCCGGTCGGGATGACCTCGATGGGCTCCTTGGACCGCTCGCCCATGCGCATGACCGCGCCTTTGCCGAATTGCCGTTCAATCTGTGCGAGGGCGGCGTCGAGGGCCTTCTCGCGGTCGGTACCTGCCATGGGTTCCACCCGGTTTGCTTGAGTCGATCGCTTCACGTCAAAGACGCTAACGCCTGCCACTGACAATGCGCCCCGACGCTCGTCCGGCTGTGGATAACTCGGGCACTTCTCCGTCAAAACCGTGTCGAAATCCCCGCCGTGAGCCCCGCCGGAGCCCCTATAAGAATGGATGTTCGATTTTCGTGTCAAGCGAGCCGACGGCACCCGCGAGCGCACGGCCCCACACGCACAGCGGCCGAGTGCCGGGCTACTCCCCGCGGGGTACTGCGGGTGTCTTCGGCCGGAGGACGACGGGCCGAGACCGCCCCGGGAGCCTTGCCCCATGGGAATCGAGAGGCTGCCTGGGACGTCCACCACCGGGGCGTTTCCGTCGCTCCTGCCGGAACGGCGATCCGGCACGCGCCCGGTGGAGCGTCTTTGCCATGCGACCGGTGTCTTCCTGGTCCTTTCCGGTCTGGTGCACCTGATGGTGTTCCTCGTCGACGGCGGTCCCTGGGACGGTCCCGTCTCCTGGCGCAAGCCCTTCACGTTCGGGCTGTCCTTCGGGCTCACGCTGATCGCGGTCGCCTGGGTGACGTCGTACCTCCGCGTCGGGGCGCGGCTCCGCACGGTGCTGCTCGCCGTGTTCGCCGCCGACTGCGTCGTGGAGGTCGCCGGGATCACCCTCCAGGCGTGGCGGCGCGTGCCCTCGCACCTCAACACGGAGACGCCCTTCGACACGGCGGTGGCGATGACGCTCGCGCTGGGCGGCGCCGTCCTCGTCGTCGTGCTCTCGACGTTCGCCGCCGCCGCGTTCCGGCACCGGCCGGGCGGCCCCCTCGGCATGGCGCTCGCGCTGCGCTCCGGGTTCGCGATCCTGATCGTGGCGCTGCTCTCGGGCGCCGCGATGATCGCGCGCGGGACCGTGCTGTCCCGCACCGGTCACCAGCAGGCGGCGTACCACTGCACGGCGCCGCTCAAGCCGCTGCACGGGGTCAGCCTGCACGCCGTGCTGGTGCTGCCCGCGCTGGCCTGGCTGCTGTCCCGCACGTCCTGGCGCGAGGCCACCAGGCAGCGGGTCATGTACGCCGCGGTCGGCGGCTACGCGGCCGCCGTCCTCGGAGCGGGGATCTGGGCGGCTCTCTCCTGGTGAACGAGTGCCCTCAGCGCTCGAACAGCCGCCGAACGCCCGCCGTGAGACTGCCCGGGCCGCGCGTGCGGTGCCCGTGGACGCGAGGGTCGTCGGTGACGTCGTACCGCTTCACGTACGCCCCCAGGAACGCCTGCAGCGTGGCGACCGCGGGGATGGCGATCAGCGCACCCACCGCGCCGAGGAGGGCGGTGCCCGCTATGACGGACCCGAAGGCGACCGCGGGGTGGATGTCCACGGACCGCGCGGTCAGCTTGGGCTGCAGCATGTAGTTCTCGAACTGCTGGTACACCACGACGAAGATCAGCACCCACAGCGCGTACCAGGGGTCCACGGTGAAGGCGATCAGCATCGGCAGGGCACCCGCGAGATAGGTGCCGATGGTGGGGATGAACTGGGAGACCAGGCCGACCCAGACGGCGAGCACGGGCGCGTACGGAATGCTCAGCGCCTGCAGCAGGACGTAGTGCGCGATGCCGGAGATCAGCGCCATCAGGCCGCGCGAGTACAGGTAGCCGCCCGTCTTGTCGACGGCGATCTCCCAGGCGCGCAGCACCTCGGCCTGCCGGGCGGGCGGCAGCACCGAGCACAGCGCGCGCCGCAGCCTGGGCCCGTCGGCGGCGAAGTAGAACGAGAACAGGCCGATCGTCAGCAGCTGGAAGAGGCCGCCCAGGACCTGGGCGGAGACGTCAAGGACACCGGTGGCGCTGTTCTGGACGTACTTTCTGAGCCAGTCGGAGTGGACCAGGCTGTCCTGCACGTCCACGCGTCTGACATGGGTGTGGAACGTGGTGTTGATCCAGTTGATCACCGAGTCGAGGTAGCCCGGGAAGCCCTCGACCATCTTGATGATCTGGCCGGCGAGCATCGAGCCGAGCAGCGTGACGAACCCGGCGACGGCGATCGCCAGGCCGAGGAACACGAGGAAGGTGGCCAGCCCCCGGCGCATGCCGTGGGCGGCCATCCAGCTGACCGCGGGCTCGATGGCGAGCGCCAGGAAGAACGCGATCAGGATGTTGATCAGCAGGCCGATGAGCTGGTGGAACGCCCAGCTGCCCAGTTGGAAGACGGCGATGAGCGAGAGCGCGAGCACCATGGCGCGCGGCAGCCAGCGCGGCATACGGGCGCCCTGTGCGGCGCCGCCGCCCGACTGGGGCGGCTGGGGCGGTGTCGTGCCGAGCGGTGATGCCTGCTGGGGGACCTGCGCGGTCTCGTCTGTCGGGGCCACGGAGCAAGTCTCGCCCACGCCGGCGGCATCCGGGGACCCCTGTGGATCTCCGCGCTTCTTCAGCGCTTCTCCCGCGGAACGTCCATGGCCGTGCACACGGCGCGCCACACGTCCCGGGCCTCCCAGCCGGCTTGCAGCGCCTGGTGCACGGTGCGCCCGCCGAGTTCCGACATCACGTGGTCGCGCGCGAAGGTGTCGGCGTAGGCCTCACCGAAGTGATCTGCCATCCGCTGCCAGAAGACCGTCAACCGCATGACACCAGTATCCCGCCCCTGAGAGTGGGGCCGGGCCGGGACGGCTTGCCGAGAACGCTTTCCGTCCTACGGTCTGGTCCATGGCCGAAACCGGAGCATCCCCACTCCTTCCCGCGCCCTCGGCGCGCACCCCGCTCTCCCGCGCCGAGCACTTCGTGTGGCTCACCGCGCGCGTGCTGGAGCAGCGCCGTTTCGCGTACCACTTCCTGGACGGCGACGCCGACCCCGTGGAGACCGCGCTGGCCGCCTACCGCAATGAGGACGAGGGGTACGGTCACGCCCTCGAACCCGATCTGCGGGGCCCGGTCAGCCAGCCCCTGCACACCACCCACGCCCTGCGGGTACTGGACTCGATCGGCCGCTGCGGCGGCCAGCGGGTGGAGCGCGTGTGCCGCTATCTGACCGCCGTGTCGACACCGGACGGCGCCCTTCCGGCGGTGCATCCCGTGCAGCGCGGCTATCCGACCGCGCCCTTCGTGCCCATCACCGACAACCCACCGGGCGATCTGCTCACCACGGGCCCGGTGGTGGGCCTGCTGCACCGCAACGAGGTGTGGCACGCGTGGATGTTCCGGGCCACCGACTTCTGCTGGCAGGCGGTCGAGTCCCTGGACAAGTCGCATCCGTACGAGGTCGAGGCGGCCGTGGCGTTCCTGGACTCGGCGCCCGACCGCCCGCGCGCAAAGGCCGCGGCCGACCGCCTGGGCCGCCTGGTGCGCGAACAGCGGCTCGCGGTCCTGGACCCGGACCGTCCGCAGGCGTATCCGGTCGCCTCCGGGTACGCACCGGGCGAGCACCACTTCCCGTACGACTTCGCGCGTACCCCGGACTCCCTCGCACGCGCGTGGTTCACGGACGAGGAGATGGCGCGCGCCCTGGACTTCCTCGCCGCCGAGCAGCAGGAGGACGGCGGCTGGCCGGTCCGGTGGCGCCAGTGGGCTCCGGGCATCGCCCTGGAGGCCCGCCCCATGGTGACCATCGACGCGCTGCTCACCCTCAGGGCGTACGGACGGCCCATCGGCTGACGGTGCGCCCCTCACGCCCGCGTGCCGCCCCGGGGCGCACGGACCGGCCGACCGCGCCGACCGCGACGCCCGTCGCCGCCGGCATCCTGCCGTTCATCTGCCCCGGACCTGCCGCGGCCCTTCCGCGCCGGGCCCGGTCGGCCCCGACACGACGGCCGCCCTGCCCGGGCGGGTCGCCTTGCCGTACGTCTCCGCAGGTCACGGGCATTGTCAGTGGGCGGGTGCAGGATGGACGCATGGTCAGCTCCGCACACCGAGCCCTCGACGGCTTCTCGCCCGCGACCCGCGCCTGGTTCAAGGGGGCGTTCTCCGCGCCCACCGCGGCCCAGGCCGGGGCGTGGCGTGCCATCGCCGCGGGCTCCGACGTGCTCGTGGTGGCCCCGACCGGCTCCGGCAAGACGCTGGCCGCCTTCCTCGCCGCACTGGACCGGCTGGCGTCCACCCCGCCGCCCGCCGACCCCCTAAAGCGCTGCCGGGTGCTGTACGTGTCCCCGCTGAAGGCCCTCGCGGTCGACGTGGAGCGGAACCTGCGCAGTCCGCTCACCGGCATCCGCCAGGAGTCCGTCCGGCTCGGCCTGCCCGAGCCGGAGGTGAAGGTGGGCATCCGCTCCGGCGACACCCCGGCCGCCGAGCGCCGCGCCCTGGCCACGCGTCCGCCGGACATCCTGATCACCACTCCGGAGTCGCTGTTCCTGATGCTGACGTCGTCCACGCGCGACGCGCTGACAGGAGTGGAGACGGTCATCCTGGACGAGGTGCACGCCGTCGCGGGCACCAAACGGGGCGCGCACCTGGCGCTCTCCCTGGAGCGGCTCGACGAGCTGCTGCCGAAGCCCGCGCGCCGCATCGGTCTGTCCGCCACCGTGCGCCCGGTGGACGAGGTGGCCCGCTTCCTCTCCCCGCGCCGCAAGGTGGAGATCGTCCAGCCCGAGTCGGGCAAGGAGTTCGACCTCTCGGTCGTCGTGCCGGTCGAGGACCTCGGCGAGCTGGGCGGTTCACCGGTCTCCGACGGCACCGAGGGTGCGGAGCGCCCGTCCATCTGGCCGCACGTCGAGGAGCGCATCGCCGACCTGGTCCAGGCGCACCGCTCCACGATCGTGTTCGCCAACTCCCGCCGCCTCGCGGAGCGACTGTGCAACCGGCTGAACGAGATCGCCTACGAAAGGGCGACGGGCGAGACGCTGGAGGAGCACCACGCGCCCGCCCAGCTGATGGGGGGCTCCGGCGCGGCACAAGGGGCACCCCCGGTCCTCGCGCGCGCCCACCACGGGTCGGTCTCCAAGGAGCAGCGCGCTCTCGTCGAGGAGGATCTGAAGGCGGGCCGGCTACCGGCGGTGGTCGCCACCTCCAGCCTCGAGCTGGGCATCGACATGGGCGCGGTGGACCTCGTCGTCCAGGTCGAGTCGCCGCCGTCCGTGGCGTCCGGGCTGCAGCGGGTGGGCCGGGCGGGACACCAGGTCGGCGCCGTCTCCACCGGTGTGGTCTTCCCCAAGTACCGCGGCGACCTCGTACAGGCGGCCGTGGTCACCGAGCGGATGCGCACGGGCGCGATCGAGTCGCTGAAGGTTCCGGCGAACCCGCTGGACGTGCTCGCGCAGCAGCTCGTCGCGATGACCGCGCTCGACACCTGGCAGTTCGACGACCTCCTCGCGGTGGTGCGCCGGGCGGCGCCGTTCGCCTCGCTGCCGGAGTCGGCGTTCACGGCGGTGCTGGACATGCTCGCGGGCCGCTATCCCTCCGACGCCTTCGCGGAGCTGCGGCCGCGCGTGGTGTGGGACCGCGTCGCGGGCACGATCACCGGTCGCCCGGGCGCCCAGCGGCTCGCCGTCACCTCCGGGGGCACCATCCCGGACCGCGGGCTGTTCGGCGTGTTCCTCGCCGGTGCCGATCCCAAGAAGGGCGGCGGCCGGGTCGGTGAGCTGGACGAGGAGATGGTCTACGAGTCCCGGATCGGGGACGTGTTCACCCTCGGCACCAGCTCCTGGCGCATCGAGGACATCACCCGCGACCGCGTCCTGGTGTCCCCCGCGCCCGGCGTCCCCGGCAGGCTGCCGTTCTGGAAGGGCGACCAGCTGGGCCGCCCGCTGGAGCTGGGCCGCGCGGTGGGCGCGTTCCTGCGCGAGGTGGGCTCGATGCCCAAGGAGGACGCGCGCCTGAGGCTGCTGGCGGCGGGCCTGGACGCCTGGGCCGCGGACAACGTGCTGTCGTACCTGGACGAACAGCGCGAGGCCTGCGGCCACGTCCCCGACGACCGCACGATCGTCGTCGAGCGGTTCCGTGACGAACTGGGCGACTGGCGGGTCGTGGTGCACTCGCCCTTCGGTGCCCAGGTGCACGCCCCGTGGGCACTGGCGCTGGGCGCCCGCCTGTCCGAGCGCTACGGCATGGACGCCCAGGTCATGCACGCCGACGACGGCATCGTGCTGCGCCTTCCGGACGCCGATCTGATGGGCCTGGAACTGCTGGACCAGGAACCGATGAAGGCCGGCTCGGAGTACGACGCCGAGCAGGCGCCCGTCGGCGCGGCCGACGTCGCCTTCGACAAGGGCGAGGTCGACCAGATCGTCACCGACCAGGTCGGCGGCTCGGCGTTGTTCGCGTCCCGGTTCCGCGAGTGCGCGGCCCGCGCCCTGCTGCTGCCGCGCCGCAACCCGGGCCGGCGCACCCCCCTGTGGCAGCAGCGCCAGCGCGCGGCCCAACTGCTGCAGGTGGCGAGCGAGTTCGGCTCGTTCCCGATCGTCCTGGAGGCGGTGCGCGAGTGCCTGCAGGACGTCTTCGACGTCCCGGGCCTGATCGAGCTGATGGGCGACCTCGAGTCCCGCAAGGTGCGGCTCGTCGAGGTGACCACCCCCGAGCCGTCGCCGTTCGCCCGCTCGCTGCTGTTCGGATACGTCGCCCAGTTCCTCTACGAGGGGGACTCTCCGCTCGCCGAGCGGCGCGCCGCGGCGCTGTCGCTGGACTCCCGGCTCCTGGCGGAGCTGCTGGGCCAGGCGGAGCTGCGGGAGCTGCTCGACGCGGAGGTCCTGACGGAGCTGGAGCGGGAGCTGCAGTGGCTCACCGAGGACCGGCGCGTCAAGGACGTCGAAGGGGTCGCGGACGTGCTGCGGGTGCTGGGGCCGCTCACTGACGCCGACCTGGTGGCGCGTGGGGCCGACCCGCAGTGGGCCCGTGAGCTGGCGGCGGCCCGCCGCGCGATCAAGGTCCGGATCGCGGGCGCCGATCACTGGGCGGCGGTCGAGGACGCCGGCCGGCTCCGCGACGCCCTCGGCACGGCGCTGCCCGTCGGCGTCCCGGAGGCGTTCACCGAGCCGGTCAAGGACCCGCTCGGCGATCTCCTCGCCCGGTACGCGCGCACCCACGGTCCCTTCACATCGGCGACGGCGGCCGCGCGGTTCGGGCTCGGGGTCGCGGTCACCGAGGGCGCGCTGCAACGGCTGGCGGCGTCCGGGCGGATCGTCCAGGGCGAGTTCCATCCGGCGGGCATCGGCCAGGAGTGGTGCGACGCGGCGGTACTGCGCAGGTTGCGGCGCCGTTCGCTGGCGGCGCTGCGGCACGAGCTCGAGCCGGTGCCGGCACCGGCCCTGGCGCAGTTCCTGCCGCAGTGGCAGCACGTCGGCAGTGGGCACGGACTGCGGGGCGTGGACGGACTGGTGCGCGCCATCGAGCAGTTGCAGGGCGCGTCCGTGCCCGCCTCCGCCCTCGAGAAGCTCGTCCTGCCGTCCCGCGTCGCGAACTACACATCCGCGATGCTGGACGAACTCACGGCCGCCGGCGAGGTGGTGTGGGCGGGCGCGGGCGCGCTGCCCGGAAAGGACGGCTGGGTCTCCCTCTACCTGGCGGACGCCGCCCACCTGCTACTGCCCGCCCCGCACCCCCTGGAGCTGACCGCCCTGCACCAGTCGGTCCTGGACGCCCTCTCGGGCGGCTACGGACTGTTCTTCCGGCAGATCGCCGACCAGATCCGCGCCACCACCCACCCGGACGTCACCGAGCCTCAGCTGGCCGACGCGATCTGGGACCTGGCGTGGTCCGGGCGGCTCACGAACGACACGCTGGCGCCGATGCGGTCCCTGCTCGGCTCGGGCCGCACCGCGGGAGCCACGGCGCACCGCGCCAAGCGCGCCGTCCCGCGCGGGCGCTACGGCTCACTGACGGCCGCCGCCCGGCCCCAGTCCCGTACGGGTCCACCGACCGTCGCGGGCCGCTGGTCGCTGCTGCCCGCACACGAGGCCGACCCCACGGTCCGCGCCCACGCCCTGGCCCGGACGCTGCTCGACCGGCACGGCGTGGTGACCCGGGGGGCGGTGGCCGCGGAGGGGGTGGAGGGCGGCTTCTCGGCCGTGTACCGGGTCCTGTCCGCCTTCGAGGAGAGCGGTCAGGCACGGCGCGGTTATGTCGTCGAGGGGCTGGGCGCGGCACAGTTCGCGATGGACGGCGCGGTGGACCGGCTGCGCGCGGTGGCGAACGCCCGCGACCGGGGCGAACCGCTGCCGGGAGCCGGAGCGGGACCCGGCGCGGGAAACGGTTTCAGTGGAGCTTCCCCGGACCCGTTCGCCTCCGGCGCAGGCTCCGGCAGCTTGGGCAGCGACGGTCCCGAAGACCCGTTCGACATCGACTTCGCCGACGCCTTCGACCTGGGCCCGGCCGCCCAGGACCCGATGTCGGCCCCGGGCTTCGGGGGCCCCCGCTCGGGGTCCGGCTTCCCCTCCGGGGTTCCTGCCACCCGCTCCCCCTACGGGCAGCACGGACGAGGAAGCCTCCCGCCGAACCGCACGCGCACCTCCGCACCGGCCCGGGCCGTGGTCCTGGCCGCCGCCGACCCCGCGAACGCGTACGGCGCGGCGCTCCCCTGGCCGGAGCCGCCCACGGGTGCGGGGCACAAGCCGGGACGGAAGGCGGGTTCGCTGGTGGTCCTGGTCGACGGCGAGCTGACGCTCTACGTGGAGCGGGGCGGCAAGACCGTACTGGCCTGGCCCTTGGCCCCGGAGGCCGGGCCGAGCGAGGACGAGCGTCTGCGCATGGCCGCCGAGGCCCTGGGGACGGCCGCCAGGGCGGGTTCCCTCGGCACCGTGACGGTGGAACGGATCAACGGGGCCTCGGCCCTGTCGTCCCCCTTCGGCGTCCTCCTGGAAGGAGCGGGCTTCATAGCGACCCCGCGGGGACTGCGGATCCGTGCCTGAGCCCCGACGTGCCACTCTTGACCCATGCCCGAAGGTGACACCGTCCACCAGGCCGCGAAGCGTCTGCACGGCGCGCTCGCGGGGAAGGTGCTGACGCGTTCCGACCTGCGGGTCCCCAGGTACGCGACGGCCGATCTCACCGGCCGTACCGTCCTGGACGTCACCCCGCGCGGCAAGCACCTGCTGGCCCGCATCGAGGGCGGGCTCACCCTGCACTCGCACCTGATGATGGACGGGGCGTGGAAGGTGTTCGCGGCGGGGCAGCGCTGGAGCGGCGGTCCCGCCCATCAGATCCGGGCGATCCTCGGCACCGTCGACTGCACGGCTGTCGGCTACCGCCTGCCCGTCCTGGAACTGCTGCGCACCGCCGACGAGCACCGCGCCGTCGGGCACCTCGGCCCGGACCTCCTCGGCCCCGACTGGGACCCCGGCACGGCGCTGGAGAACCTGCTGCGCGACCCCGCCCGCCCCCTCGGCGAGGCCCTGCTCGACCAGCGCAACCTGGCCGGCATCGGCAATGTCTACAAGAGCGAGCTGTGCTTCCTGCTCCGGGTGACCCCGTGGCTGCCCGTCGGCGAGCTCCCGGCCGAGCACGCCGCCCACCTGACCGCCCTCGCCAAGAAACTGCTGGAGGCGAACCGCGACCGCCCGGCCCGCAATACCACCGGACGGCGCGAACAGAACCTCTTCGTCTACGGTCGCGCGCCCCGCCCCTGCCTGCGCTGCGGCACCCCGGTCCGGGTGGCGGAGCAGGGCGACGGCTCCCGGGAGCGGCCCACCTACTGGTGCCCGGCCTGCCAGTGGGGCCCGGCTCCCGCCCGGGGCGCGGCAGGCCACCGCCACAGCCGCCTACGACCGGACAATTGACGATCCGTCAGGTCTCTCGTAGCGTCGCTGTCATGCCCGTCCCGGCGTACGACCTCAGTGAACGCACCGTGTTCGTCACCGGCGCCGCGAGCGGCATCGGCCGGGCCTCGGCCGTGCTGCTCGCCGAGGCAGGCGCGGCCGTCCACTGCGCCGACCGCGACGCGCCGGGACTGCGCGAGGCGGCGGCCCTGATCGAGGACCGGGGTGGCACGGCGCACACCCACCACCTCGACGTGACCGACCGGGCCCGGCTCAGGCAGGCGATCGCGTCCTGTGAGCGCCTCGACGCGATGGCGGCCGTCGCCGGGATCATGCACAGCAGCCCGGTCCTCCAGACGCGGGACGAGGACCTGGACTGGGTACTGGCCGTCAACTTCAAGGGTGTCCTGTACGCCTGTCAGGAGGCGGCGCTCCGGATGATCGCCGACGGGACCCGCGGCAGCATCGTCACGATGGCCTCGAGCGCCGTCGACACCGGCGGCCCGGGGCTGCTCTGCTACGGCGCGGCGAAGGCGGCCGTGGTGCAGCTGACGAAGACCCTGGCGACCGAGGTCGGGCCACACGGCATACGGGTCAACGCCGTGGCGCCGGGCTGGACCCGTACGCCGATGACCGACCGGCACGGGGAGGCGCAGGAACGCACGGAGGCGTTCATGGCGCGGCTGTCACCGCTGGGCCGGACCGGCGAACCGCAGGACGTCGCGCACGCGGTGCTGTACCTGGCCTGCGACGCCTCGTCCTTCGTCACGGGGCAGATCCTCCGCCCGAACGGCGGCGTGGCGATGCCCTGGTGACAGACCCGGCGACAGATGACCGCCGCGCGGACAGGGCCCGGGGGCGGGCGCGGCCGGGCCGGTCACGGCCGCCCCCCAGGAGTCCCCTGAACACTCCCGGACGCCGTCGTACCGGCCCCGCACACTCCCCCTGTGTCCCGCCCCCTCACCCTGGTTGCGCGCCCCTCCCGCGCCCCCTCACGGCCTGCCACCGCCGCCGGGTCCGAGCCCACTGATCCGACCCGGCCGCCCCCACGGCCCTGGCCTTCGGCACACAGTGCACCGGCAGCAGACTCAGTCCCCATCCCCCGATGGCGACCGCACCTTCCAGCACCCCTGCCTCGGGTGCCAGCACGAGTCGGAGCACCCCCCACCACCACAGCGCACCCAGCGCCAGCGCAACCCCCCAGCGCGCCGTGCGCCCCGCCATGGCCGTCACCTCCAACCCGAGGAACCAGACCCTAGACCGGGCCGTCACCGCCAGGGAGGGCGCACCAGCGGCACACAGGCGCACCGGACCCAGCGCATGCCCCGGGCATCTGGCGCACGCGGCGCACCCCGCGCACACCCCGGTCGGGCCGACCCGGGGCGCTGTGGGCTCACGCGTTCTCCGCCTGGAACATCCAGTGGTGCTTCTCCAGCTCCGCGGTGACGCCGATGAAGATGTCCTGGCTCACCGGGTCGGCGTCGGCGGTCGTCTGCACCCGTTCCCGCATCCGTGTGATGACCGCGCCGAGGGCGGACACGAGGGTTCCCACCGCGTCCGTGTCCTTGACCCAGCCCTGGGGCACGGAACCGATGCCACTGCTCTGGGCCACCGTCGCGGCACGCCCGTCCGGCGGAACGCCGAGCGCGGAGGCCCGTTCGGCCACGGTGTCGGAGTACCGCCGTGCGGTGTCTACGACCTCGTCGAGCTGGAGGTGGATGGAACGGAAGCGCGGCCCGATGATGTTCCAGTGGATCTGCTTCGCCACGAGGGAGAGGTCCAGCAGGTCGACCAGGGCGCCCTGCAGTGCCTCGGAGACGGTCTTCAGGTGCGAGTCGGGCAGCGGGCTCTTCACGACGTACATCGGCATCCTCCGCGAGCGTTCGTACGACCCCGAGCCCCCGCCCCTCCACCATGACGGCCCCACCCGGACCCGGCAAACGGGGGTCACGCCGGCGCCGGGAGCGCACGAAAGCCCCCCGGCCGTGCCCCTCCAGGTCTCCCCGGAGGAACCCCGGCCGGGGCTCTCGCAGAGCTTGCCGCCTCACCCGCTCCCGCGCGTGAGGATCAGGCGGCCACCACGTCCACTGCCTCGGCGGGCGCCTTGATCGTGACCCGTTCCGGTGGGACACCGGTGACGGACACGGAGTTGAGCATGGGGCGACGCACCGGTGCGGGCACCGGCTCGGTGGCCGCCGCCGACTGTGCCAGCTCGGCGAGCGCGAGCTCGTCGCTCACTTCCCGCATGAGCTCGGACATCCGTACGTCCAGCGCGTCGCAGATCGCGGAGAGCAGCTCGGAGGACGCCTCCTTCTGCCCCCGCTCCACCTCGGAGAGATAGCCGAGCGAGACTCGGGCGGTCGAGGAGACTTCGCGCAGAGTACGGCCCTGGCGCTGGCGCTGCCGACGCAGCACGTCACCCAGCAGGCGACGGAGCAGAATCATCGGTGGCTCCCTCCTCGGACCGCGTAGCCGCATCCTTCTCGCCCCACCGTACCGCCTTGCGCCGCGGCCGTGCGGGGAGCGCTGTTGTGTTCACTGAAAGCTGCAAACATCAAGTCCCCCCGTTCTGTTCCGTATCCTGTGCCCGCTCGTTCCCGGTCTGTTCGCCCGCAAGCTGCTCCAGGAGCAGTGCGAGCACGCTCCGTACACTCTCCATACGGATTTCCGCACGGTCGCCGTTCAACCGCAGGGAGGCCACTTTCTCGCCACCAAGTTCGTCGGAAACCTCTTCGAAGGGGCCGGCGACGGCCACGAAGACCGTGCCGACCGGCTGTCCGTCCTGTGGGTCGGGGCCGGCCACGCCGGTCGTGGCGAGTCCCCAGTCGGCGCCGAGCGCCTTGCGCACGCCGACCGCCATCTGCCCCGCGACCTGCGGGTCCACCGCACCGCGGGTATTCAACAGGGTACCGTCCACACCGAGCAGGTCCCGTTTGAGATCGGTGGCGTACGCGGTCACGGAGCCGCGGAAGACCGCGGAGGCCCCGGGCACCGCCGTGAGCTCCGCGGCCACCAGGCCACCGGTGAGCGACTCGGCGACGGCGAGGGTCTCGCCTCTCACCATGAGTAGTCGCAGCAGCTCGGCGGCCATGGAATTCACCGTTCCGCCTCCTCCGCCGCGGCCCGGCGCTCGGCGATACCGCGCCTGCGCAGCACAATGGCCTGTCTCACATAGTCGAGCCCGGTGACCACGGTCAGCACGATGGCCACGGCCATCACCCAGAACCTCAGGGTCGCCAGCCAGCCTGTGAGCGCCAGCACATACATGCCGACCGCCACGCCCTGCGTGAGCGTCTTCAGCTTGCCGCCCCGGCTCGCCGGGATCACCCCGTAGCGGATGACGAGGAAGCGCAGCAGGGTGATACCGAACTCCCGGCCGAGTATGACGGCCGTCACCCACCACGGCAGATCGCCGAGCCAGGACAGACAGATCAGCGCCGCACCCATGATCGCCTTGTCGGCGATGGGGTCGGCGATCTTCCCGAAGTCGGTGACCAGGTTGTAGGTGCGGGCCAGATGGCCGTCGAACAGGTCGGTGATCATGGCGATGGCGAAGGCCGCCCAGGCGAGCGAGCGCCATGCCGGGTCGTACCCGCCGTCGGCCAGCATGAGGGCGACGAAGCCCGGGACGAGGAGCAGACGGAGCATCGTCAGGAGGTTGGCAACGTTCCACACGCTGGCCTGGTTGACCGCGGCGGCCGTCAGCTTGCCGCCCCGCGCCGGCCGTGCGCCCTCCTGCCCGTCGGCAGGACCGGGGCCACCGGGTGCGTCCGCGCCGTCCGGGCGGCTGACCGACTTGGCGACCGAGGCACCGGCGGACCCTTTGGCCGACTTGGCCCCGGACCTGCCGGTCGCGCCCGAGGCGCCCGGCGTGGAGGCCGCTCCGCGCGCACCGGAGGAGCCGCCCGCCGCGGAGGCTGGGATTCCGGTCATCTGCCCGCCTCCTCAGGACACCCGAGCGCCCCCGCGAGGGGCTCGGCCACCAGATCGACACCTTCCGTACCGACCACCTTCGCCTCGACGATACGGCCGACGCGCAGGCCCTCGCCCCTCGTGAACAGCACCTGGCCGTCCGTCTCGGGCGCCTGGTGCGCGGCTCGGCCGTACGCGGCGACCCCGTCTTCGCCCTCGTCCACCGACTCCACGAGCACGTGGACCGTCTCGCCGACACGCTCCTCGGCGCGCTGGGACACCAGTTCCTCGGCGAGCCGGGAGATGTGGGCCAGCCGCTCGGCGACGACGTCCTCATCGAGCTTGTTGTCGTACGTGGCGGCCTCGGTGCCCTCCTCGTCGGAGTAGCCGAAGACACCGATCGCGTCCAGCCGGGCGCCGTTGAGGAAGCGCTCCAGTTCGGCCAGGTCGGCCTCGGTCTCGCCGGGGAAGCCCACGATGAAGTTGGAGCGCACGCCCGCCTCTGGCGCCTTGCCGCGGATCGTGTCGAGCAGCTCCAGGAAGCGGTCGGTGTCACCGAAGCGCCGCATGGCGCGCAGCACGCCGGGCGCGGAGTGCTGGAAGGACAGGTCGAAGTAGGGCGCGACGTTCGGGGTCGAGGTCAGCACCTCGATCAGGCCCGGGCGCATCTCGGCGGGCTGGAGGTAGCTGACGCGGACCCGCTCGATGCCGTCCACCTCGGCCAGCTCCGGCAGCAGGGACTCCAGGAGGCGGATGTCGCCCAGGTCCTTGCCGTAGGAGGTGTTGTTCTCGGAGACCAGCATGATCTCCTTCACACCCTGTTCGGCCAGCCAGCGGGTCTCGTTCAGCACGTCGCTCGGGCGGCGTGAGATGAAGGAGCCCCGGAAGGAGGGGATGGCGCAGAAGGAGCAGCGCCGGTCACAGCCGGAGGCCAGCTTGACCGAGGCCACCGGGGAGCCGTCGAGGCGGCGGCGCAGGGGCGCGCGCGGGCCCGAGGCGGGCGCGACGCCCTCCGGGAGGTCGGCCGGGCCGTGGCCGGGCAGCGCGACGGCGGCGGCCGATTCCTGCCGCTCGGCCGGACTGATCGGAAGCAGCTTGCGGCGGTCGCGCGGAGTGTGGGAGGCGTGGATGCCGCCGGACAGGATGGTCTGCAGCCGGTCGGAGATGTCCGCGTAGTCGTCGAAGCCGAGCACGCCGTCGGCCTCCGGGAGGGCCTCGGCCAGCTCCTTGCCGTACCGCTCGGCCATGCAGCCGACCGCCACCACCGCCCGGGTTCTGCCGTGGCCCTTGAGGTCGTTCGCCTCCAGGAGGGCGTCCACGGAGTCCTTCTTGGCGGCCTCGACGAAGCCGCACGTGTTCACCACGGCGACGTCCGCGTCCTCGGCGTCCTCCACGAGCTGCCAGCCGTCCGCCTCCAAACGGCCTGCGAGCTCCTCCGAGTCCACCTCGTTACGGGCGCAGCCAAGGGTGACGAGTGCGACGGTACGGCGTTCAGGCATGGGCTCAAGACTACTTCGTCCCACTGACAGCCCACGTCGACGGGGTTGGCCGATCTTGGCCAACCCCGTGTGTCCGTGCCCCTTGAGTACCGCTGAGTGCCGCTCGGTCAGCCGGTGACGGGGTCGCCCTTGGTGTAGGTCAGGCGCTCGACCTGGCCGGGCCGGAAGTCGTCCTGGATCTTCTTGCCGTTGACGTAGAGCTGGATGGCACCCGCGTCGCCGAGGACGAGGTCGATCTTCTCCTTGTCCTGGAAGGTCTGCGAGTCGCCCTTCTCGAGCAGCCCGTCGAAGAGGGTGCGGCCGTTGTGGTCCTTGGCGGAGATCCAACTGCGGCCGTCGGTGGCGCTCACCTGGACCGTCACCTTGTCCCGGGGCGCGGCCGCGATGGCGCTCTCGGACGGCTCGGGCTTCTGTTCGGCGGGCTTGCTGCTCTTGGGGGTGGGCGAGGCGGGCTTTCCGGTGGTCGCCGTGGGGCCCTTGGCGACCGGTGTGTCGGCGGTGTCCGAACTGCCGGTCCCCCTGATCAGGGTGAACGCGACGAAACCGATCACCACGACTATCGCGGCGACCATGGCCGCGGTCCAGTTCGGCGCCCGCCGGTCGGGCCGAATGCGCTCCGCCTCGAAGAGCGGGGCCGCCGGCGTCGGGGCCGGGCGTGCGCCGTGCTCGGCGGCGTACTGATCCAGCAGCGGGGCCGGGTCGAGGTGCACCGCGCGCGCGAGCGTGCGGATGTGACCGCGGGCGTAGACGTCGCCGCCGCAGGGAGCGAAGTTGTCCTGTTCGATCGCGTGCACGATGGCGACACGGACCCGGGTGGCGTTGCTGACGTCGTCGACGGTCAGCCCGGCCGCGATCCGCGCCTGTCGCAGGGCCCGGCCGATCGAGGGGCGGTCCGACGCGGAGGCGTCGTCACGGCCGTCTTCGAACGGACGAGCGTCCTCAGGGGAGTTGCCGTCAGGGGAGTTGCCGATGGACACGGGGGCGCCTTTCGAGCGTGTAGCCACCTGTGCTGGAAGTTCAGTCTAGGAGGGGTGCGAAAGGGTGGGGCAACCGGGCGGTAGGACTTTGTACGCCATCAGAATGGCCGGTCATCCTGATGCCGGGAGACAGGTCTGTCCTCTCTCAACTTGACGTCCGATGGCGGGAAACGGTTGCTCACGGAACACTTACGAGTGGGTCACGACCGAGCGTCCGAGCGCCCCGCCGGGCGCACTCGGACCCGCTCGGCCGGCCCTCTCGCGAGGCGGCCCGGGACCGTCCGGATCCCTACGGTTGAGCCTCCCCACGGATGAGGGCGAGCACGCCGTCCAACTCGTCCGGTTTCACGAGAACGTCACGCGCCTTGGACCCCTCGCTGGGGCCGACGATGTTCCGCGACTCCATGAGGTCCATCAGCCGCCCGGCCTTGGCGAAGCCGACGCGGAGCTTGCGCTGGAGCATCGAGGTGGATCCGAACTGGGTGGAGACGACCAGCTCGGCGGCCTGGCACAGCAGGTCGAGGTCGTCGCCGATGTCTTCGTCGATCTCCTTCTTCTGCTTGCCGCCGACCACGACGTCGTCCCGGAATACGGGCGTCATCTGCTCCTTGCAGTGCCGGACGACGGCCGCGACCTCCTCCTCGGTCACGAACGCGCCCTGCATGCGCACCGGTTTGTTCGCGCCCATCGGGAGGAACAGCCCGTCGCCCTTGCCGATCAGCTTCTCGGCGCCGGGCTGGTCGAGGATGACTCGGCTGTCGGCGAGCGAGGAGGTGGCGAAGGCGAGCCGGGAGGGCACGTTCGCCTTGATCAGGCCGGTGACGACGTCCACGGACGGCCGCTGCGTGGCGAGGACCAGGTGGATGCCGGCCGCGCGCGCGAGCTGCGTGATGCGCACGATCGCGTCCTCGACGTCCCGGGGCGCGACCATCATCAGGTCGGCCAGCTCGTCGACGATCACCAGCAGGTAGGGGTAGGGCTGCAGCTCGCGTTCGCTGCCCTCCTGCGGCTTCACCTTGCCGTGCCGGACGGCCTCGTTGAAGTCGTCGATGTGCCGGAAGCCGTACGCCGCCAGGTCGTCGTAGCGCAGGTCCATCTCGCGCACGACCCACTGGAGCGCCTCGGCGGCCCGCTTCGGGTTGGTGATGATCGGCGTGATCAGGTGCGGAATGCCCTCGTACGCGGTCAGTTCGACCCGCTTGGGGTCGACCAGGACCATGCGCACGTCCTCCGGGGTCGCGCGCATCATGACCGAGGTGATCAGGCAGTTGATGCAGGACGACTTGCCGGAGCCGGTGGCGCCGGCGACGAGCAGGTGCGGCATCTTGGCCAGGCTGTGCATGACGTAGCCGCCCTCGACGTCCTTGCCGAAGGCGACCAGCATCGGGTCGTCGTCCTCGGCGGACTCGGCGAGGCGCAGCACGTCACCGAGGTTGACCATCTCCCGGTCGGTGTTGGGGATCTCGATGCCGACCGCGGACTTGCCGGGGATCGGGCTGATGATCCGCACGTCGGGGCTGGCGACGGCGTACGCGATGTTCTTGGTGAGCGCCGTGATCCGCTCCACCTTGACGGCGGGGCCGAGCTCGACCTCGTACCGGGTGACCGTCGGACCGCGGGTGAAGCCGGTGACGCGGGCGTCGACCTTGAACTCGGTGAAGACGTTGGTGAGTGCGTCGACGACGGCGTCGTTGGCGGCGCTGCGCGCCTTGCCGGGACCGCCCCGGTGGAGCAGGTCCAGGGAGGGCAGGGCGTAGGTGATGTCGCCGGACAACTGCAGCTGCTCGGCGCGCGGCGGCAGCTCGCGGGGCTCCTCGGGGGCCTTCTTCGTCAGGTCGGGCACCGCGGCCTGCGACGCGGGCTCCTCCGGCTCGGGGCGTGCGGTCGGCACGGGCGTGGGCGTGGTCGGCTCCCGGTCTGTGACGCTCACGCCCTGGGTGAGGTCGGCGACGACCGGGGACGGCGGCATGCCGTGCAGGACGGCGCCGTCAAGGGCCGCGGCGGCGGCCGCCGCGACGTCCACGGCGTCCATCTCCCTGCCCATGGCCGGCTGCTGCACGGCGGGGCGCCGCGGACGGCCGCGGCGCCGGGAGAGCGCCACCTGCTCGGCTCCGTCCGGGTCGTACGCGTCGGGGGCGGGGCCACGGCGCCGGGTGCGGGGCAGCGCCTCGCGCCACTGCTCGTCGTAGCGTTCGTCGTCCTCGGTCAGGACCTCCTGGTCCTGCGGGTCGTCCAGGAGGCCGAGCCTGATGCCGGCGTGGCGCAGCCGTCGCGGGATTGCGGTGACGGGTGTGGCGGTGACGACGAGTACGCCGAAGAACGTGAGCAGGACGAGCAGCGCCACGGCGAGGGCGTCGCCCATGGTGTACGTCAGCGGGGTGGCCGCGGCCCAGCCGATGAGCCCGCCGGCGTCCCTTATCGCCTGCATGCCGTCGCCGCGCGCGGGGGCGCCGCAGGCGATGTGCACCTGGCCGAGCACGCCGAGGACGAGCGCGGACAGGCCGATGACGATGCGGCCGTTGGCCTCCGGGCGCTCCGGGTGGAGGATCAGGCGCACGGCGATCACGCCGAGCAGCAGCGGCACCAGCAGGTCCAGGCGGCCGAAGGCGCCGGTCACCAGCATCTTGACGAGGTCGCCCACGGGACCGCGGAGATTGGCCCAGGTGCCGGCGGCGACGATCAGCGACAGCGCGAGCAGCAGGAGCGCCAGACCGTCCTTGCGGTGCGCCGGGTCGAGCCCCTTCGCGCCCCGCCCCAGGCTGCGGAACAGGGCTCCGACAGCGTGCGCGGCGCCGAGCCACAGGGCGCGTACGAGTCTGTACACGCCCCCGGTCGGGTTGGGCGCCGGTGCGGGGGCGGGCTTCTTCGCCACTGCCTTCTTGGCGGCGGCTTTTTTGGCGGGGGCCTTCTTCGCCGGAGCCTTCCTGGGAGCGGCCGCCTTCTTCGCGGGCGACTTCTTGGCTGCGGGACGTGGGGCCATGGGTGTGAGATTACCGGTGGAAAGGGCAGGGAACACACGCCCCTGAGGCTTCACCCGTTCGTGTCGCCTCAGAAGATGCGCGAAGTTGACGTCGCCTCAACCGGGCGTTCACGGCGCCGCGCCGGTCCCCGCCCCGCGTCAGTTCTGCGAAGGCACCGACGGTGCCCCGCTGCCCGTCCCCGGCTCCAACGCGTCCAGCGCCCTGCGCAGGCCCGTGAGTTTGCGCTCGAGGTGGGCCGCCGTCGCCACCGCGGCCGCGTCCGCGGACTCGTCGTCCAGCTGCTTGGACAGCGCCTCCGCCTGCTCCTCCACCGCCGCGAGCCGCGCCGAGAGCTCGGCGAGGATGCCCGCCGGCTCCTTGCTGTCGCCGCCCCCGGACTTGCCGCCCTCCAGCTGGAGCCGCAGCAGGGCCGCCTGCTCCCGCAGTTGGCAGTTCTTCATGTACAGCTCGACGAAAACGGAGACCTTCGCCCGCAGCACCCACGGGTCGAACGGCTTGGAGATGTAGTCCACCGCACCCGCCGCGTACCCCCGGAAGGTGTGGTGCGGGCCGTGGTTGATGGCGGTCAGGAAGATGATCGGGATGTCCCGGGTCCGCTCGCGCCGCTTGATGTGCGCGGCGGTCTCGAAACCGTCCATGCCCGGCATCTGGACGTCCAGCAGAATCACCGCGAAGTCGTCCGTCAGCAGCGCCTTGAGCGCTTCCTCCCCGGACGATGCCCTGACCAGCGTCTGATCGAGCGCAGAGAGGATGGCCTCCAGCGCCAGCAGATTCTCCGGCCGGTCATCGACCAGGAGGATCTTGGCCTTCTGCACCATGGCCCGCCCTCCTCGCCCCGGCTTGGGGCCTCCCCTGTCCGCAGGACTCGGGATGACACCGCCCGGCGCCGCCCCAGGGGACGACTCCCTTGCGCCGCCCGTCCTTGTGCCGGTCATCGTAGCCGCACCCCGCCTGTCGCCACACCCTGTCACCGCGATGTCACTGTGCACATACCAGAAACGCGGCAGGAAACCAGAACGTTCCCCGCACACCGCACTTCTACACGGCTCCCGCCGCCCTCACCCGGCAACTCCGCGTGAACGGCAGGGCTTCTCCGCCATCCCTTCACTCAGCGCGCATCCACTGCTCCATCACCGAAAGAAGATGATCGGGATCGACCGGCTTGGTCACATAGTCGGAAGCGCCCGACTCGATGGCCTTCTCCCGGTCCCCCTTCATCGCCTTCGCCGTCAGGGCGACGATCGGCAGCCCCGCGAACTGCGGCATCCGCCGGATCGCGGTGGTCGTGGCGTACCCGTCCATCTCCGGCATCATGATGTCCATCAGGACGACCGCCACGTCGTCGTGCTGTTCCAGGACCTCGATGCCCTCACGGCCGTTCTCGGCGTACAGCACCGACAGACCGTGCTGCTCCAGGACACTGGTCAGCGCGAAGACGTTGCGGATGTCGTCGTCGACGATCAGCACCTTCTCCCCGTCGAACCGCACACCCTGCCGCGGCAGCACGCCTCCCTGAGGCTCACCGCCGGCCTGCTCCTGGCCCGCTCCGCCCCGACCCGCGGTCACGGCCCTGCGGCGGCGCCGGAAGAGCGCCGCGGGACCGTTCTGGGTCTCCTGGTACGACTTCACCTCGGCCGGAGTCTCGATGTCCGGTGCGGACAGCTCGGCTTCGGAGGCCAGCAGCTCACCGGCCTCCAGGGCGGGCGCGAGCTGCGGGTAGCCGTGCGGCGGCAGTTCGCTCGGGTGCAGCGGCAGGTACAGGGTGAACGTCGAGCCGCGGCCGGGCTCGCTCTGCGCGTGGATCTCACCGCCGAGCAGCCGGGCGATCTCCCGCGAGATGGACAGCCCGAGGCCCGTGCCGCCGTACTTGCGGCTGGTGGTGCCGTCGGCCTGCTTGAACGCCTCGAAGATCACCCGCATTTTGCTCGCCGGGATGCCGATACCGGTGTCGGCCACCGAGAACGCGATCATCTCGGCATCCGCGTCCCGCAGCGAGCCGGCCTCCAGGAGCTGCTCCCGGATGGCCACCGGGACGTCGCCGCCCGCCGGCCGGATGACCAGCTCCACGGCCCCGGTGTCGGTGAACTTCACCGCGTTGGACAGCAGGTTGCGCAGCACCTGCAGCAGCCGCTGCTCGTCGGTGTGCAGCGTGGCGGGCAGCTCCGGCGACACCCGGACCGAGAAGTCGAGGCCCTTCTCCGCGGTCAGCGGCCGGAAGGTGGCCTCCACGTAGTCCACCAGCTGGACGAGCGCGATCCGTGTCGGGGAGACGTCCATCTTGCCTGCCTCGACCTTCGACAGGTCCAGGATGTCGTTGATCAGCTGCAGCAGGTCCGAGCCGGCGCCGTGGATGGTCTCGGCGAACTCCACCTGCTTCGGCGAGAGGTTGCCCTCGGCGTTGTCGGCCAGCAGCTTGGCCAGGATCAGCAGCGAGTTCAGCGGCGTGCGCAGCTCGTGCGACATGTTCGCCAGGAACTCGCTCTTGTAGCGCATGGACACCGCGAGCTGCTCGGCGCGCTCCTCCAGGACCTGCCGCGCCTCCTCGATCTCGGTGTTCTTCACCTCGATGTCGCGGTTCTGCTGGGCCAGCAGCTCGGCCTTCTCCTCCAGTTCGGCGTTGGACGCCTGGAGGGCCTTCTGCCGCTGCTCCAACTCCTCCGACCGCAGCCTCAGTTGCTCGGTCAGCTCCTGCGACTGCTTCAGCAGCACCTCCGTCTTGGTGTTGACGGAGATGGTGTTGACGCTGGTCGCGATCATCTCGGCGATCTGGTTGAGGAAGTCCTTCTGGATCTGCGTGAACGGCGTGAAGGACGCCAGCTCGATGACGCCGAGCACCTTCCCCTCGAAGAGCACCGGAATGACGATCACCTGGGCGGGCGGCGCCTCCCCGAGCCCGGAGGAGATCTTCAGATAGCCGCTGGGCGCGTTCTCCACCAGGATCGTGCGCTTCTCCATGGCCGCCGTCCCGATCAGCGCCTCACCCGGCCGGAACGACGTCGGCATGGAGCCCATCGAGTAGCCGTACGAGCCCAGCATGCGCAGCTCGTACTGGTCGTCGTTCTCGGCGCTCACGTCCTGGCCGTCGACCAGCGGCATGGCGACGAAGAACGCGCCGTGCTGCGCGGAGACCACCGGCGTCAGCTCGCTCATGATCAGCGAGGCCACGTCCTCCAGGTCACGGCGGCCCTGCATCAGCGCGGAGATACGGGCCAGGTTGCCCTTGAGCCAGTCCTGCTCCTTGTTCGCGATCGTGGTGTCGCGCAGGTTGGCGATCATCTTGTTGATGTAGTCCTGAAGCTCCTGGATCTCCCCGGAGGCGTCCACGTCGATCTTCAGGTTGAGGTCGCCACGCGTCACCGCGGTCGCCACGCGCGCGATGGCACGCACCTGCCGGGTCAGGTTCCCGGCCATCTCGTTCACGGACTCCGTGAGGTCCCGCCAGGTGCCGTCGACGTCCCGCACGCGTGCCTGACCGCCGAGCTGACCCTCCGTGCCCACCTCGCGGGCCACGCGCGTGACCTCCTCCGCGAAGGAGGACAGCTGGTCGACCATCGTGTTGATGGTGGTCTTCAGCTCCAGGATCTCCCCGCGCGCGTCGATGTCGATCTTCTTGGTCAGGTCGCCCTTGGCGATGGCCGTGGTCACCATGGCGATGTTGCGCACCTGACCGGTCAGGTTCGACGCCATCTGGTTCACGGACTCCGTGAGGTCCTTCCACGTGCCGGCCACGCCCGGAACGTAGGCCTGACCGCCCAGGATCCCGTCCGTGCCCACCTCCCGGGCCACCTTGGTGACCTGGTCGGCGAAGGAACTCAGCGTCTTCACCATCGTGTTGAAGGTGTCCGCGAGCTGCGCGACCTCACCGCGCGCCTCGATCGTCACCGTCCGCGTCAGGTCACCGTTGGCGACCGCCGCCGCGACCTGGGAGATGTTCCGCACCTGCATGGTCAGGTTGTTGGCCATGAGGTTGACGTTGTCGCTGAGGTCCTTCCAGATGCCCGTGACCCCCGGGACGTGCGCCTGACCGCCCAGGATGCCCTCGGTGCCCACCTCGCGGGCCACCCTCGTCACCTGCTCGGCGAACGACGACAGCTGGTCGACCATCGTGTTGACGGTGGTGACCAGTTCGAGGATCTCGCCCTTGGCGTCCACGGTGATCTTCTTGGACAGGTCGCCCTTGGCGACCGCGGTCGTGACCTCGGCGATGTTGCGCACCTGCATGGTCAGGTTGTTCGCCATGCCGTTCACGGACTGCGTGAGGTCCTTCCAGGTGCCGGAGACGCCCTGCACCTCGGCCTGACCGCCCAGGATGCCCTCCGTACCGACCTCACGGGCGACCCGCGTGACCTCCTGGGCGAACGACGACAGCTGGTCCACCATCGTGTTCAGCGTGTTCTTCAGCTCCAGGATCTCCCCGCGCGCGTCCACGGTGATCTTCTGCGACAGGTCACCGCGCGCCACGGCGGTGGCGACCTGCGCGATGTTGCGCACCTGCGCGGTCAGGTTGCCCGCCATGCCGTTCACGGAGTCCGTCAGGTCGCGCCACACGCCGGCCACGCCCGGCACCTGCGCCTGACCGCCCAGCCGGCCCTCCGTGCCCACCTCGCGGGCCACCCGCGTCACCTGCTCGGCGAAGGCGGAGAGCTGGTCGACCATCGTGTTGATGGTGTTCTTCAGCTCCAGGATCTCCCCGCGCGCGTCCACGTCGATCTTCTGCGACAGGTCACCGCGCGCCACGGCCGTCGTCACCTGCGCGATGTTGCGCACCTGACCGGTCAGGTTGGACGCCATCGAGTTGACGGAGTCGGTGAGCTCCTTCCAGGTGCCCGACACGCCGTCCACGCGGGCTTGACCGCCCAGGCGGCCCTCGGTGCCCACGTCCCGGGCCATGCGGGTGACCTGGTCGGCGAAGCTCGACAGCTGGTCCACCATCGTGTTCACGGTGTTCTTCAGCTGGAGCATCTCGCCGGAGACGTCCACGGTGACCTTCTGCGACAGGTCGCCGTTGGCCACGGCCGTCGTCACCTGCGCGATGTTGCGGACCTGACCGGTGAGGTTGCGGAAAGCGGTGTTGACGGAGTCCGTCAGGTCCTTCCACGTACCGGCCGCGCCCGGCACCTGCGCCTGGCCGCCCAGCTCACCCTCGACGCCGATCTCCCGCGCCACGCGCGTGACCTCGGCACCGAACGCAGACAGCTGGTCGACCATGCCGTTGACGGTGTTCTTCAGCTCGAGCATCTCGCCGGCCACGTCGACCGTGACCTTCTGCGACATGTCGCCGTTGGCCACCGCCGTCGTCACCGCGGCGATGTCCCGCACCTGAGTGGTCAGATTCCGGAAGACCGTGTTCACCGAATCGGTGAGGTCCTTCCACGTTCCCGCCGCACCCGGCACGTTCGCCTGACCGCCGAGCTGCCCCTCGGCGCCCACCTCGTTGGCCACGCGCGTGACCTCGTCCGCGAAGATCCGCAGCGTCTCGGTCATCTGGTTGATCGTCTCGGCGAGGCGCGCGACCTCGCCGCGCGCCGGCACGGTGACCTTCTGCGACAGGTCACCGTTGGCGACGGCCGTGGTGACCTGCGCGATCCCACGCACCTGGGCCGTCAGGTTGCCGGCCATCACGTTCACCGAGTCGGTGAGGTCCTTCCACACCCCGGCGACGCCCGGCACCTGCGCCTGGCCGCCCAGGATGCCCTCGGTGCCGACTTCGCGGGCCACCCGCGTCACCTCGGACGAGAAGGCGGACAGCTGCTCCACCATCGTGTTGACGGTGTTCTTCAGCTCCAGCATCTCGCCGGCGACATGCACCGTGACCTTGCGCGACAGATCACCCTTGGCGACCGCCGTCGTCACCAGCGCGATGTCCCGCACCTGCGCGGTGAGCCGGTAGGCCATCGTGTTGACCGACTCCGTCAGGTCCTTCCACGAACCGGACATGCCCCGCAGCCTGGCCTGCCCGCCCAGCTTGCCCTCGGTGCCCACCTCGATGGCCACCCGCGTGACCTCGTCGGTGAACGTCGACAGCTGGTCGACCAGATTGTTGACGGTACGGGCGACCTTCAGGAACTCGCCGCGCAGCGGATGCCCCGTCCCCTCCGGCCCCGGCGTCCGCAGCTCCATGCGCGGCGACAGATCGCCCTCGGCCACCGCGGACAGCACCCGGCTGACCTCGGAGACCGGCCGGACGAGATCGTCCACGAGCGCGTTGGACGCCTCGATCGCCGACGCCCAGGAACCCTCACAGGCCCCCGTCTCCAGCCGCTCCGTGAGCTTGCCCTCACGGCCGACCACACGCCGCACCCGCGCCAGCTCGCCGGTCAGGTGCATGTTCCGGTCGGCCACCTCGTTGAAGACGGCCGCGATCTCGGACATGACCCCGTCACCGGAGACGGTCAACCGCTTACGGAAGTTGCCGTCCCTCATCGACACCAGGGCCGCCAGCAGCCGGTTCAGGGCCGCCGTGTCCACCGTGGTGGTTGCGCCCCGCCCCGCGCGCTGGTTGCCCAGGGACTGTCCGCCTTTCGCGCGCGTCTTCGTGCCACGCGTCGCTGCGCCAGACTCCACTGTGTCCCTCCCGCAGGGATCGACCATTACTGCTGTGCTCTGGGGTACTGCTCGACGTACCGGTCACCGATGCGTAGTCCTGCCCGATCCAGCCAGGCACACGCGCGTGCTCCTGCCCGGCGTGACAGAAGACACTCGGCCTGCCGGACCTTCTTCTAGAAGCTTGCCCAGTGTTTCACCATGCCGGAACCAGGCCATAACAGTTCGGCAGCTTCGCACACGCTCCGCACACTCTCCGGACGTAAACACCCGCGACCGGCATCCGCATGGACGGCGAAGGTAAGTAACCTTGCATGCGGCTGTCCAGCCGCAGCGGTCGACCGGCCTGGGCGGTGGCACGAGCACGAGCGGGCAGGCATCGGAGGGGCGCCGCACCATGACCACCGGACTGCATCCCGGGGGACCACCCCAGGATCCCCGGCAGAGTGAGGACGAGCCACTGCCTCGGCAGGAGGGGGTCGGCCCGGGAGCCCTGCACGTCGAGAACCGGACGAGGAGTTCTGTGATCACCGCGCGCGCGGCCGCCAGCTTCGAGCCCGTAGGACGATCGGTCGCGAGCGCCCGGTCCTTCGTCCGTGACACCCTCCAGGGCTGGGGTTTCGCCGACATCGTCGACGACGCCGTGGTCCTCACCAGCGAGCTGGTCACCAACGCCGTCGTCCACGCGGGCACCGCCGCGGACGTCCTGTGCCTGCGCAGCGACGACGGCGTGCGCATCGAGGTCGCCGACCGGTATCCGGAGCGCGAGATCCCGCTGCAGTCGACCGCCGTCGACATGGGCAGCCCGGACCGGGAGGGCGGCCGCGGCCTGCAGCTCTGCGCCGCCCTGGCCGGTCGCTGGGGCGTGGAGTACACGCCCACGCACAAGCAGGTGTGGTTCCAGCTCGACCTGCCCGAGCGCCCGGTCGGCACGCGCGCGGCGGGCCCCGCCCTCCCCGCCGACCTGCTGCCGCTCGCCGACGGCCGGGTCCGCGTCGCCGTCGTCCAGATCGACCGCTCCGGCTGCATCACCGCCTGGAACGAGGACGCGGAGGAACTGTTCGGCTACGCCGGGGAGCAGGTCACCGGCAAGCCGCTCACCGACCTCGCGGCCTGGCCGCACACCCCCGGAACCGGCACGGGCGTCGCCGAGGCCCTCCGGCTCTCCCGCTGGGAGGGCAGCTACGGCATCCGCGGCGCCGACGGCCGCGTCATCCCCGTCTACGCCTCCCACCTGCGTGTACGCGACACGGCGGGGGAGCCGTCCACGGTCTGCCTGCTGGTGCGCGACCACGAGCGGGCCGTCCTGCAGACCCCGCTCCGCGGACCGGCCCCCGACACGACCACGGCCACGGACGGCCAGACCGCGGACCCCTTCGAGGTCTTCATCGGCTCCCCCGCCCCCGACGACCTCGACGGCCTGCTGCAACGCACGGTGGAACGCGCCCGCGACATGCTCGACGGCGACGCGGCCTTCCTGCTGCTGGCCACCGACGACGAGACGGAGCTGGAGGTTCGGGCCTCCACCGGCCTGCCCTCCGCCCGCCAGCGCTTCGCCCGCGTCCCCGTCGAGGCCGGCCCCGGCCGCTACGGCTCGGCCCGGATGCCGGCCGTCCACGACGACCTGGCGGCCGTACCGGGCTCGGTGCCGCTGCTGAACGGCACCGGTATGCGCTCGGTGGTGACGGTCCCGCTGAAGGTCGAGGGCCGCCTCACCGGCTCCCTCGGTGTGGCGGCCGAGGCACCCTCCCGGTACTCCAACGAGGAGGCGCTGCGCCTGCAGTTCGCGGCCGACCGCATCGCCCTCGCCGTGGAATCCGCCCGCCTGGGCGAGCTGGAACGCCTGCGCCGCGGCTCCCTGAGCTTCCTCGTGGAGGCCTCCGACCTCCTCGCGGGCACCCTGGACCGCGACCAGACACTGGCGCTGATGGCCCAGATGACGATCCCGACCCTGGCCACCTGGTGCGCGGTCTACACGATCGCCGACCAGGCCTCCGAGCCGTACCTGTCGTACGTCCTGCACGAGGACGAGGACCGCATCGACGGCCTCAAGGCCCTCCTGGCCAAGATCCCGCCCCCGGAGCCGATCCCCACACCGGGCGCCCGCATCTGGACGGCCCCCGGGGAGGCGGCCCACCAGGCGGCCCTGCGCACCTCCATGCGGAGCCTCGGCCTCGGCGAGCCCGCGACGGTCAGCTCCGGCATCGGCACGACGCTGGCGACGGCCTCGGCGGTGGGGGGCGAGACGGTCGTACTGCCGCTGGTGGCCCGCAATCGCGTCATCGGCATGCTGACGCTGGGCAAGCCGACGGACGAACACTTCCGGCAGGAGATCCTGGAACTGGCCGAGGACTTGAGCCGCCGGGCGGCTCTCGCCCTGGACAACGCCCGGCTGTACTCGGAGCGCACGGCCATCAGCCAGTCCCTCCAGCGCAGCCTGCTCCCGCCTGGGCTCCCGCAGATCGACGGCGTCGAGGTCGAGGTCATCTACCGCGCGGCCGGCGAGGGCAACGAGGTCGGCGGCGACTTCTACGACCTCTTCCCGATCCGCGACGGCGCGTACGGCTTCGCCATCGGCGACGTGTGCGGTACGGGACCGGAGGCAGCCGCGGTCACGGGCCTGGCCCGCCATGCGCTGCGGCTGCTGGCCCGCGAGGGCTTCGGCGGCCCCGCAGTCCTCGAACGCCTGAACTCCGCAATCCTCGACGAAGGCGCCCGCAGCCGCTTCCTGACGCTCCTCTACGGCGAGTTGTGGCCGCAGGAGGACGGCGGCGCGGTGCTGAAGGTGGTGTGCGCCGGCCATCCGCTGCCGCTCCGGCTGCGCCAGGACGGCACGGTGGAACCGGCGGCCGAACCGCAGCCGCTCCTCGGCGTCATGGAGGACCTGGAGCTGTACGAGCAGACGGTGACGCTCGACCCGGGCGACGTCCTGCTGTGCGTCACGGACGGCGTCACGGAACGCCGCGAGGGCCGGCGCATGCTGGGCGACGACGGCCTCGCGGACGTGCTGACCACCTGCACGGGTCTTACGGCGGGCGCGGTGGCGGCCCGCATCATGCGCGCGGTGGAACGCTTCGCTTCCGACGCCCCGTCGGACGACATGGCCATTCTGGCGATGCGGGTCCCGGAGCTTCCCAAGGAGTGAGGGCCCGGGACATGGGCCCGGGTATGAGAAAAAGACCTCGCCCTGCTGGGCGAGGTCTTTTTCTTGGAGCCCCCAAACGGAATCGAACCGTTGACCTTCTCCTTACCATGGAGACGCTCTGCCGACTGAGCTATAGGGGCTTGTCGCGCTTTCCGAGGTTTCCCTCGCGGCAACGGGATAGATCATACCCCGAACTGACGTGTGCTCCCAACCATCGGTGCACCGGTTCAGAAAGCGGGCTGCAGCAGTCCGCCCAGGGCATTGCACGCGGACACGATCCTGTTCATCTCACGCTTGGTCAGGGACGCGTCCACGGGAAGCGAGAGCGTCTCGTCGGCGGCCCGCTCGGTCTCCGGCAGATACACGTCACGCCGGAACGCCGGCATACGGTGCACGGGCGTCTTCACCGGAACCCGGCACTCAACTCCCTTGGCACGCAGGGCCCGTGCGAAGGCATCCCGGTCGGGCCGCCCGTTCCCCGGCACCCGCACGATGTACTGCTGATACGTGTGCCCGCCGCCGTCCTCGGGCGTTCGCACGCCCCGCAGTCGCTTGTCGAGGTACGCCGCGCGCTCCCGCCGCTGCGCCACCTCGGCGTACGGCGTCTCTGACTCGCCCTGCTCCAGCACCAGCAGACCGTGCCGCTGCCCGACCTCGTGAAGTGCACCGACGTCGGCCGGCCGGCCGAAACGGTGCACGACGACGACCGCGACGGTCTGGGAGGTCACGGCGGCCTCCACGGCCGCCGGGTCCAGGCAGTACGTCGCCGGATCTATGTCCGCGAAGACCGGCGTCGCACCCGCCGAGGCCACGGCCTCAGCCACCTCGATGTTGCCGAACGCCGGCACGATGACCTCGTCACCGCGGCCGACACCTGCGGCCGTGAGCATTCCAGCGGTACCCATGGCTGGGATGCTTGTCCGGCAACGTGAACGCGAAGTGACGCACAACGCAAAAGAGCGGGTCCCCGAACCGAAGTTCGGGGACCCGCTCTGAAGAATTGTTCGGCGGTGTCCTACTCTCCCACAGGGTCCCCCCTGCAGTACCATCGGCGCTGTAAGGCTTAGCTTCCGGGTTCGGAATGTAACCGGGCGTTTCCCTCACGCTATGACCACCGAAACACTATGAAACAGACAACCAGCCACTGCCGAAACAGCGGGTTGTTCGTGGTTTCAGAACCAACACAGTGGACGCGAGCAACTGAGGACAAGCCCTCGGCCTATTAGTACCAGTCACCTCCACCCGTTACCGGGCTTCCAGACCTGGCCTATCAACCCA